>CAYSFY010000001.1:0-2126 GCA_964430285.1 uncultured Desulfobulbia bacterium
CCGAAGGACTTATGTCAGCCTATGTCTATGCTAAAAGTCCGACAGACTCCTAGGCTTTTTTTTACTTGACAATACACCAAGTGTAGACCACATAGTCGGGAAGTAGTACGACATTGTCGTAGAATCAAAAATTTGGGGAGGGAGGTGGAATGGACGAACTGTACCTGTATCCGTGGGTGATCTTTTCACTGAAGAGTGAGCGTTATGCGGTGCCGACCACGCACGTACAAACCATGGTCGCCATGCCGGATGTGGTCAAGATCCCCAAGGCACCAGCCCATGTCCGGGGGGTCATCAACCTCCGCGGCCAGACCTCTCCGCTCATCGACCTGCGTCTCAGGCTGGGCATGGACTCTTCCCTGGAGGCCATCAACAACCAGATCGCCATGCTCAAACAGCGGGAGCAGGACCACCGCAACTGGTTGCACGAACTGGAGCTCTCGGTCCATGAGGGCCGCAAGTTCAATCTGGCCACCGATTGCCACCAATGCAAGTTCGGCCAGTGGTACGACAACTACCAGCCGAAATCGTTCACCGAAGGCCAATTCTTAAAAAAATTCGAGCAGCCCCACCAGCGCATCCACCAGATTGCCATCCGGGTGGAGGAGTTACTGGGGCAGGGTCATCGCGAACAGGCCCTCGCCCTGATCAACAAGACCCATGACCATGAGTTGGCGGAGATGATCCACCTCTTTCAACAGTTCTCCGAAATGACGAGAAAGCAGGCCGACCAGGAGATCGCCCTGGTCCTTGAGACCAAGGGAAACAGGACCGCCATCGCTGTCGACACCATCATGACGGTGGAGAAAATTCTGCAAGACACCATCGAACCGATGCCCGAGGTGGCCATCGGCACCACGACTCCACTTGCCAAATTCATTGCCAAGAGCGGCAAGGAGCGCACCCTGGTCTATCTCCTGGAGGCGGATGGCCTCGTGGCCGAGGGCCACAGCTAAGCCCCCCTCACCACACCACACCTCACAACAGGCCAAGTTCGCGCAACATGCCCCGGGCCGTGGCGAATAAGGCCTCCTTCCCCTCCTGACTCCTCGCCTCCACGTAAAAACGGACCTTGGGCTCGGTACCCGACGGTCGGATCATAATCCAGGATGCATCGTCTAAAATCAGCTTATGGCCATCAACGGTGATGGTCTGGACGATGGTCCGCTGCTCTCCGTTCACCTCGACCACGGTGCCCTTGCCATAACGATCTAGACCGGCCAGGGTGCGAGTCAATGCCTCCCCATGCTGGCTGACCACGACCCCATCCTTGTCCGGGGCATAGAGGCCGTAGATCCCCTGCAACTCGCGGAGGTACTCGGTCAGCCCCTTGTTTAAGGTAAGGACCATATCCAGGGCCAGGAGCAGTCCGATATAGGCGTCTTTTTCCGGGGTGTGGCCAATCACGGTGATCCCGTCGGACTCCTCGAAACAGACCAAGGCCTGACGAATCACCGGTTTGAACTCCTTAAAACCGACTCTCGGTTCAAAGACCTCTTCGTGCAGGGCACGGGCAATGGCGTTGGCAAAGTTACTGGTGGCCACGGTCTTGGCGACCATGCCCCGCTTGCCCTTGACCTCATGCAGAAAGTGATAGGCCATGGCGCCGAACTGGTTCATGGTGATCTCGGAGTGCTGATCCTGAAAACGGATGCGGTCGGCATCCGGGTCCATGATCACCCCGATCTGCAAAGGCTCGGGCCGAGCGGCGAGGGCCGAGCGGATCAAGGCCAGATTGGCGGTGGAGGGTTCAGGCGCAATGCCGCCAAAGGTGGGATCGGCCTTACGTCGCAAGAAATGCAGGCGGGGGCTCTCCAACGAGGCAAAAAGCGCATCGACATGGACCCGGCTCGCCCCATGGACGCAATCAACGACCACGGCCACATCCTGCCGCTGGGCAAAGCGGGCCATGATGCCGTCATAGTCTATGCCGTGCACTCCCTGCCCCTTGCGGACCAGGGACTTCCAGGTCTCTAACGCGGAGCAGGGGTGGCAAAGTGCCGCCCGGGCAGGCGGGGATGATGGCAGGGGTAGGGCAAGTAGGTCCGCGGTCCGTTTGGTGATCCAGTCGGTAATCACCGTCGCGGCAGGGCCGCCATCAGCGGCGTTGAACTTAAAGCCCCCAT
>CAYSFY010000001.1:2136-10023 GCA_964430285.1 uncultured Desulfobulbia bacterium
GGAGGGGGTTATGACTGGGGGTAAGATTGATGGAAAAGGCGGCACCAAGCTCCAGGACTGCCGCCGAGAGGGTGCCGGTGGTGGCCTCGCCGGTATAGTGGACCGTAAAGCCATGCCCGGTGAGCATGGCCTTGATGTGACCGGCCAGGATCTCATTGCCAAAACGGTTGTCAAAGCCCAGGACACACCCTCTCTCCCTGGCATCGACCGGGGAGAGCACCCCCAACGCCGCCTTCAGGTCAGGGTATTGATCCATGGCCGCGTACATGTCGATAATCGCCCGAGTGACCAGATCAACGGATCTGACAAAGATGTCGGTGCCGATGATGCCGCGCCAGCCTGAGGTACCGAAACTGATGGGATGACGAGGAGGGCAGTCGTTGTTCAGGATCTGCAGGCGCACCTGATCGTAGACCGCGTCAATCTGCTCCTGATAAGCGAGATAGCTCTGGCTCTTGACCGGATGCCCCTCCCGTTGTTTTACCAAGGCACTGATGGCCTGAAAGTAGTCGGGATAGTGCTGGCAATGGTCATCGTACTGCTTGGGAAAGGGTGGTGTTGGCAACTCTCTGTTTTCCATAAATGGCCTTTCAGGCTAAACAATCAGCTATTTCGGGCAGTCGACACTTTGCGTTGCAGGGGGTTTCGCCGGCACATCAAAGCCGGCATCCTCTCCCGCCGCTGCCCCCGGGCTACCCTCCGTACTCTTGGCAGCCCCCCCGCTATCGGTGAGCGAACCGCGCAACATGGGGTCCTTGATCAAGATGGGAGGTGGTTGAGGCAAAGGTGTGGTCGGGCCGCTAAGGGTGGTGTAGCCATACTGCCCGGCGTTGAACACCTGACCACCCACCACCGTCTGGCCGACATTGGTCCCGGTGTACAGGCCGTCAGGAGGGGCGGTCACGCCAATATCCACCAGATCGGCACAGTCGCCGGCACAAAAGCGGCCCTCATGATCCGTGCCGCGGATACCGATGGTGGCCACCGGGGTATCGACCCGATAGTTCTTGGGGTTGGAGTGACCGATGGCGCCAGTGACCGAGCGAAATCCGCCTCGTACCAGGGAGAATTCGCTCTCGTCCTGTTCGGCAGAGCCCTTGTGTTGATATGACTTAATCACAAAACGGGTCGATGGCCGCAGAAAGATGACGCCATTATCGCTGAAGATGATACGAACCCGCGAATTGGGACCGGTGCTCAGGATATCGCCGGAGCAGAGCGAACCATCCTTGCGTAGGGGGCGGATGGCGCCATCAGCCCCGGCCGCCGTCACCTGTCCGGCAACTGCGGCAACTTTGCCTGCCGGAGCGTCAGCTGCGTCAGCAGGTCCGATGCCCAGCGCCATGAGCGACCAGCCCAGGAGACCAAGGAAAACCAGAGAGCGCGCTCCTTGGGGGGGAGGTGTCATCATCGCCCACTGGGGCAGCGACGATGACTGAAGCCGCGATCTACACGAGGCAGCCATGCTCCGTGCCATGGCGCGAAGATAAGAGAGAGAGAGGGGCCAGGTTGTTTGCGAAGTAGGAGTCATCATTTGCACACCATGTTTTGACCGGCAACAGCACCGCTATCCAGGGAGAGGAGAGGTTGTTCCTGTAGTTCGTTTTCTTGGTCGGAGTCCGTACCGCCCACCTTTTTTTCTTTTTCTTTATTCTCATCCGCCGAATCCCCCTCGCCATTGGCGGTCTCCGCACCCTTGCTACCGCCCTCTGACTGCATGGACTCCTTGGTCAAATCCTCGGGGAGTGTGGAGGCGATGATCTCGGCGGTAACCCCTACCACCTCGTCCTTTGCCTTCTCTTTGATCACAGTACCCTCATCAATGACGGGTGGTTTTTCCGGAGCGGGTATAGCGGTGATCGTGCCATTGCCGGTGGCAGCTACGGGAAACTGATAATTGGTCAAAGTGGTCCCTGGATTCGGGCTGAAATCCGCTTCGGTCAAGGCGCTGGAAACCGTGTGACTCCCCACCTCGGGACTATCGTATAGGCCAATAATGGTCTTGGAGTTGGGGATTACCGCCTTTTCATCGCCGACAAAGCCCGACATTTGAAAGTTGTCGGCGGATAGCGTGGCCGTCGTTGTCTCGTCAAAGATTTTGCTCGGGTTGCCGATAATCACCGCGGAGAGTGGCGCAGGATTGATCGTTGCCGTGGTCTGGGCCTGGTCGTTAACGGTGTAGTTCCCCGCTGCAGCGCCGCCTAAGGCAATGCCCGTGATGGTCACGCCAATGTTGTTGCCCACATCCTTACTATCAAAGTTGCCGTTGGCACTCCCTATCAAGACCTTCCCATCGTCCCCCGGCAAGATCCCATCCAGGTTGCCGGAGGTCTTGACGATGTCGGCGACTAAGGTGCCATCATAGGTCTTGTCTTTTGCTGTCGGCGATGTCCAAGTCACGGGCTTGGCGGCAATGGTACCGGTTCCAGTGGCGATGGTACCAGCCTGAATGACATAATTGCCAAGGGCCATTTCCGCCAACATGGCGGTAACCGTATGGGCATCGGCATTCGCCCCGTCAAAGGTGCCCTCCACAGTTTGAGGAATAGTCACGGGATCATTGTTGACATTGTTTGTCGGGAACAAATTTTCAGGGGTAAGCGTGATCAACGGCGACTGATCATAGGTCTTGCTCGCGTTTTTGATCTCCACCCCGAGCGGCCGCGGGGATATGGACAAGGAACCGTTCACAAAGGTAATGTCATAGGTCGTGGAGTACAGACCCGAGGGGGTAATGCCATAGTTCCCGACCGACGACATTTGTTCGGCCTCAAAAATCGGCAGCAGGTCCCCCTTAACCTCCGCGAGCGTTAAAGGGTCGAGATAGGTAGCGGCAGAGGGATCGTAATACGAGGCCACGATGGCCTCCGGATTGGCATCCCCATACACACGAGTCTCATCCTTAACCTTGATGGTGAGCGGGGTCAGGAACGCCTTGAGCAGTGGGGAGGTCATCCCCTCATAGATGCGCCAGGTGTTGGCAAAGTCCCAAGTCGTCTGCGCAAAACTTTCCTGTTGCATCATTTGCTCTGTGCTGAGCGGATTGCCACCAGCGCTCATGGCCTGACCAGAGTTGTCCTGATCCCAATAGGAATCGACGGCGGAGAGGCCCTCGTTTGAATCCGCCCCAATCAACCCGCCAACCGTGCCCCCTGAACTGGTGACCTTGCCGTTGCTGTATGTCCCGTTGATTCCGCCACTCCCGGCGGTATTGTTGTAACCAATCAAGCCGCCGACATAGTTGCCGCCGTCAACGTCACTGGTGCTGAAGGAGTTCGTCACCTGCCCAAAATCATTAAAGCCAATCAAGCCGCCGGCCCTTTCTATCGAGCCTGAAACGGTCCCGGCACTGGAGGTGCCGTTGACGGCACCAGAGTAGTTTTGCCCAATTAAGCCGCCAACACGGTAAGTGCCAGTGACAGTACTCGTGCTGAAGGAATTGCGTATCTCCGCCTCGCCACTATAGCCGATCAATCCACCGACATCGGAACTGCCGGTAACTTGAGTGGTGCTATGGGTATTGTCGATAGCACCAAGTTCATTTAAGCCAATCAAGCCGCCGACATAGTTTTGCCCCGTAATCGTCCCAGTGGAGTAAGCATTGCGGATATCGCCTCCATTATATCCGACCAAGCCGCCGACATAGTCAGTGCCTGTGATCTTGGCATCAATCAGACCGACATCGCGAATCTCGCTGCCAACGGCTACGACACCGAAGAGCCCTGTCTTCTTTATAAAACTGCTGCTGGTGTTGTTGGTGGTGTTGATATAGAGACCAGTGATGGTATGGCCATCACCGGTAAAGGTCCCGGAGAATGGGTTCCCTTCCTGACCCAGGGGATTAAACCCGCCACCAAACCAGCCCTGTGTCGCTATGGCATCAATATTCTTGCCTAAGGCATAGCTAGCACCCAAGTCATTGCTGATGGCCACCTGCAGCTGATCGATACTGTTGATTAATATATAGGTGGTGAGATTGCCGGTGTCGATGCCATCAAAAAAGCTGAGGTAGCGACTCCTATCCTGCGCGTAGCTGCTATCGGGATCGGGGGTATAGAAGATTGAGGCCATGCCGCCTGTCGTCAGGCTGCCACTGACATTCCCTTCCGTAAAATCAACCGTACCGTGGTTATTGGCGTCCGCGTCTCCTCTGAGGACCACTTCACCGAGGCCGGTATTGGTGATATCCGCTAAAACCTTCACGTCATTGCTGGCCTTTAATTTAAGGATCGAATTGGTAGCCCATTGAACGTTGGCATTGACCACAATGTCGCCCTTATTGGCGGTTGCCGCCGTGGTTCCGCTAGTGGCGTCCAATCCTGTTCTCTCTATCACAACATGAGTGGTCTCCAGGGCGTTAGAGAGCGTCGTCCCACTCATGCCGCCACCATCAAGCATGGCCGCCCCGTCGGCACCGATAAAGAAATCGACCTCATCCCGGAGCCGCCATTCCCCCCGCGCCCCGGTCGTGTCGGCCGCCGCGGTAATGGTGGTGTTGTCAGCCACGGTTACACGGTGGCCCGCAGTCTCGATAGTACCGCCGTTGCCGCCAGTGGGGGCAGAGGCATCAAGGGTACCGGCCACCGCCACCGTACCGTGGTCCTTATCTCCCTCCAGCCGGATAGTGCCCTCAAGCCAAACCTCGCCATTCGCTTCTTGGATGGTACGGGCCTGGATCTGGCCCTGGTTGTTGACCACCGTACCAATGAGGGTGTCGGCACTCTTGGCGGTCATCACTACCCGGCCGCCGTCGGCCATCAGCACTCCGGTTGCGGTGTTTTTGACCCCTGCCGTTGTTGCCAAGGAGGCTAGGTCCACTTCAAGGGAGATGAGTTGGTCGCCAGCGAGGTCTAGGGTCATCTTGGAGCCGGAGACCAAGGCCACCTGGCCCGATTGCGCCGTAATCGAGCCGCTATTGTCCACCGTGTCGCCGGCAAGGACGATGTAGCCTCCCTCCGCCGCAGTGAGCGTGCCTTGGTTGCTGACGTTCTTGACCTGCCCGTCCGCCACATTGGTGAAGATGTAGTTACCGGCGCTGACCGCCATGAAGTCAGTGGGGGTGATATCCAGGGTGGTGGCCATCAAACCATGCACATCCACCTGCGCCCCCGGGGCAAAGACCACACCGTGGGGATTGACCACAAAGACCTGGCCGTTGGCGGTAAGACTACCAAAAATTTCGCTGGGGGAGCTGCCCACCACCCGGTTCAAGAGGATGGAATCGGTCCCGGGCTGTTCCACCTTGACTTTTTCATTGCTGCCGATTGAAAAAGAGTTCCATTCGATGACCGCCTTCTGGCTCTGCTGTTGGATCAGGGTGGTGGTGTTATCCGGCCGAGTGACCAGAGAATCCCCCCCTTTGTACTGTTCGCCCAGGGGGCCGGCCCAGGCCGAGACCGGCGCCAGCATGGCGGCAATGGCCATCAGCGCCCGTACGGAAAAGGCCTTTCTCCTGCCGGTCCTGGGGGGGAGATGCTGCTTGCATCCACGGGAAGAAGCAGCAACGTTCTGCGCGGCGCTGGACAACAACGGCAGAGCCAGGGTCGATTTTTTATTTATAGAACGGCAGCGCATTTTATGTTTCTCCTTAATACGAGGCGGTGAGGGTCATCCACACGCGGGCGTTATGGCCCTCGCCCGAATCCTTACCGTCAATGGGCTTAGCCCAGACAATGTCCATGCTGTATTTGTCCTGGAGTTGGACATGGGCCCCGGCACCGGCGCTGGCCAAGGTATCGCTGGATCTGCCATTGTCCAAGGGCTGATGGTAAAAGACGGCCCCGGCATCGACAAAGCCACGGAGCAGGACATCGGCCCTGCCCAAGCGTAGAGCGCGGCGCAACTCCAAGGTCTCCACCCCGCCTTGATCACCGCCACCGTTATCACCACGACGGTCGGAAACGGTGAAGCCGCGTACTTTTTGGGGACCGCCCAGGGTGTACTTATGGGAATCGGGCATGGCGTTGGCGGAGAGCAAGGCATCTCCCAGCAAGGCGACGCTCCACCCCTGGCCCAAGAGTTGTTCATGGCTGGCATTGATCTTGAGGTTTGGCGGGAGGGCGCTGCCATCGGTGCCATCCGGGTTGTTGCGAAAATTGGTGGCGGCCATGGCCGACACACCACTCCAACCCCCGCTGGCGTTGCGACGATTGTAGGCTAGGCCCGCCTCCATGAAGTTGACCTTGTCGTCAGTCAAGGGGGATTCAACGATATCGGACTGACCCACGACCCGGGCAAGACTGACGGTACCCACCAGATTGCGGCTGCGGGAACGGATGAGGGGATGGTTGAGTTGCAGGCGGGCGCTCTCACTGACTCCCGTGATGTCAAGGTCGCTGAATTTGCCGGCGACATCATACTCGGCCCGGGAGTAGCTGAGTGCCAGCCGCGTACCGTTATGGTTCACGGGGATTTCGTACTTCACCCGTCCTTGACGGAGTAGGCTGGATTCGGAATGGGTGTAGCCAAAGCTTAAGGCATCACCAAATTTGCCAGGGTTGTTGATGGCGAAATCCGCACCCAGGCGCCACTGGCCGATCACCTTCGGCCCCTGATTGTCCACGGTGGCGATGGCGCCAATCGGCCTCTCCTCGACCTTGAACTGGATGTCGGAGGTCCCATAGGCCTCGCCGGGCACAATGGTGGAACGGGCCAACAGCCCTGGCATGTCGTTTAACAGCAGGACCTCACGCTCCAGGTCAGCGAGGCGGATGATGGTCCCCGGGGCAATGGGTTCGGCATGTTTTCGCAGAGTTGCCTCGGAGTAGCGATCCATGCCGGAAAAGAGCAGTTTGCCCACCCGGCCTTCGACCACTTCCAGCCTCAGGATCCCGTCCCGCAGACGCTGGGCAGGCACAGTCACCGTGGTCAGGCTGTAGCCCCGTTGCTGGTAATAGGCGGTGAGCCGATCCGCCGCCTCATAGATCTCGGCCAAGGAGAGTTCGGAACCCGCCAAATCCACCAGCACCGTATTCAACTCCGCCTCGGTGAAGACCGTATTGCCGGTGATGACAAAATGCTCCACCTTTACCCGCCGTTCGCTGGTCGGGGCTGGGGCGGATAGAGGGGCCTTGGGCAGATGGACCACGGGCGCGGCCTCCGAGGAGGGAAATGAGGTCGGGGGGCGAAGTGTTTCGCCAACCGCGCCGGGGGTCAAAGGCTGGCCCCCACCTGCCTCGGATGCCGTTTGTACCAACAGGGCCATCGTCAAGGCCAAGGCCATCGTGGATATCGATCGTTCCGCCATATTCAGGGTACTCCTCGTCTTAATTCCATTCATTTGTGATTTGTCGCGTTCAAATCATAGCATATTCTTTGACCACCAATGCAACAAAAATACTTACCCACAAGGGGGCCGGGTGTCAATCACATAACTCAACCTTACTCCTTCCCTCTGCTTTTACTTCTCCTTGCGCTCGTAGACTCCATCCCACTCCTCTCCCGGATCAGCGGCAGCGAGATTTTCAATCCGATCCAGATAGAGGCGATAGATATGCCGGTTTGGAAAAGAGAGCTGCAAGGCGAGGAAGGCATCTTTTGCCTGCTGCCAACGCCTGGCACGAAAATCAGCCAAGGCCTGGTGGTAGCGGTCAAGCTCTTGCCGCACCTCCTCTCCAGCCTCGGCAGAGCGGCAGATGGGCTCGTAGACCCGGATGGCTAAAGCCTTCCCCTTGACCTTGACCAGATCCAGCTCACGATAGAGGAAGTGATCCCCAGCATGCGCCCTGGTGGTCTCACCCACCACCAACTTGACTCCGTAGAATTTGGTCGTGCCCTCCAGGCGAGAGCCCAGGTTGACGGCATCCCCCAGCACCGTGTACGAACGACGGTATGCCGAACCCATGTCGCCGACGTTCATCGGTCCCGAGTTACAGCCCACACCGATAT
>CAYSFY010000001.1:10084-23201 GCA_964430285.1 uncultured Desulfobulbia bacterium
CAATGGCATGGACCGCATGCTGCTCATCCTGCACCGGCGCCCCCCAGAAGGCCATGATCATGTCCCCCACATATTTATCGATGGTACCCCGCGCCTCGAAGATGATTCGGGTCATGGGGGTGAAATAGCGATTAAGCAGCTTTTTCAACTCTGCCGCCGACAAGGATTCCGACAGGGTGGTGAAGCCACGGATGTCGGCAAACAGCACCGTCAGCTCCCGGGTCTCGCCCTCAAACCCATAGTCCTTGGGATTCTCGCTCATCTCATGCACGATCTGGGGAGGGACATACTGGCCAAACATCTCCTTCAGCCGGCGACGGGATTTCGACTCGACCAGAAAGCCATAGGCCATGTTCGCGGTGGCCAGCAGGGCAATCAGCAGCAAAGGCATGGCCAAGGCCAGGACTAAGCCTTGCCGCCAAAAGACCAGGTTGAGGGCCACAAGCCCCGCCGTCATCAGCAGGGTGGTCAGCAGTTGCATTACGGGCGCCAGGGCGGGCAGGGCCAGGGCCATCAGCAGACCCACACCCATGGTGATGATGAAGTCAACGCCGAGCGCCCAAGCCGGTTGTCGCAGAAACCGTTTGCCAAGAATCGCATCAATGACATTGGCGTGGATCTCCACCCCGGGATAGACCGCCTGCACCGGGGTGGAGCGCAGGTCGAAGAGCCCCGGAGCCGTGGTCCCCACCAACACGATCGCCCCCTCCACCATCCCCTCCAGATTGCCAGCCAGGACATCGCTGGCCGAGATGTACGGAAAACTCCCCTGTGGCCCTTGATAGGGGACAATCATCTGGCCCTGGGCATCAAGGGGTATGGTGCCGAAGCCTTCAATGCTCAAGGACTCAACCGTCTCCTGGCCATCAATCACACTGGTGCGCAGGGTCAATGCATCCACCAGCAGATACTGGCGCAAGGCCTCCAGTGCCAACGAGGCGTAAAGGCGGTCTTGATGAAGGGCCACCAAGGGCGCCCGCCGCACCACCCCGTCGATATCCGGGATCAGGCTGAAGAATCCGCCACCCGACGACGCCTTGGCCAATCCGGGCAGGTTGGCATTGTAGCCGGGCATGGCAATCATGGAGGTCTTGGCCAGGAGCTCCTGGTTGGTCAGGGTCAACGGTTCCGGCAAGGCCCCGGCGTGATTCTCCTCTTGATGATAGAAGGTATAGCCCAAGACCACGGCCTTGCCGGAGAGGGCGTCGGCAAAGCGCTGGTCGCTATCAAAGAGCCCCTCGAAGAGGGCAAGCTCAGCGGCGAGATGGGCACCCCCCTCGCCCTGCCCTTGCAGCCCGGTCGCCACCTCAACGGCAGGGTTCGTCTCCGGCTCGGAGAACATAATATCGAAGGCAATGACCGCGGCCCCGGCAGTGGAGAGGTTGTCGACCATGTGCGCAACTTTGGCCCGCGACCAGGGGAAGCGCCCGTGTTCGCGCAGGGAACGCTCATCGATATCGACAATCACCACCGGCGCCATGGTGTTCTTGTGGGCAAAGAGACCGTGGGTCTGGAGCAGGCGGAGGTCAAAGGTGAGCATCTCGACGCGCTGGGGCAGATCCCCCAACAACTCATGATCGCGAAACTGAATCCAGAGCATGCCGACCAAGAGAGCAATGCCAATGAGGATAGGAACAAACCGGCGTCTTAAGTATTGCAACTGAGGTCCCCATGGGGTATGAAATTTATCTATGTTCATGATGCTAACCGTTGTCACCTTGTAGACGCGTTGGTGCGTACAGTTAACCGTTGTCCCGAGCAGTTAGGGGGCATTAAATCATCACCCATGGCGTCTCGCAAGGGTAAAGATGGGCCACCCCTCTTCACCCTGTAAACTTCACCCAGCAAACTTCCCATGAGAGCTGTCATCCAACTGGTCAGTGAGGCCTCGGTCACGGTTGACCAGCAATGCGTCGGCGCCATTGGCCAAGGACTGCTGGTCCTACTCGGGGTCAGCGCCACGGACAGCGAGCAGGACGCCAAGTACTTGGCCGACAAGATCAGGGGCCTGCGCATCTTCCCCGACCAAAAGGCCCTCATGAATCGCTCGCTGGAAGAGGTGGGCGGGTCGATGCTGGTGGTCTCGCAATTCACGCTCTATGGCGACTGCCGCAAAGGCCGACGGCCATCATTCAATCTAGCAGCCCCACCGGAACAGGCCAAACGCCTCTATCTCACCTTCATCGAACTGGTCAAGGCCCACGGCATCACCTGTGCCTGTGGCCAATTCCAGGCCATGATGGAGGTCCACCTGGTCAACCAAGGACCAGTGACCATTATCCTTGACTCAGTCAAACCCATGGCTCCTCCTGCCTCCTAAAAAAGGCACCACCGGAAACTAAAGTTTACACTTCCACTTCACTTCCTGGCATCAATACCAGCGCCCTGGCACTTACCTTCACTTACAGCCCGACGTCTTCTCCCTCATGACCATTACCTGACACTGGCACTCTTATTGCTGATCTCTGGGGACAGAGCGCAAGGTGTATACCACATTGTCACCATGAACAGAAACATTAGGAGAGGAAGCAAGCCATGCAAACAGTCCGAGAACATTGTGATTTTTCCTGTACAGAAAAGATGTGCCTCACTTTGGACAAGGCCGGCGTGCCTCGCGACAACAAATGGCGCTCCCTGGTCATGTACATGCGGGGGTTGAGCTACCACGACTACTTGAGTCACCAGCAGAAGAGCCAACTCCAGACCCTGCTAACCAAAGTATTCATCGAAAAACAGTTCACCGATGAGAAATTCGCCGAACTCATGGACCATAACGAGAAGATATTCTCGGCGCCCTATATCCGAAAGATCCAACTCACGGTCAGCGAGTCCCAAAAACTGCTCCAGGAGTTCCAATCCACCCTCCGCTACCGCCGGGGAGACATCAAGGATTTAGAAAACAGCACTGTCAACGCCCTGGCCATGGGCCAAGACCCGGATCAGGTCATCGCCTCCCTCAGGGTAGCCTTCAAGGATCTCGTCCGGAGCATGGACCAGGACTCGGAGAGACTCGACCTGCTCTGTCGCACCGACAGTCTCACTACTCTCTATAACCGCAGGGCCTTTGACGAGTTCATGGCCGATGCGGTGGATAAGTCCGCGCTACGGGCACTCCCGGTCTCCCTGATCTTTATGGATATCGACAAATTCAAGCATTTCAACGACACCTACGGCCATCAAGTAGGAGATCAAGCCTTGGTGGCGGTGGCCAAGATGATCAAACACTGTGTGCACGACTATACGGCCAACAATCCGTCCGAACTCTACAGTGCGCGCTACGGCGGTGAGGAGTTCGCCATCATCATGTCGGGACAAGAGGAAGAGAAGGCCTCCTTCCTGGCCGAGATGATCAGAAAATCCATTGAGGACTACAACTTTCTGATTCGAAACGAGAAGGGCGATATTATCCAAAAAGGGATCAAGATCACTATCAGTCTGGGGGTCGCCGAACTGCAGGCCGAGCACAGTGCCCACTCAGGCGCCAATGGGTTGCTCCACCACGCCGACCAGGCCCTCTACCACGCCAAGGCCAGTGGCCGCAACCGCGTGGTCGGCTTTAGCGCCATCCAGTCCTGATGGCCTTTCCCCGTCTGACCACCATCATCGTAATCCTGGCCTGCTGGCTGGGGGGTGGCCCTATGGCCCTGGCAGCGCCCCCGCCCCTGCCCCTCTTACTCCAACAGACGCGATTCATCACCTACACCCCCCGCAGCTTCAAGGTGATGGGCACAACCATCACCGCTGCCACCGAGGCGGGGATCAGAGACGATCTCAGGGTGATCAGGCCCCTCTTCAGTGGCCTCATCACCTACTCGTGTGTCAACGGTCAGGAACGCATCCCCGCCATCGCGCAAGAACTCGGTTTCCGGGCCATCATCATCGGGGTTTGGGACCCGCGTTCCCGCGTGGAGATCGACAATGCCATCCGAGTCGCCAAGCGCTACCCTGTCCTGGTAACAGCTGTTATTGTCGGCAACGAGGGGATCTTCACCAAGCGCTATCGACCTGATGAGGTCAAACAGGCCATGGCGCGCATCAAGGGGGAGTGTCCGAACCTGGCCGTCACCACCTCTGAGCCCTTCTCTCTCTACTTTCAGCAGGAGTATGCCGATTTTTTCCAGGCCCACGACCTATTGATGCCCAATATCCACCCGCTCTTCGAGCCATGGTTCAAGCCCGAGGAGCCGGGACAGGGAGTGATGATGGTCGTGAACGTGGCCGCGCGGTTTAAGGAGAGCTACCACCTCCCCTTGCTGATCAAGGAGACCGGCATGCCCTCCGGTCCGACAGGCCGCTCAGGCTACTCCCAGAAGCGACAGGCCCTCTTCTGGTCCGAACTCTACAAACGCTTCCCCTTCGCCCCCTTCCGCGCTTTTGCCTGTTTCGAGGCTTTTGACACTCCATGGAAGCCGGCGGCCATGGCTGTCGACTTCCCCGGAGACCATGCCAGTGAGGCCTTCTGGGGATTCTTCACCGCCTCCGGCGAGGCCAAGGAGGTGGTTAATGCCGTCAACAGGGGACACCGTCTTTTCCAGTAATGCCGGACTTCTCGACGGTTTGACGTACCCCCCATCAATCATACAATTGCTAGCTGGCCATGGAACAGGCAACCTACTGGATAGAAAAACTCGGACTCGCCCCCCATCCCGAGGGGGGGTGGTTCCGCGAGACCTACCGTGCCCAGGAGACCATCCCCGTTGCCGGTCTGCCCGGACGGTTTGCCAGCGCCCGCTCCTTCGCCACCGCCATCTACTTTTTGTTGGCCAGTGGCCAGTTCTCGGCCCTGCACCGGATCAAGAGCGACGAGCTCTGGTTCTTCCATGCCGGCGGCCCCTTGGCCATCCACTCGCTTACCGAGGAGGGCCGCCACCATACCCACATCCTCGGCAATACCCCTGAACAGGGGCAGATACTTCAGGCCGTGATCCCGGCGGGCAGCTGGTTTGGTGCCCAACCCCTTGCCTCTCACTCCTTCACCCTGGTGAGCTGTACCGTGGCCCCGGGCTTCGACTTTTCAGACTTCGAGATGGGGGGACGAGACGAACTGCTGACCCTCTTCCCCCAGCATCGCCAGATGATCGAGCAGCTTACCCGCCATCAAGCATCCCCCCTCTGACACCAAAGGGTACCCTGCACTTCCAGAGCCCCGCGCCAACCAACCTCCCGATTTGGAGATAGGCGAGGGGATGGTCAAGCTGCAGATGCCGCTTGCTCTCCTCCCCTGTGGTCAATCTCTGTCCGGTCACACCCTTCCGGGCTCGCGCCTCATCCACCCGGAGTGTTCGCTGATCAAACAAAGGTAGAACCATGCTGAAAAATCAACTCCTTTCCGCTGTTCGGGTCTCGGTCATGAACAGGAAATTTCATTGACATCTCAGCCCCATGCAGGTAGAAAAATAGAGTTTCACCCCCTCGCAACTCTCGCCCTTAAACTCCCACCAGGGAAGAACGCTGATGATTGACGATACGCCCTTGGCCGCCAGCGGCTCGAACCGCCGGGAAAATTTCCGCATCGACAGTGTCCTGCCGGTCTCCATCCGCAAGGTTACCAATACCGTCATCCCGGCAGCCCACATCTATCCCGTGGCCGTGACCCCAACGCCAGCGGAGTCATGGGAGGGAAGTATCAACCCCTCCTTCAGCGAGTTCGACACCACCTTTGCCCTGATGCTCATTGAGGTCAACGCCAAGCTCGATCTCCTCCTCGTGGCCCAGCACATCCAGAGCGAATCCGCGAGAGACATCAGCCCCGCTAATCTCTCCATGACCCAACTGCTGAGTCAGATCAATCTTAAGCTGGAACACCTGCTGAGTGCCCAACACCTGGCCCGCGCCGACGAAAGGGTACGCATCGACACCGTTAGCTTGAGCGCCAGCGGCATCAAGCTCTTGACCGAAGAGCCCCTCGCCCCGAAGGATGTGGTCGAGGTCAGAATGCTGTTCAGCGGCATCAAGCCGGTATGGGTCGTGGTTGGCGGCACGGTGATCCGGGTCAGGCAGTTGGCCTCCGGCAAGCGAGAGGTGGCGATCACCTTCTCCGAGATCAGCGAGCCGGTGGAAGACGAGATTACCCGCTTCGCCCTGGTGAGTCAGAAGAAGCAAATTATGGCCCGCCGTGGTGGCAAGTGGTAAGGTGGGCCGACTTTGACACACCCCACCATACCCAACACCCGGCTGGCCTTGACCCCCATATGCAGCGAGATCACCTCTATTCACCTCCGCGGCAAATCCATCCCTCATCCATAAACGTCAAATAAAAAGGCCCAACCATGTTCGTGGGAATTGGCATAGCGGTTGTTTTGTTCTCGGTTGTCGGCGGCTTCGTCCTTGAACACGGCAATGTCGCGCTCCTCTGGCAGCCGATCGAAATGCTGATCATCTTCGGTTCCGCCTTGGGTGGCTTACTGATCTCCAACCCGCCCTCGGTCGTCAAGGGTGTGGTCTCTGAGTTAAAGGGCCTGATGGGCCACCACGCCATCAACAAGGAGCACTACGTTGAGGTGTTGATGCTCCTAAACTCCATCTTCTACAAGATCAAAAAAGAGGGGTTGATCACCATTGAGGACGACGTGGACAACCCCCAGAAAAGCAAACTCTTTGCCAAGCACCAGAAGATCATGGCCGACCCCGATGTGTCGATCTTTATCTGCGACACTATCCGCACCATGATCACCGCCAACTACCCGCCCCACGAGATGGAGGCCCTGATGGAGATCGATCTGGAGACCAATCAGCACGAGCGCATGGAGCCCGGCCACGCGGTCGAGAAAGTCGCCGACTCGCTCCCTGGCCTGGGCATCGTGGCCGCGGTTCTTGGTATCGTACTCACCATGAACAACCTAGGCGAACCCGCCGAGGTGTTGGGGGCGCACATCGGCGCGGCCTTGGTCGGCACCTTCCTGGGCGTCTTGGCCTGCTACGGCTTTGTGGGCCCCATGGCCAACAGCATGCTGCATAAGGCCGCGGAGCGCGCCATTTACATGAATGTGATCAAGACCGGATTACTGGCCGCCTACGCCTCGGACTTCATGGTACCGTTCGCCATTGAGTCGGCCAGGCGGGCAATTCCGGGCGGCGAGTGCCCGTCCTTTGCCGAAGTCGAGGAGGCGGTCAAGAAATGGAAGGCCAAAAGCTAACGATCATTAAAAAGAAGGGGAAGGGAGGAGGGGCCGGTCATCACGGGGGCAGCTGGAAGGTCGCCTTTGCCGACTTCATGACCGCCATGATGGCCTTCTTTCTCCTCATGTGGCTCCTCAGCATGGGCCCCCAGAAGAAGAAAGAGGATCTTGCCAATTACTTCAAGACCTTCAGCCTCTTTGGCGAAGGCGGTGTAGCCACCTCGTCGGTCTCCTTAAGTGATCAGGCGGGCGGACCGCCGCAAGTCTCCCAGGCCTCCAGCAAAAAGACCTCGGACACCGAAGGGGAAGAAGGAGGTGGTGCCGGCGACCAAGAGGGTACGGACGCCGCCATGGAGGAGATGAAGGCAAAGCTTGAGCGGGAGATTCAAGAGCGTTTGACCGATGTCAAGGACCAGATCGTCATCGGTCGGTTTGACGGTGGCCTCAAGATTGATATCATGGACAAGGAAGGCCTACCGATGTTTGAACTGGGCAGCACCGAACTCACGGCCAAGGCCAAGAAGATCCTGCTGGTGGTGGCCGACAACATCAAACAGTCCACCCAAAAGCTGGAGATCGAGGGCCATACCGATGCCGTGGGCTACTCCGGCAAGCAACAGTACGGCAACTGGGAACTCTCCACCGCCAGGGCCTCGGCAGCAAGGATAGAGTTGGAGAAAGACGGCATCAGCTCGGCCCTGTTGGTGCGCGTCTCAGGGTACGCCGACACCGAACCGATCATCAAGGAGAACCCCTTCGACCCCCGAAACCGCAGAATCAGCCTCCGTCTCCTCTACCCCAAGCAAGCCCAAGGGACCCCAGGCCCGGCCGAAGGCGCCCCCCCCATCCAGCCAAGCGTGGTCCCCAGCCAACCTTCCATCGTTCCACCCCTGGGTGCCAATCCCGCTCCAGAGGCCAAGGGCCGGCAGAGCGAGTGAGGTGACCGGATCACCCCCGGAACAACTCGTTTAAGGCCTTCTCTAGGGGATAGCCCTTGGAGAACTGACGCGAATATGGCTGGGAGGCTATCTGCCACTCTCGCTCGACCTGGGCCAGATGGGCCGAAATGGCGACGAACAACCCTTCCAACCTACCCAAGCCGCACTCCACATACATGAGATAATCCCCGCTACGGCTGAACAATCTGGCCATGTCCTGACCATCGCCCTCGCTGTTGAACTCCTCCACCACGTCATGCAGGCGCTGACCGATCTCGTCCAAGATCTGGTCTGTCAGGACCTGCCCCATGCGGCGGTAGCAATCCGGCAGACCTAAAAAATTGGTGGTCAACAGGTCAAATGAGCGTTCCCGCCTCTGCAGCACATGGGTATCATCCAGGAAATAGAGGTAACGGTAGTTATAAAAACCGGTGAGGGGCTCCCGGAAATAGGCCTTGCGCCGGAAGAGTTCCAGATTGATCATGTAGTCGGCGGTCAACTCCCGGGTAATGGTCAAGGGGTCCCAGGTCTGCAACACCTCCTCCAACACCGTCACCACGATCCGATCGACTCGGCCGATGCGGGCCTCCAGGCGGAGCATGTCCAGGGCCGCCTCCTTGGACATCGGTTTCTTGTAGGGCCGCCTGGCCACCAGGGCCTCATAGATGTCGGCCACCGACACGATGCGCACCAAGATCCCCAGGGCATCACCGCCAAGGCCTGCTGGATAGCCGGAGCCATCCAGCCGCTCATGGTGGTGGCGGATGATAAAGGCGATGCGGCTGTCATGGTGTTTACGGGTAAAGAGGTTGGCGCCGACATCGGGATGGACCCGCATGATGGCTCGGTCCTGGGCATCAAACTGGCCGGGCTTGAGCAGGATGTCGTCGGGGATCGCAACTTTGCCGATATCATGGACCAGACAGGCGCGCTCCAGGATCTCCAGCTCATCCAAGGGGAGTTGCAGGCACTGACCGATGCGCTTCGAGATCTCCGCCACCCGCACCGCATGCTCAAAGGTATAGTGGTCACGGTTGGCCAACATCTCATCCATGGTGGCGAACAGGTCATTGATCAACAGGTCCTTGGCCTGATTGGCCGCGGCCACCTCCCGGTGGGCCGCCAACAACCGCTCCTCGGCCTCCCGCCGTTCACTGATCTCCCGCTCCAACCCCCGGATCAACTTCCGCTCCTTAAAGATGCGGGCGAGCTTGGCCTCCAGCTCATCGTTGTCAAAGGGTTTGATGATAAAATCGCTGCCGCCGGCGTTGATGATATTCGAATAGATGAAGGTGTCCGAATGGCCGGTGATGACCAGGACATCGGTGCCGGGGTGGTAGCGCTTGATATGGGAGAGGAGCTGCATGCCATCCATGCGCGGCATCAGCATATCGGTGATCACCACGGCGTATTCGGACTCCTGCAGACGCGCCACCGCCTCCAGGCCATCGGCCGCTGATTTGCACGCATAGCCCAGGGCCGAAAGGATCTTGACGATTACCTCGCGGATCACCTGGTCATCATCAACCACCAGAATACGCTTCATGTTAGCCCAACAGGGCTAGCCTCTGGTCAAGGGCCGGTACTTGAGGCGATGGGGCTGATCCGCCTCACCCCCAAGCCGTTGTTTGCGATCCGCCTCGTACTCGGAGTAGTTGCCGTCGAACCACACCACGCGGCTCTCCCCCTCGAAGGCCAGGATGTGGGTGGCGATGCGGTCAAGGAACCAGCGGTCATGGCTGATCACCACGGCGCAGCCGGCGAAGTTGCCCAAGGCCTCTTCCAAGGCCCGTAGGGTATTGATATCCAGGTCATTGGTGGGCTCGTCCAGGAGCAGGACATTGGCCCCCTCCTTCAGCATCCGCGCTAAATGGACCCGATTGCGCTGCCCGCCGGGCATCACCCCCACCTTGCGCTGCTGCTCGGTGCCGCTGAAGTTGAAACGGCCGACATAGGCCCGGGAGTTGACCTCCCGGTTACCCAAGGCGATGGTCTCCTGGCCGTCGGTGATCGCCTCCCAGATGGTCTTGTTGGGGTCCATCTCCCGGTTTTGATCCACATAGGCAAGTTTGACGGTATCACCTACGCGGATCTGGCCCGAGTCGGGGGTCTCCTGCCCGGAGATCATGCGAAAGAGGGTGGTCTTACCGGCGCCGTTGGGACCGATCACCCCAACGATGCCGCCCGGCGGCAGGGAGAAGGTCATCTCTTCCACCAACAGCCGGTCGTCATAGGACTTGGCGACATGGTCCGCCACGATCACCACCTGGCCCAAGCGGGGACCGGGGGGGATGAAGATCTCGATCTCGTCGGCCTGCTTCTCGCTGGACTGCTCCAGGAGGTTCTCGTAGGCCTTGATCCTGGCCTTGGATTTATCGTGCCGCCCCTTGGGGCTCATGCGGATCCACTCCAACTCCCGGGCCAAGGTCCGTTGACGGCTCGACTCCTGCTTCTCCTCTTGCTGCAACCGCTTCCGTTTCTGTTCCAGCCACGAGGAGTAGTTCCCTTTCCAGGGGATGCCCTCGCCCCGGTAGAGCTCCAGGATCCAGCCGGCCACGTTGTCCAGAAAATAACGGTCATGGGTCACGGCGATGACTGTGCCGGCGTAGCGCTGCAGGTGGTGCTCCAGCCAGGCGACGGTCTCGGCATCCAGGTGGTTGGTGGGCTCGTCCAACAGGAGGATGTCCGGCTCCTGAAGCAGGAGACGGCAGAGGGCCACCCGTCGCTTTTCCCCACCGGAGAGGTACTTGACCGAGGCCTCGCCCGGCGGGCAGCGCAGGGCATCCATGGCCATCTCCAGACGCGAATCCAGATCCCAGGCATTGACGGCGTCAAGCTTATCCTGGACCTGGGCCTGGCGGGCGATGAGCTTGTCCATGGCCTTGTCATCCATGGGTTCGGCGAACTGCTCGTTGATGCGGTTGAACTCGGCCAAGAGATCGACCACCTCTTGCACCCCCTGTTCCACCACCTGACGCACGGTGAGGGCATCATCCAGATGGGGCTCCTGCTCCAGGTAGCCAATGGTGAAACCCGGGGAGAGGGCGATCTTGCCGTCGAATTCAGTGTCCACCCCGGCCAGGATCCTAAGCAGCGAACTCTTACCCGAACCATTCAACCCCAGGACCCCGATCTTGGCCCCGTAGAAATAAGAGAGCGAGATATTTTTCAGGATCGGCTTTTTTTCATAGAACTTGCTGACCCGCATCATCGAATAGATGATCTTATTTGCCTCTTCCGCCATAATGGATTCCTTTATTGTATATCAAATAATTTCGGCACCTTCGACCGGCACCCAACAGCGCCGGCCATCCACCAATTCTATATACAACCATTCGCCCCTTTTCTCCACTAAAGAAAACTCGAGTCCTGCGTGCAGCGGCGCACTGAAGCTTGGGGCATAGGCCTGACCGTCCCCCTTGCGGGCCGTGGTCTCCGCCGCCACCAGCACCCCTTGGGCCTGTCGGCCGAAGCGCTCATGGAGGAGTGAGCCCGCCATCATCACCACCATGGTCAAGGCCAGGGCCAAGGGCCACCACAGGCCACGCCCCCGGTGGAGGCGACGGGCAAGCCCCACCCACAACAGGAGGTTGGCCACGGCCAACAGGAACAGCCGGACCCCAACCGAGAGGTCATAGTGCCAGAAGAAGAAGGTCTTGGCCAACATCACCTCCTGCTGGGGCTCGATACGGTCAGGCTGTTGGCTACGGGCGGAGAGGAGATTCTGGCGGAGGTTATCGTCATGGGGGATATAGAGCTGGGCGCGCCGGTAGTTCAACACCGCCCGGCCCAGGTCGTGGAGCTGAAAATAGGTATTGCCCAGGTTATAGAAGAGCTTGCCGTTGACCACCCCATCCTGGAGCAACTTCTCAAAACGGATCATGGCCTTCTGGTAGAGTTCGGCACTCCGGGACTGGTCTGCCAGCTGACTGGCCTCTTGGAAAAAGCCGGTGGCCTCGTTCAAGAGTTGATCGCGATCCAGGGGAGCAGCCGTTACTGGCCGCGCACCAAGGGAGAGGATGAAGCATAGCAAGAGTGGCAAAAGAGATACGGTACGCATCGGTCTGGTTAGTCCCTTTGTGGTTTTCTGGTGACAAACACGGCACCCAAAGAGGTGGGAACTCATGCCTTGATGGTTAGTTACTCACGAAAAAAGAAGAGGCCGGCGCACAGACCACAGCCGATGGCATAGAGCAACCAGGTCTGCTCGACAAAATAGGGATAGACCATCAGACCCATACCGATCAGCATCGGCATAAAAAGCGACTCGCGCTTGCCGTGGCGGAAGGCCAAAAAGCCAATGGTGCCGAAGATCAATCCGGCGATGAGCACGGCAGGTGTCGGTAGTTGCATGAATGCCATCTCCGTCTTCACTTCGTAAGGGTCATCAATCTCATGGGTGATCAAGCGGCACTCGTTAGGCGACAAAAGGGGAGATCACGGGAATTACAGACCAACAGGCAACCGCGATCTGTCCAGCTGCGCACCGAGCATCCCGCGCTAGCTCCTCCCCAGCTCAGGGCAAGAAGTCTATCCGACCCTGTTCGCCTCAAGCTCGGCCGCCACCTGGCGGGCCAGAGTGAGCAACCGGGCCAGGTCTTGGGCCCCACTCGCCGGGCCGGCGTACTCATAGCCAGCACACTCTTCCATCACCTGACGCAGCCGGGTGAGAGCGTCGGCACTCACCCCTGCTTGGAGCAACAGGGGTTCGACGTCGGTATAGGTCAGAGCGGCAGGGTTACGGCGCAACTTGGCGCCCAGGTACTCCCTCAGGGCAAGGCCCAAGGTCTGATAGCCGGCAGCCGGATCACCTTGGGCGGTGATCCCTTCCAGGGCAGTGGAGAGCTTGGCAAAGGCCTGGCGCGCGGCCCGGCCCGCCGGGTCCTTGTGACGATAACGAGACCAGAGGGTCACGATCAGAAACAACAAAAATAGGCCTGGCGGCAAGAGGAGGCAGCTGGACCAAAACGCATTCAGGCCCACCGTGCCGATGGGGGTCTGGGGGGTCAAAACCTCCGGCCCCTCATAGTTGAAGTTAATCCCCCCCTTGGCGGCCTTAAG
>CAYSFY010000001.1:23211-24251 GCA_964430285.1 uncultured Desulfobulbia bacterium
AGCTCTTTTTTGGCCGGGCCAACAGGCTCTCTCCCTTCGGCGTCCCTGGCCGTGACTGTCCGGGCCTCGGCAACGGAGAGGGGCAGCGCGGGCGAGGAGGCGGTCTCGTAGCGACCACTTGCCGGATTAAAGTACGACAGCTGCAAACTCGGAATCTCCCGAACCCCGGCGTGTCTGGCCCTGATGGTCTGGGTGAAGGTCGTGAGCACCCCCCTCCCCTCCCCTGGCGCCATCTCGGCCGGGACCTTAAAATCGTCCGGGCCAAGCTGCTCTGCCAGTGTTGGCAGGGTGACTCCGGCCACCACCGGGCCGGCCACTTGGATGGTCAAGGTAATGGGGTCACCGACCTTGACCGAGGTCGGCATGGCCGACACCGCAAGGGAATAGGAGCCAACCAGACCACTGAAATCAGCGGGACGGCCCTCCGTGGGCAGGGGCAGGACCTCAAGGGTGGGCTCGTTGGAGGGGACCACCACGGTCTGGTAGGACTGGCGGGAATGGCCGAAAAAGTCGTCGGGGAAGAGGCCGTTGAAGGGGTCGCGCCCCCGTTGCTGCCGGTAGGCGCTCAAGGCCTGACACGAGACCGTGGCCTGGGGCAGGGTCAACAGGCCACTCTCCTTGGCGATCAACCGCCGGGTGAAGGAGACTGTCAGGTAGTTGTTGCCATTCAAGACCCCCTTCGCTTTCTCTGCCAGGATCTCGCCGCCCGGTGCCGGAATACGGACAAAATGGTCCGGGGAGGGGTTGGTGACCGTATTGTCACCCTCGCTGATGGTAAACCTGGGATCGGTGAGCAAGGGCAGGTTGAAGTTGAAGCCATTGACATCCCGGCCGATATACCAGGTCACGGTCAGGTTTACGGGTTCGCCGATGTAGGCCTTGGCCTTGTCCAAGGACAGGCGCAGTTTGAACTCATCGGTCTCCTGCGGCCGTTTGACCAAGATAGGGATAACTTGGGTCTGGTAGGCCTGTCCATCCACGGTCACGGTCAAGGTCGGGATCAACAAACGCCCCTCGCGCTTGGGGGTGAGCCCGAAAGT
>CAYSFY010000001.1:24261-29174 GCA_964430285.1 uncultured Desulfobulbia bacterium
AGTAAAGACATAGCCACGGTGCGAGACGCGACTCATGCGGCCGTTGACAATGGAGACCGACTCGCTGCTGTTCTGCTGGCCGCCCCGGGGCTCCACCATGAAGTCGGTGAAGGCGGAGGTGTCCGGCGCCTCAGCCGCGTCGCTCCCCTCTACCTGGACCTGGAAGGTGAAGGTCTCGCCCACAAAGACCTCCTGCTGGTCCACAACGGCGCTGACCGTGACCTCGGCCCGGGCCATGCCTGCCCCCACCAACAGGGCCAATAGTATGGTTATGATGTGTAAAAAACGCATATCACCAATCCTTGTCCACCGCCTCAATGCCGGTCGTACCCTGGCTCCGGCGCTGGATGGCATTCTGTTTCTCCTCATTCAGCAGCTCTTGGGCGGTCTGATCGCCGGGCTTGGTCACGGCGGGCTTAGCCTCGGCATCTTTGCCCGGCTCCTCTTTTCCCTCTGGGGGCGGAGAGGGCTTTGCCGCCTGGGCGCCCTCTTTCTTGGCCTCTTGCTCTTTGCCTCCGGGATGAGGTGGTTCCTGCTGTTGCTCCCCTTTCTTGGTCTCGGCCGTCTCCCCTTCCGGCTTATCTTCCTTCCCTGCAAGAGCCTGCTGGGCTTGTCGCATGGCCTGGGCCGCCTCTTCCTGGGCATTGGCCGCCTCAGCGGCTTTATTTTCCCGCAGATGCTCGCCGGCCTTCTGTTGGTGCTGGCTGGCCTGATCCAGTTCTTTCCCGGCCTGCTCCTGCGCCGGGGTCTGCCCCAACCTTTGACGAAGGGCCTCGGTCTTATCCTGCAACTCCTGTTGCGCGCCTGCCTGTTCCGCCATGGCTTGCTTGTCCGGCTGCTGCCCGTTCGCCTGCTGCCCTGCCCCTTGCTGTTGATCCGCTTGCTGCTGGTCTGCTTGCTGCTTGCTGTTGTCGGCCATGGCCTGCTGCTGGTCCGCCATCTCGGAAAGCTCCTTGGCCATCTCCTCCTGATGACGCTGCTCCTCTTTCTTAGCCTCCTCCTTGGCCTGCTGCTGAGCCTTCATCTCCTGACGGACCTTCTGCAGACGGCGCTTGGTGACCTCAAGATTTCGTCCCGCCTCCTGAAAACCGGCATCCTGTTCCAAGGCGGCACGGAAATGACCGACACTCTCCTCAAAGGCCTGCATGGCCGCCTCCGGGTCCTTGGCCTCCGCAGCCTCGCCTTGGCGAAAGGCAGTGTTACCCAGGTTGAACTCGCTCTTGGTGATCAGGTCACGGCCTTGGGCCAGAGTTGCCGCCTGCTGGTAGGCCTCGGCCGCGCCTGGAAAGTCGCCCAACTGATAGCGGGCATTGCCCAAATCGTACCAGATCTCGGGCGAACTCTTGTCCTTGGCCACGGCCTCTTCGTAAATCTTCCTGGCCTCATCGAATTTTTTGGCCGCATAGAGCCCATTGCCGCGAGCCACCAGGCTGCGGGCCGACTCGGCTTGGGCCAGGTCTGTCGCCGCCAGTAGCCCAGCCAGCACCATAACTAGCAAAACGATCGTTTTCACTCTCTCTTCCTCTCCCCCAGCAGCCCCTCCAGGACCAAAAGCAGGAGGGCCGCCGCCAGAAAGATCTGAAATTTCTCTTCATACTGCGCCATGGTCTTGGACTCCAACTCCCGCTTGTCGGCGCTGGCAATGAGCTCTTGGTAGACCTCACCCAGGTTGATGGTGCCGGTGGCCACCGGCAGGTAACGCCCCCCCGGGGTGGCCTTGGCCATGGCCCGCAGGGTGTCGGCGTCAAGCTTGGTCCACACCTCCTGGCCCTGGTATTTGAGGAAACTCTTGCGCCCTTGTTCGTCGGTAATGGGGATCCGCTGTCCCTCCTTCTCATCCCCCAGGCCGATGATGATCAGCCGCACGCCATGGTCGACCGCCGCCTTGGCCGCCTCCAGTGGCAAGCTTTCGTGGTCCTCGCCATCGGTGATCAAGATGACGTCCTTGAAGGCCTTTGCCTGATCATCCAGGAGATCACGCAACACAGTACGCAGGGCGTCGCCGATCATGGTCCCGCCTCGGGTTACGGAGTCGGTGCCGATGCTGGCGAGGGCCATTCTGAAAAATCCGTAATCCAGGGTCAAGGGGCACTTGACCACTGCCGTGCCGGCAAAGACCACCAAACCGACGCGATCGCCTTGCAGCCGGTCCACGGCATCCTGGATGGCGAGCTTGGCGTGCTCCAGCCGGTTGGGGGCCAGATCCTCGGCCAGCATACTCTTCGAGACATCGAGCATAAAGACCACGTCCCGGCCGGAACGTTTCACCACCGTCTCCTTACGGTTCCAGGCCGGCCGGGCCAAGGCCACGGCCAGCAAGGCCAAGGCCAGGAGCAAGAGAACGGCCTTGCCCAACCGCCGCCCCGGGCTCACCGCCAAGGGGGTGCGCGCCAGCATCCCCGGCTCCATGAATAGCAGTAAGGCCACCCGCCGCCTGCGCCCGGCATAAAGAAATAGCCCCGCCACCAGGGGCAACAGCAGGAGCAGGGTCAGCCAGCCAGGGTGATAGAGACGGAAAGGGGTCATGGCAGCCTCCGCCACAGGGTGCAGTTAAGCAGGGTCTCAAGGAGCAAAAGGATGGCGGCGGCCAGGGCAAAGGGGAGGAAATACTCCTTGTAGTCCAGGTAGCGGACACTCTCCACCTCGCTCTTCTCCAGCCGATCAATCTCTTGGTAGACCGCTCGCAAGGCCTCGGCGTCTCCCGCCATGCGGAAGAGGCCACCCGTGCTCTCGGCCACCCGACCCAGCATCTCGCGATCCACCCCCTCGCCGGTGCGCACCATGCGGGTACCGAGCAGGGTCTGTACCTTGACCACATCGTCCCCGCCCACGCCAATGGCATAGATCTTAATCCCCCACTCCTTGGCCAGGGCCGCGGCATCCTCCGGCAGATGGCGGCCGGTGTTGTTCTGACCGTCGGTGAGCAGGATGATGACCTTGCTCTTGATGTGATAGGCCTTGACCCCGCTTACCCCCTGAACGGCCAGGGTCTCTTCGGCGGTCTTCAGTCTGGCCGCGGCCAGGGCGATGGCGTCACCAATGGCGGTGCGGTTTTCCTGACTCTCCTGGGGCACCAGGTGGATGGTGTCGAGGAAGCCTGTCAAGGCACCATGGGCCAAGGTCAGGGGGCAGACGGTATCGGCATAACGGGCAAAGGTGATCAGGCCAATGAGGTCAGCCGGTCGGCCCTTGAGGTCCAGTCGGTTGCCCTTGACGAACTCGCTGAAGACCTGCTTCACCGCGTCCAAGCGGGTCATGGAGCGGCCGTCAAACTCCATCTCCGCCCCCATGCTGCCGGAACGATCCACCACCATCGCCATCGCCACCCCCTGGCTGATCTCCTCCACCTTCTCCAAGCCGGCCTGGGGCCGGGCCAAGGCGATGATCAACAGCACCAGGGCCAGCAGACGGAGAGTAGCGGGGAGATGGGGCAGACGGCTGACCAGCGAGGTGCTGGCCGGCAGCAGAGACACATCGGAGAACAACAGGGCCAAGCCGTGCCGCTTGCGCCGCCAATAGAGGATAACGATGGGGATAATCAGCAGGGCCATGAAGGCCCACGGGGTGGCAAACCTCATGGGGTCCCTCCCGCGACGGGCTGCGAAAGCGCGGGCTCGGTCTCGCGAACAAAGCGGCGACAGATCTCCACGGCCTCCTCCGCTTCGCTGTGGGCCGGGGTCTCACAGGCAAACTTGACCAGATCGCAGCGGGTTAGGAAGTCGCGGAGTAAAAGCCGATGGCTGGTGTTGGCCATGGGACCGCTCCCCACCATCCGCAACTCCAGCAGAAACTCCTCGGTAGTCCGCTCCGGGGCGCGCAGGCCGAAACGTTGTTCTATATAGTGGCGCAAGATATCGGAGAGGATGGCATAAAACTCCTGGAGCTCACCTCGTCTGAGTAGATCGGTGGACAACAGGCGATCCAAGGCCTGATAGGCCACCAGGTGCGGCGGCAAGGGCGGCGGTGGCGGGATGACCCGCAGGCGCCTCTTTCGCCACAGGTAGATGACCAAGGCCAAGATCAGGACCAAGGCCGCGCCGGCGCCAATCAGGAGCCAAGGGTTCACCGGCTTGGCCACCGGCGGGGCAATATCACTGATGGTCTCACCTGGGTCATCCTTGGCCAACAGGGTGTCAACCCGGATAGAGACAGGCTCGGTGCGCACCGTGGTGATGGCCGCTTTGGCCTCACCCTTGTCCCAGACCTCGGCAGCCAAGACCGGGACCTGAAACTCCCCAGGGGTAAGGGGCTCCAGGGTATAGTGCATGTGCACGGCCACCCGGCCCGGGCTGGTCATCTCGGGTTTTGACTCGGTGGCGGTCACCACCTGAAAGCCATCAATCTCCTTCAACTCGGCAAACTTAACCGCGTGGGACTCGTCGGTCTCGGCTCGCAGGTCAACTTGCAAACGCTCCGCCATGGTGAGCCGCTCCCGGTCAAGGCGGAGCTCTAAACGCAGGGGGCCATCGCCACCGTACTCCTTGACCACTCCTGCTGGGGGCGATGTGGTCGGGGCGTGAGGCCGACAGGAGGCAAGGCACACCCCCATCGCCACCACGAACATAGTCAGCCAGAAAGGCCGGCAGCGAGTCGTACGCATCAGTGCCGCCGCTCCCGTTGTTTGAAGAAGCGAACCAGCTCATCCACATGGGAGAGCGACTTCACCCCATCCCTCTTTGACGAGGACGCGACGGAACTCTCCCCGGCCGCAAGGACAATGGGGATATGGTCCACAGCCAAAGAGCCGAAGAGCCGAGCAAGCCCCTGCTGCCGCGCGCGCCCCCGCTCCTGATAACGGGCTTGAAAGGCCTTGTCCGAAGTGTCCACCAGGCAAGAGACCCCACGCTCGGCATCTCGAAGTTCAATAAGGCCCAAGGCTGGGATGGTCAGTTCGCGGCGGTCAATGATGGAGA
>CAYSFY010000001.1:29184-75411 GCA_964430285.1 uncultured Desulfobulbia bacterium
AAAAGACAACCCCTCGCTTATGCAGGACCCGTCCTAGATAGTCCAAAGCCAAACCGATATCGGTGCCGGTCGCGGTCGGTTGGAAGCCTAAGACCTCGCGGATGATGCGCAAGACGTGGGAGGCCCCTTTGCGGGGGGGGATAAAACGCTCAATACGATCGGAGAAGAGCAGCAACCCCACCTTGTCGTTATTCTTGATGGCCGAGAAGGCGAGCAGGGCGCAGAGTTCCGCCGCCACCTCGCTCTTATGCTTGGCCACGGAGCCAAAGAGGCCGGAGGCGGAGATGTCGACCATCAGCACCACGGTCAGTTCACGCTCCTCCACGTAGCGCTTGACAAAGGGGTGCCCAGTACGCGCTGTGACGTTCCAGTCAATGGTCCGCACGTCATCCCCTGGCTGATACTCACGCACCTCGTCGAACTCCATGCCGGAGCCCTTGAAGACGCTCTGGTACTCCCCGGCCAGGATATCGTTTACTGCTCGGTTGGTAAAGATCTGGATGAAACGGATCTGACGGGCCAGCTCACTGTTGATCATGGGACGCTGACGGTGTCGAAGATCTGACGAATAATCTCCTCAGGGGTCTTGTCCTCGGCCTCGGCCTCGTAGGTCAGGGTGACCCGATGGCGGAGGACATCCAGGCCGATGGTCTTCACATCCTGGGGGGTGACATAGCCGCGTCCCGCCAGCAGGGCAAAGGCCTTGGCAGCCAACGACAAGAAGATGGTGGCACGGGGCGAGGCCCCATACTGGATGAGGTGGCCAAGGGGGAGGCCAAAGGTGGAGGGTTCACGGGTAGCGGTTACCAAGTTGACGATATACTCCTCAACCTTGACATCCAGATAGATACGGCGGGTTAAGGTCCTAAGTCTGGCGATATCATCACAACCAATAACAGCCGCCACATCAGGTGTCTCCTCCTCGCCAGCCATCAACCTCAGAATCTGCAGTTCCTCATCGCGGCTGGGATAGCCGACCTTAAGTTTTAGCATGAAGCGGTCGACCTGGGCCTCGGGTAGCCGATAGGTCCCCTCTTGCTCGATGGGGTTTTGGGTCGCCAGCACCATGAAGGGTTGGGCCAAGGGATAACTGGAGTCACCGATGGTGACCTGCCCCTCCTGCATGGCCTCCAACAGAGCACTCTGTACCTTAGCCGGGGCACGGTTGATCTCATCGGCCAAGATGATGTTGGCAAAAATCGGCCCTTTCCGGGTGGTAAACTCTCCACTCTTAGGGTTATAGATCAAGGTCCCGATCAGGTCACCGGGCAAGAGATCCGGGGTAAACTGAATCCTCTTGAAACTAGCTTGGATCGCCTGGGCCAGGGTGGTAACGGTCTTAGTCTTGGCCAAGCCCGGCACTCCCTCGATCAACACGTGGTTGTTGCACAACATGGCCACCAGCAAGCGGTCAACCATGGCTTGTTGACCAACAATCACCTTGCCTATCTCCTGCCGGACCCGCTGCAGGAGTGCGCTTTCCTCCGTCACAGCCTGATTGATCTCCCTGACATCGACACTCATGACTACTCCTTATTATTAACGGGCTATAAACAATTCTCAGCTTAATGATTACATCTGCAACAAGATCAGATGGTTAATTTAACTTATGGAGGTCTTGTCATGAAAATGTCAGCAATTTCTTTCCTTGAGTGGCAACAGCGATTTGGAGTCAGCATTGTCCGGTTAAGAAGTTACATGTAGGTTTGGTGGAAATGATGATGTATTCCGCCATGGACACTCTCCGCCATGACAACGGGGTACAAAATTACTCCGCCCTGTCAGCTTGTCAAGACGAAGACGGAAATTTATCAAGGACCATCCTCGGCTGGTCTCTACCGGGCAGATGGACGGCCTGAGAAAAAATCAAGGCGAAGACATGGGAGGAGAGAGTAAAATCAGGACTATCGTGACGATGGGGAGGGATGGAGGACAAACAACCATTCGGCAAAAGGTAACGTGGCTATAAACAATTCTCAGCAGCTCTTGCTGGAGCGTCGTCCACGGCGATTGAAGCGTAATCGCGCCGTGGACGACGCTCCATCGGAATCACATGCCAGCTGTGGGCTTCCGGAAAATTTGGCTGAGAATCCTTGATAGCGACGAAAGGTAATGAATTTATCAACAGGTAGTATCAATCTGTTGATAAATTCATTAAGGGGCTTACGTTCAGAGAAAGCTATCGACCTCTTCGTTCTCTGGAAAGCAACAGACGATCATCTCCCGGTTCAGGGTGAAGAAACGATACTGGAGATGTTCCCCGTTCGGGAAGATGATATTGGCGTCAGTGACCGCAAGAAATGGGTTTTCACGGGTGTGACGATTCAACATATCAGTCAGGCGCAGGCTGGGCGGCTGATGTAGGCATCCTTCAACCATGGTGCCGTCCATCAGACGGACCTTCACCCGCAAAGGGGTAGTCTTAACCTTGGCGTAGAGGATATCTTTATCTACGAGTGATTTTTTATCGATCATGGTCTCTCTCATCAGTCATGTTTTGTTAGTGTATAAATATCCATGACCTGTTCTACAGGCATTGCAATCCAGTCCACAACTCATTACATCACAACTGGCAACCCGTGTCAAAGGGTTAGGTCGGAGATATCAGGGGCTCCGTCAAAGTCCGCTGTCAAGAGAGCTTCAACTCCCCTTGCAGTTATTAAATGCCTCCCTTGCACATGCTCCGGTGAGGTTGGCTAAGAATTATTTATAGCCACGATTTATCTTGACACCCATCTTGGCCAATCAGTAGCCTGAGGAGGGAGAAAGCGCTAAATGAGGCACCCCCAATTGCCACTATCCATCCCTTGATTCATGTGTTCCGTCAGAGGACAGGATTAATGAGGGAGGTGTCTCCATCAATAAAACGTCACGAGGGGCACAAACTACGACTCACCAGGAAGCCCCCACTGCGCCCCTAGAAAAGACAGTTGCGTTAGGAGAAGACAAAATGAATCACGAGACACCTAGCCCATATTGCTATTGGTTGCCAGAGTACAGTGTGGGCCACAAAATCGTCGATGAGCAGCACAAGAAAATCTTTTCCATGATCAATGAACTACATGCTGCTATTTCCTGTGAGGATGAGAATACCATCATCAAAAGGGTATTAGATGAAATGGCTGATTATATCGAGTACCACTTCGACACGGAAAAGTCCTACCTAAAAAAGATGCCGGAATTTACCGGTCACGAGAGAAAGCATTGGGAGTTCACCCAAAGAACACTTCAATTTGCAACAGAATATTATCGACATCCCAGAAAAGAAATCCTGCACGATATTGTATCATTTCTCTCCTATTGGTTGAAAGACCATATCAAAAGGACTGACATTGACCAATTCAACCTCTATTACCAGAGGCTAAATAGCAAATCCGTCAAACCATCCTCAGACAACGGTAAGAAAACCGACGATGAGAAAGGGCTTTAGTTAATTATGATGGAATCGCAAAAAAATTAAGTTGCACATAAATAGCCAATAAAAAAAGCCGGCAATGCCGGCTTTTTTTATTCAACTGTACTTTCAAAAAAAGTCAATTACTTAGCAGCATCATGCGTACCAAGTATTTCAGCTTCCTTATAATTAACTAGCTCCAAGATAGCCATAGATGCAGCATCACCAAGACGAGTTCCAGTCCTAATAATTCTGGTATAACCTCCATCTCGATCCATATAATCATTTTTTAATTTATCAAACAACTTAGCGACTACGATACCATTTTGCATATATGATAATGCCTGCCTCCTAGCATGCAAATCACCACGTTTTGCCAATGTCATCATTTTATCCGCTACCTTCCTTGCCTCTTTAGCCTTGGGCGTTGTTGTAACAATCCTTTCATGTTCATATAGTGAAGTTACCATATTCCGAATCATAGCATCACGGTGTGATGAACTACGCCCTAACCTTTTCCCCGCTTTCCTGTGCCTCATTTTTATATGACCTCGCTCATATTACTGATCTTCAGATAATTCTTGTGGTGTTGGTTGTATCCATCCATCTACCTTCATCCCCAGCGATAATCCCATCTCTGAAAGCAATTGCTTAATTTCATTCAATGATTTACGACCAAAATTCTTGGTCTTTAACATTTCTGCCTCAGTTTTTTGGACTAACTCTCCAATATATTTTATATCAGCATTGCGTAAGCAGTTAGCAGATCGTACTGATAACTCTAAGTCTTCGACACTTCTATACAAATTCTCATTGACCTGTATCATTGAAGCGTCAACATGATGCTCAATTTCCGGCTCAATTCGGTCTTCATCAAAGTTAATGAAGATTTGCATCTGCTCCTTTAAAATTTTAGCAGCATAGGCAAGTGAATTCTCAGGTGTGATACTTCCATCGGTATGAATCTCAAGGGAAAGTTTATCATAATCAGTTTGTTGCCCAACCCTTGCCTGACTTACAAGAATTTTCACCTTTTGAATTGGTGTAAAAATTGCGTCTATAGGAAAAGTATCAATCCCCATATCGTCTGTTTTATTGTTTTCAGCTGGTGAATATCCCTTTCCCCATTTAACTTGAAACTCAGCATTCACCTTTCCTTCATTTCCAGTAATTGTACATATGTGTTGCTCAGGGTTCATTACTTCAACCATTCCATCAGGCGATACAATATCTGCAGCAGTAACAGGCCCATTTGCAGTTTTTTCTATACGTATAATAGCAGAATTTTTTGTTTTCAAGCGGAGGCGAACCTCCTTCAAATTTAATATTATCTCTATTACATCTTCAAGTATACCAGGTATAGTTGAATATTCATGATGAGCACCTTCAATTTTAACTGAAGTTATTGCAGCTCCTTGAATAGATGATAAAAGTATTCTGCGTAGGCTATTGCCAACAGTTGTTGCAAATCCTCGTTCCAATGGATGGCAGCTAAACTTACCATATCTATTAGTATGTGTAGCTGAATCAACTTCAAGCCTTTCAGGAAGTATAAGTTCTGTCCAGTTACGATATATAGGATCAGAATCCAATTGGATATTCAATTCAGTAGTTGTCATATTCTGTCTTATTTAGAATAGAGTTCAACAATTAGGTTTTCCTGAATTGGCATAGTAATCTCTTCACGATTTGGCAGGGCGTTGATTTTACCCTTAAAAGTGCCTTGATCAAGATTCAGCCAACTTGGAACACCACGACGGGCTATAGCGTCAAGATTATCTTTAATCGCCTCAACCTTTTGACTCTTTTCCTTCAAGACTATCTCATCATTAACTGAAACCAAATATGATGGGATATTAACCTTCTTACCATTAACTAAAAAGTGATTATGCCTTACCAGTTGTCTTGCTTGATTGCGAGATGATGCAAAACCTAAACGATAAAGAACATTATCTAATCTTCTTTCTAGAAGAATAATTAGATTAACACCTGTGATACCTTTTTGCTGGTCTGCCTTTTGAAAATATCGGTTAAACTGTCCTTCAAGCATACCATACATACGTTTAACCTTTTGCTTTTCTCGGAGCTGAATGGCATAATCAGACATTTTTTTTAATCTATCTTGTCCATGTTGTCCTGGTGCAAATGATCGTCTTTCAAATGCACAACGATCGGAATAGCACCTATCACCTTTCAAAAAAAGTTTAAGTTTTTCTCTTCGGCATTGCCGACATAATGCGCCTGTATATCGTGACAATTGACTACCTCCACAATCTTATATATTTAAACACGTCTTTTCTTTGGTGGCTTACAACCATTATGCGGAATTGGAGTCACATCGCATATTTTATTAACTTCTAATCCTACTTGTTGCAAAGCTCTCAATGCTGACTCACGACCAGGTCCGGGGCCTTTAATGTTAACCATTACCTTACGCATCCCACAATCCATAGCTTTTTTTGCTGCTGTTTCAACTGTATTCTGTGCTGCAAAAGGAGTACTTTTTCTTGAACCTTTAAATCCCAAACATCCTGCACTACACCAGGATAATGTGTTTCCCTGTTTGTCAGAAAAAGTTACCAATGTGTTATTGAATGTGGATTTAATACTGACAACACCCTCGGGAATATTTTTTTTCTCTTTACGTTTAACCTTAGTCTTAGGCCCTGCCATTTTCAATCTCCCAATCTGTATTTTCAAAAAACTTCATATTCTACTATTTGTTAGCTGCTCTTCTTGGTCCTCTTCTCGTCCTAGCATTAGTACTAGTCCTCTGCCCTCGGCAGGGTAATCCTTTGCGGTGTCGGATACCACGGTAACTCCCTAAATCCATCATCCTTTTGATATCCATAGCGACATTACGCCTTCTATCCCCTTCTACACTATGTGAAGTCTCAATGATTTTTCTTATTTCCGCAACTTGATTATCATCAAGATCATCACTGTTCATTGTGTAATCTATTTTCACTTCATCTAGAATTTTTTGTGCACTTATCTTACCTATTCCATGAATATAGGTTAAAGCGATAACCATATGCTTATTTTTTGGTAAATCTACACCAGCTATACGTGCCAAGGTTGTACTCCTGAATGAAATTTATACTTAATCAATGAGATAGAAATAATAAAAATTATCCCTGCCGCTGTTTATGTTTTTTTACTTTGCATGAAACACGAACAACACCATTACGTTTAAAAATTTTGCATTCACTACAAATTTTCTTTACTGATGATCTTACTTTCATAATGTCAGCCTTTCATTCGTATAAAAATTTATCTATTGCCTTTTCCTCTAAATACAATCCTTCCCCGGGATAAATCATATGGTGATAACTCTATAGTCACTTTATCACCAGGTAAAATCTTTATAAAATGCATTCGCATTTTTCCAGAAATATGAGCCAATACTTTATGACCATTCTCCAACTCTACTCTAAACATAGCATTTGGAAGAGGCTCAATGATTATACCTTCAACTTGTATCGCCTCTTCCTTGGCCATAAAAATTTTCCCTCAATTACACTATTAAGAAAGATATCGTGTTAAGTTAATACCTGCACTCAACACTTCGGGATCACCACTAGTAACCAAAACTGAATGTTCAAAATGTGCTGACAAGCTCCTGTCTGCAGTTACCACTGTCCACCCATCTTTCATAACGAAAACATCAGATGTACCTACATTTACCATTGGCTCAATGGCCAATACCATGCCTGGTAAAAGTCGCGAACTACGTCCTGGTCTCTTATAATTAGGCACTTCTGGTGCTTCATGAAGCTTACTTCCAATGCCATGGCCTACAAACTGTTTTACAACATGAAATTTGTTGGTTTCTACATATGATTGGATTGCTTCGGATATGTCACTAACTCTATTGCCACTTCGTACTTGCTGAATTCCTAAAAGTAGCGCTTTATGTGTTACATCCAATAAATGATTTTTACTTTTATCCTTATCACCAATGATAACTGAAGTAGCGGCATCCCCAAAATAACCCTTATAATTAATGCCAAAATCAATACTTAGTATATCACCATTACGAAGAATAGTTTTTTTTGATGGTATCCCATGCACTACCTGATCATTTATCGATACACATAAACTGGCAGGGTAACCTCTATACCCTTTAAATGCAGGAATTGCATCATTATTCTTTGCATATGTTTCAGCTAATATATCAAGTTCCTTAGTTGTTACGCCAGCAGTAGCCTTAGCAAGTACTAAATTAATCGCACCTGCTACAATACTGTTTGCCTGACGCATCAAACCAATTTCTTTTTCAGTCTTAACTATAATGGTCGAACTCATTTCTTTTGTTAACGGCCTTTTATTCTGCCTGTCTTCAAAAATCCATCATAATTCCTCATGACAGTATAGGATTCTATTTGTGATATTGTATCTATGGCTACTCCGACTACAATCAACAGTGCAGTTCCACCAAAATAAAAAGGAACATTTCCTTTCTTTATTAAGATTTCAGGCAAAATACATACACTTGATATATATATTGCACCTATCACAGTTAATCGTATCATAATCTTATCAATAAATTCAGCAGTTTTCTTTCCAGGTCTAATCCCTGGAATAAAACCTCCATTTTTCTTAAGATTTTCCGCGATGTCAACTGGATTAAAAGTAACTGCAGTATAAAAAAAACAAAAGAAAACAATCATCATAACGTAAAGAAGGGAATGTAAAAATGTCCCCCATGCTAAAGCTGATGAAATTTGTTTGACCCAATCATTTTGTATAAAACCACCAATCGTTGCAGGAAACATCATTATAGATGATGCAAAAATAGGAGGAATTACACCTGACATATTAATTTTTAATGGCAAATGTGACCTTTGTCCTCCATATAATTGTCGTCCAACCATTCTTTTTGCATATTGTATCGGTATTCGTCTTTGTGCTGTTTCAAAATAAATAACTATAGCAATAACAGCTCCCATCATTGCTACGAGAATCGGAAGAAGTATAATTGGCATTTCACCTGCTGAAGCCATTTTTACAGTGTTAACTATTGCAACAGGCATTCTAGCAATAATACCAGCAAAAATAATTAATGAAATACCATTTCCAACACCTCTTTCAGTCATTTGCTCACCAAGCCACATAATAAATGCTGTGCCTGATGTAAGCGTTATTACAGTCATAATTCTAAATGACCATCCTGGTGATATAACAATCATGCTGTTTCCAGAAGGGGCGGCCATACTTTCTAAGCCAATACTAATAAATAGACCTTGTACAATACTTAAAAGTACTGTTGCATATCGAGTATACTGTGTAATTTTTCTCCGTCCAGATTCTCCTTCCTTTGCTAAAGCCTCTACTTGAGGAACCACAACCTGAAGCAATTGAAAAATAATAGATGCGCTTATATAAGGCATTATTCCAAGCGCAAATATTGAAAAATTTTGCAATGCCCCACCGGAAAACATATTAAACATGCCAAAAATTGTGCCAGAATTTTTGGCAAAAAAATCTGCAAGAGCTTCTCCATTAATTCCTGGCGTAGGTATTTGAACTCCAATACGATAAACAGCCAGCATTAAAAGAGTAAATATTATTCTTCTTTTTAATTCAGGTATATTTGCTGTGCCTTGCAGACCACTTGCCATAATTATTCCTCTATTATACCACCAGCAGCTTCGATTTTACTCTTTGCTGATTCACTGACACTTGCCAGTTTGATTGTAAATTTTTTATGTATTTCTCCAGTCCCCAAGAGTTTAATCATAGCATATTTTTTTCCAACTAACCCATTATCTTGCAATATTTTAATATCTATTACTGTACTATCTTCAAAGATCGCAAGATCTTTCAGGTTAACAATTCCATATTCTTTTTTAAATACGTTTGTGAACCCTCTCTTTGGCAGACGTCGATGTAGTGGCATCTGTCCACCTTCAAATCCTGGGCTAATACTGCTTCCTGATCTTGCTTTAAATCCTTTGTGCCCACGTCCGGCCTGTTTACCCTGACCTGTACCTTGTCCCCTGCCAATTCTTTTATTTTGTTTAGTAGCACCGGGATAAGGTGAAAGATTACTAAGATTCAACATGGCTATTTCTCCACTGATATTAGATGCTGAACCTTACGCATCATTCCTTGAATTTCAGGTGTATTACTTCGAATTATAGTTTTATTCATCCGTGTAAGACCTAAGCCAATCAATGTTGCTCTGATTTTTTTAGGACTACCAATATAGCTTTTTTTTAGAGTTAATTTAACTTGCTCTTCCATTATGATATCCTAATTTATTTTTAATTATTTCGATAATATTTCATTAACGGATTTACCACGATTTGCTGCTATTTTTTCTGGAGTTCTCAAATTACGAAGCCCATCAAGTGTTGCCTTAACTAAATTATGTGGATTGTGCGAACCAAGACATTTAGTTAAAATATCATGAACTCCTGCAGCCTCTAATACAGCTCTTACTGCACCTCCAGCTATTACCCCCGTTCCTGGTGATGCGGGTTTTAACATAACCCGTCCAGCTCCAAATTTCCCATAAACTTCATGGGGGATACTCGTGTCAGTTATAGAGACATTCTTCATGTCCTTTTTCGCCTGATCAACACCCTTGCGAATTGCATCAGGTACCTGATTTGCTTTTCCCAATCCATAACCTACCTTACCAGCACCATCGCCAACTACAACAATTGCGCTAAAGCTAAATCTTCGTCCACCTTTGACAACTTTTGCAACTCGATTGATAAATACTATTTTTTCAATAAGTTGATCATCTTTTTCACTGGTAATATTAGCCAAGGTATAAACCTCCAAATGTATTCATCATTTCACTAAAATACTAAGCCGCCTTCTCTGGCCCCTTCAGACAATGCTTTAACACGTCCATGGTAAATATAACCACCTCGATCAAAAACTACAGTTTCTACACCCTTTAATTTTGCTTGTGCTGCTACTAGTAAACCTACCCTGTTGGCTTGTGATAATTTGCCTTTTACATCTGAATCTCTCAGTTCACTAAGAATTGTAGATGCAGCGCAAATAGTTTCACCTTTTGAGTCATCAATAATTTGAGCATAAATATGCCGACAGCTCTTAAATACTCTTAATCTGGGTCGTTTAGAAGTTCCCTCTATTTTTTTTCTTATACGTTGTACTCTTTTTTGCCGTGCCTGTAATTTTACGCTCATTTTTGCCATTGGAATACCCTAATTATTTCTTGCCAGCAGACTTTCCGGCCTTTCTGACGATATATTCATTCTCATATCGAATTCCTTTGCCTTTGTAAGGTTCAGGCTTTCGAATATCTCTAATTTTTGCAGCGATCTGTCCTAATAAATCCTTATCTATAGATTCTAGTACAATTTGATTATTTGCTGTTGTAGCAGAAACCATTGAGGGCAATATAAATTCCACAGGATTGGAGTAACCAACTGATAAACTAATTTTATTTCCTGCAATATTAACTCGATAGCCTACACCTTCAACAAGCAGGATTTTTTTAAATCCCATCTGTGATCCAATAATCATATTATTAATTAGGGATCGAGTCATTCCACGAAAAGCATTAGTTCGCTTGCTTTCATCAAAACCTTTAACAGATAAAATATTTCCCTCTGTTACAAGTTTAATTTCAGGCAAAATATGATGAGTAAGTGTTCCCTTGTTACCACTTACCTTCACTAAATCTTTAGTGATCTCAAGTTTAACCCCATCGGGTATTTGTATAGATTTATTACCAATTCTTGACATTGGTCATCTCCAAACAGTACTATTTAATTGAACACAACTCACCAAACTTCACAAATTATCTCACCACCGACAATATTTTTTCTTGCCTCATGATCAGTAATGACACCTACAGATGTAGATATAATAGATATTCCCAATCCACTCAAAACTTTTGGTATCTCATTATGTCTTGCATAAATTCGTCTACCTGGTTTACTAATCCTCTTAATCCCAGTGATGACTTTTCCTGAATGCAGATTATTTTTTAAAACAATCCTCAGTGTATCTTGTGCTGTTTTTTCGTCAATTTTTGTAAAATCTTCTATGTAGCCCTCCTGCTTTAATATCCTGGCTACTTCAGACTTAATCTTTGAATGTGGCATATCTACACTGCCAAGATTTACCATAACTGCATTTCTAATCCTGGTTAGCATATCTGCCAGGGGATCACTCATCGACATTGAAAACTCCTTCTATTTCTTATGTGTAATTCTTCAACTTTATCAAATACTCTTTATTACAAATATACATTATACAATCTGTTTACCAACTAGATTTAGTAACTCCTGTTACCTCACCACGATTTGCCATACTTCTGAAGCATATTCGACATATGTCAAATTTTCTCATATAACCATGAGGTCTTCCACATATCTTACAACGATTATATGCACGGACACCAAACTTAGGTTTTCTTTGACTTTTTGCAATTAAAGATTTCTTAGCCACTGTGATCCTCAACCTTCTAATTATTTCCTAAACGGCATCCCTAAGGCTTGAAGCAGGAATCGCCCCTCTTCATCTGTCTTTGCTGTTGTACCTATGACAATATTAAGTCCTTTAATTTTGTCAATTTTATCATAATCAATCTCAGGGAATATTATTTCCTCTTTTATACCCATTGCGTAATTGCCTCTTCCATCAAATGATTTGGAAGGAATTCCCCTGAAATCTCTTACACGCGGTAAAGCGATATGTATCAATTTAGACAAGAAATCATACATTCGATCTTTTCTTATTGTTACACAGCAACCAATTGGCATTCCTTCTCGAAGTTTAAATCCAGCTATCGATTTTTTTGCACGTGTCACAACTGCTTTCTGTCCACTAATCGATGTAAGTTCAGAAACTGCTCCATCAATTATTTTGGGGTTTTGAACTGCTTCTCCAAGCCCCATATTCAAAACTATTTTATCCAATTTAGGTACTTCCATTATAGATTTATACCCAAATTCGTTTATGAGTTGTGGTATACACTCATTTATATAAAATTCCTTCAAGCTAGACATGCTAATCTCCTAAACTGTGTGCTAAATATTATTTTGATTCTACAGATTCACCACATTTTTTACATATGCGAATCTTCGAACCATCGTCCAACTTCTTTCTTCCTAACATTACAGTTTTGGCACATTTAGGACAAATTAGTTTCAAGTTAGAAAGATCAATCATGGCTTCTTTATTAATAATACCACCCTGCTGATTTGAAGGATTAGGTTTCGTATGTCGTTGAACCATATTTACCTTTTCCACAATCGCATTATTCTTTTTTGGATCTATCCGAAGAATTTTCCCAACCCTTCCTTTATCTTTTCCAGTTAAAACTTCAACTTGATCATCTTTCTTAATTTGATGCGAGTACTGCATATTCTTTGCCTCATTGATCGTCATGATTGAAATTCAACTCAAGTCTTCTATTATAAAACTTCAGGGGCTAATGATATAATTTTCATATAACCTTTCGCTCGAAGTTCCCGTGCTACTGGCCCAAAAATTCGTGTTCCAATAGGTTCTCCATTGGCAGCTATTAATACTGCAGAATTATCATCAAATCTTACAAAAGTATCTTCAGATCGTCGTATACGAGTTACCGTTCGAACAATCACAGCTTTCATCACATCCCCCTTTTTTACTTTAGAGTTAGGGATGGCCTCTCTCACTGAAACGACAATTACATCACCAATATGTGCGTATCGTCGTTTTGATCCGCCAAGAACTTTGATACAGAGAACACTTTTAGCCCCTGAATTATCTGCAACCTTTAAAACACTTTCGGTCTGTATCATATCATTACCATGTCATGGCTGACTGATTAAATCAGTCAGAACTTAAGTTGATCTAAACGTTAATTAGTTATATCGTTATATATGCTGTATTGTTCATTTATAAGTAAATCTGGTAGTTTTAATTCAACATATTCCAATCAGATTTATGCAGCTTTCTTTACTATATGTCTTAATCTCCACCTTTTATTCTTACTCAGTGGCCTACACTCTTCAATAATAACTTGATCCCCAACACTACATGTATTTTGTGGATCATCAGCCATATATTTTTTATGACGACGAATCATCTTGCCGTATAATTTATGTGGAACTAGACGAGCTGTTACAATGACAATACTATTTGTCATCTTATCGCTTACAACCACACCTTCCAGAATTCTTCTTTGTTTTATAAGTTCAGTCATTGTAATTCCTACGGCAATTTATCATGTTAAAATTCAACTTTAATAGTATTAAGAGCTTAACGTCTTTTGTCTTATGACGGTCTTAACCCTAGCAATATCCCTTTTAAGCAAGGAAAGTCTAGAAGTATCTTCTAGCTGTCGAATTCCATGCTGAAACTTCAGCTTGAATAAATCCTTTTCTATAGAGACAACCTTCATCTCTAATTCAACATCACTTAATTCAGTTAACTCTGCAATTTTCATAATGTTGTGTCCTTACTTATAATCTTTGTATCGAAAGGAAATTTATGCCGAGCTAAAGATAATGCCTCAAGAGCCATTTCAGGTTCGATACCTTGTATTTCATAAAGTATTTTCCCTGGTTTTATAACTGCTACCCATCCCTCTGGTGCACCTTTACCTCCACCCATTCTGGTTTCGGCAGGTTTTTTTGTAAAGGGTTTATTTGGGAAAATTCTTACCCACATCTTCCCCCCACGTTTAATTTTTCTGTTAATTGCTACGCGTCCTGCTTCTATCATTTGAGCAGTAAGTCGTCCACACTCGGTAGCTTTCAAGGCATACTCTCCAAATTCTATTGTAGAACCTCTTTGAGCTTCCCCTGTCATCCTTCCTTTAAACTGTTTACGATGTTTTACTTTCTTAGGACTTAGCATTTTCTTATCCTATATTCTTAAATTACATTTTCAGCGTCGGAAAGAACTTCACCTTTGAATATCCAAACCTTAACACCAATAACACCAAAAGTAGTCTTTGATTCTGCTAAACCATAATCAATATTTGCCCTTAATGTATGCAGTGGTACACGTCCCTCTCGGTACCACTCATTTCTCGCAATTTCGGCACCACCCAAACGACCAGAGCATGATATTTTAATCCCTTTTGCGCCAAACTTCAAGGCCATATTTACTGCCTTTTTCATAGCGCGACGAAAGGCAACTCTTCTTTCTAATTGTGTGGCGACATTCTCAGCAACAAGTTGTGCGTCTGCTTCAGGTCGTCTTACCTCTTGAATATCAAGCACACATGAGCGTTTAGTTAATTTCTCAAGTTCAGCCTTCAACACCTCAATTTCAGCTCCCTTCTTGCCAATTACAATACCTGGGCGTGCTGTAAAAAGTTTTATCCTTATCTTATCACCTGTACGAGCTATTTGGACCCGTGACAATCCTGCATGATAAAGACGTTTTTTTAGGAATTTCCTTAAGGTATGATCTTCCAACAAAAACTTTGAGTAATCTTTGCTAGCATACCATGTTGACTCCCAAGTCCGGATAATATTAAGGCGTAAACCGATTGGATTAACTTTCTGGCCCAAGACCTTCCTCCATCATTATTAAATTATTTTATAGTAATATTATGATTATTGTTCATCAACTACTATTGTAATGTGACTAGAACGTTTTAGAATACGATTCGCTCGGCCCATCGCCCTTGGCATAATTCTTTTCAGCATTGGACCACCATCAACAAAAATCGTTTTTACATATAACGTATCAACGTCTATTGCTTCATTCTGCCTGGCATTTGCAACTGCTGACTCTAAAACCTTACGAATGATTGCTGCACCTTTCTGCGGCATAAACTTCAGGCTATTAATCGCAGATTCTACATGAGTCCCCCGGACCAAATTTGCTATCAATCTGGCCTTTTGCGGAGATATACGACAGTATCTCAAAACTGCTTTCGCTTCCATCTATTCCTTGCTCCTTATCTAGCCTATTTCTTGCTAATACGGGATAATTTAATTAATAACCTCGAGTACAATTAAATTTTTGTACTGCACTACGAGGATTCTTGCTTTATTTTTTTCCTTTCTTACCACCAGCATGTCCAAAAAAAGTTCTGGTTGGGGAGTATTCACCCAATTTCCCACCCACCATGTTTTCAGAAACAAATACGGGAATAAACTTTTTCCCATTATGAACTGCAAATGTCAGTCCTATCATGTCAGGTATTATATCTGATCGTCTCGACCAAGTCTTGATCACTTTACGAGAATTTGTCTCCTTTGCCTTAATTACTTTCTCGTAGAGATGGTCGTCAACAAAGGGTCCCTTTTTTATTGATCGTGCCATATTGTATCCCTCCTGTTATGACCTTTTAGTTACAATAAACTTATCTGATGCCTTTTTCTTTCTTGTTTTAAAACCTTTTGAAGGGATCCCCCATGGTGAACAAGGATGACGTCCACCGGAACTTTTTCCTTCTCCACCCCCCATAGGATGATCGTGAGGATTCATTGCAACTCCGCGCACCTTAGGTCGATTTCCTTTCCAACGGTTTCTTCCAGCCTTACCCAGCTTCTGAGACTCAAATTCTATGTTGCCTAATTGACCAAAACATGCGCGGCAAAGTTTATGAAATTTTCTGACTTCACCTGAAGGTAATTTAATTAAAACATAATCACCTTCTTTAGCCATTAATTGAGCTGACACACCAGCACTTCGTACCAATTGAGCACCTTTGCCAATTTTCATTTCTACATTGTGAATGATACTACCTAATGGCATATTTCCCATGGGCATGCAGTTGCCAATTTTCACATCAACTTCATCTCCAGCAACCACACTATCACCAATCTTAATTCCAAGCGGAGCTAAAATATAACTTTTTTCTCCATCACTATAGGTAATTAATGCAATATTTGCAGAACGATTCGGATCGTACTCCAATGTGGAAACCTTACCAATTATATTTTGTTTTTCACGCTTAAAATCAATAATTCGGTATTTTCTTTTATGACCACCACCAATATGTCGTGATGTAATGCGGCCATTATTATTGCGTCCACCAGATTTTGATAATGGAGCTATTAAATTTTTCTGCGGTCCTGATTTTGACAGTTCAGGTGAGACGATCAGGGCAATATTTCGTCTCCCTGGCGAAGTCGGTTTATAGGTTTTTATTGCCATTGCAAACCCCGATTTTCAAATTTTCATTAATGAAATGAGAAGAAGTAATTAAGTAATAAATTTATAACTGATCAAGGAAATCTAATTTTTGTCCTTCCTTAAGACTAATTACAGCCTTTTTCCAATCGTTAGTTATTCCTGAGTGCTTACCAACTCTTTTACTCTTCCCATGCATATTAGCAGTTCTGACTTTTGTAATTTTCAAATTAAAGAGCTGTTCTGCTGCATCTTTAATTTCAATTTTGTTTGCTCTTGGATCTACTTTCAAAACAACTTGATTTTCATGTTCCTGAAGTAACATTGCTTTTTCAGTTAAGCAAGGTTTCTTTATAATATCAAATACATTTTTCATTATAATAACCTCTTTTCCAATTGATCGATACTATTTTGAAGCAAAATAATATATTTATAATGGAGAACATCATATACATTAAGACCAACTGTTGGAATTACTTTAAATCCATATACATTTTGAGATGATTTTTCTAGTGATTCAATATGCTCAGGAATTACAATCAATGCATTTTGTACGTCAAGATTTCGCATAACAGCTACAAAATTCTTGGTTTTAATCTCATCCATGATAAAATTATCAAGGACCTTGAAATTATTTTCGGCAACACGAGCACTTAGTGCCATCCGTAATCCTAATCGTCGAGTTTTTTTGGATAATTTAAAGGAATAATCTTTTGGTTTTGGTCCATGACTTACACCACCACCACGCCAAAGAGGAGATCTTTTGCTACCAGAACGGGCTCTACCAGTTCCCTTCTGCTTGAATGGCTTAGCGGAACTTCCATGAACTTCTACTCTGGTCTTCGTACAAGCAGTTCCAGCTCTCCTTCCTGCTAACTGCATTCGAACAACACTGTGCAACAAATGTTGATCAACAGAAATACCAAACAAAGCGTCATTAAGATCAACTTCTCCAACTTTTTCATTCTTAATATTAAATAAATCTGTAACTGGCATTTTTTTTATACCTCAAATAAAGGTAACTCATTCGAATTCGAATTCGAGTCATATGAAAGCATACTATTTTCTAAGCATATATAATGCTCATTTTATCCTAAGGAGACTTGTTTACAATTTATTTAGTGTAAATCTCAAGCAATCCCTGCTTAGCTCCGGGTAATGATCCCTTAACAAGCATCACATTTTCTTCAGCACGTATATCAAATATTGTGACATTTTTTTTGTTCACTCTTTGTGTCCCCATATGACCCGGCATTTTTTTTCCCTTCACCACTCGACTTGGCCAAGCAGAACACCCAATAGAACCTGGAGCACGATGAAACATTGAACCATGTGTGTCTCCACCACCTTTAAAGCCATGTCTTTTTATGACGCCCTGAAAGCCTTTTCCTTTGCTGACTCCGGTAACGTCAATCAAATCACCAATTTTAAAGATGTCATAGAGACTCAAGACTTGACCAACAGTGTAAGACTCAGGATTACTAACATTAAATTCTTTTAAATGATAAAAACCACCTTTGTTTGCCGCTTTGCATTGACCAAAGTCAGGCTTTGTCATTCGTTTTTCTTGCTTAGAGCAGAACCCTAGTTTTAAGGCATTGTATCCATCTTTTTCCAACGTTTTAATTTGAAGTATAACACAGGGCCCAATTTCTACCGCTGTTACTCCTATGGCCTGACCGATTTCATTATAGACCCTGGTCATTCCAACCTTTTTTCCCAAAAGACCTATTGTTTTTGGCATTGTACCAACCCACTTTAAATTAAATGTATAATAAAATATTCGTTTAAAGCTTAATTTCGACATCAACTCCTGCTGAAAGCTCAAGTTTCATTAGAGCATCAATAGTTTGTTGTGTTGGTTCAAGAATATCAAGCAAACGTTTATGCGTCCTCATTTCAAACTGTTCTCGTGATTTTTTATCAACATGAACAGATCGGTTAACGCAATATTTGTTAATAATTGTTGGTAAAGGAATAGGCCCTGCTACCATCGATCCTGTACTTTTGGCAGTATCTACTATCTCTTGTGTCGACTGATCTAGCAATTTGTGATCATACCCCCTAAGCCTTATTCGTATCTTTTGTGTTTGAACCATTTTTTTCACCTTATTCTATGATCTTATTGATAACACCAGCGCCAACGGTTCTGCCGCCCTCACGGATTGCAAATCGTAATCCCTCTGCCATAGCTATCGGTGTAATGAGAACTGCATCAATGGAGACATTATCTCCAGGCATTACCATCTCTACGCCCTCAGGAAGTGTAACAACCCCTGTCACATCCGTGGTCCTAAAGTAAAACTGTGGTCGATATCCATTAAAGAATGGGGTATGACGCCCTCCCTCTTCCTTGGAGAGAATATAGCACTCAGCTTTGAATTTGGTATGTGGAGTGATACTCTTAGGTGCAGCTAAAACCTGTCCTCGTTCAATATCTTCACGCTTTACGCCTCGAAGCAATATCCCGACATTATCACCTGCCATACCAGAGTCCAATGTTTTCCTGAACATCTCAACACCAGTTACTGTACTTTTTACAGTATCTCTAATGCCTACAATCTCAACCTCGTCACCAACGTTAATAACACCACGCTCTATTCTACCGGTAGCGACCGTTCCACGTCCAGATATAGAAAATACATCTTCTACCGGCATCAAAAATGGCTTGTCTACATCACGCTGAGGCTCTGGGATAAATGAATCAACTGCATCCATTAAATCCCAAATACATTTTGCATGAACAGGGTCATCAGGATTTTCAAGTGCCTTGAGTGCTGACCCCTGAATAATCGGAGTTGTGTCTCCTGGATAGTCATATTTGTCAAGGAGTTCACGGAGTTCCATGTCGACAAGTTCAATCAATTCTGCGTCATCTACCATGTCACACTTGTTCAGGAAGACAACCATTGCCGGCACACCAACTTGACGCCCTAAGAGTATGTGCTCTCGGGTCTGGGGCATCGGACCATCATCAGCACCCACAACCAAAATCGCTCCATCCATTTGCGCAGCGCCGGTGATCATATTCTTAATATAATCTGCATGACCAGGGCAATCGACATGGGCATAATGCCGCTTATCTGTCTGGTACTCCACATGTGCGGTAGCAATGGTGATACCACGCTCTTTCTCTTCAGGAGCTTTATCTATCTGATCAAAAGCTGTCGCTTCAGCATATCCTTTAGTTGCCAATACTCTTGTAATAGCGGAGGTCAATGTTGTTTTGCCATGATCAATATGACCAATTGTACCAATATTGACATGTGGTTTCGTTCTTTGAAATTTTTGCTTAGCCATTGTTTTCCCTCATTATTTCTTCTTAATAAACTAATATATTAAAGACCCCTAATTTTCTTAACAATTTGATCAGCGATTTTTGCTGGAATTTCTTCATAAGAAAAAAATTGCATGGAAAAGCTAGCACGACCTTGAGTAGCAGATCTCAGATCCGTTGAGTAGCCAAACATTTCAGCAAGAGGTACTTTGGCCTCAACTACTTGAAATCCCTGAGATTGTGATTCAATTCCATGAATTTTAGATCGTTTTGTGTTAAGGTCATTAATTACATCCCCCAAATATTCATCAGGTACAACAACTTCCAGCTTCATCAATGGTTCAAGCAAAATAGGATGAGCAACTAAACTTGCGTTCCGCAATGCTATATTTGTAGCAACACCGAAAGCCTGAATCGTTGAATCCTCTTCATGGTAAGAGCCACCAATCAAATTCACCTGCACATCAACAACAGGACATCCTAGCATGTTTCCAGAGTCAAGTCCTGATTCAACACCTTTCTTAATGGCTATAACGAATTCTGATGGAATCTGTTCGTCTGTAACTTTAGATACAAATAAAAAACCAGCGCCACTAGGCAAGCCTTCAACTTCTAAAATTACATGCCCATATTGTGATTTGCTACCACCATGTGGCTCAAAATGACCTTCACCAATGCCCCGACCTCTCAATGTCTCTTTATACGAAACTTGAGGTTTTCCAATATTTGCTTCTACCTTAAAATCACGTATCAATCTATCAACTATGATTTCCAGATGTAATTCCCCCATACCGGATATTAGCGTTTGTCCAGTATCTTCATGCATTGATATCTTGAATGAGGGATCTTCAAGGGCAATTTTTGCTAAACTATCGTGAAGTTTTTCTTCGTCGGCTTTTCCCTTTGGTTCTATAGCTATACTGATTACAGGTTCAGGAAAATCGATATTTTCTAATATTATTGTATCACCTTTTTCACACAAGGTATCTCCCGTAGTAGAAAAACGCAATCCAACCAATGCAGCAATATCACCCGCACAAAGTTCTTTGATCTCTTCACGTTTATTTGCGTGCATTCTTAAGATCTTGCTAATCTTTTCCTGTTTGGCCTTGGTAGAGTTATATACTTTATCTCCGGTTTTAAGCTGACCAGAGTAAATACGCACATACGCCAAGTTACCAACATATGAATCAGATACAATCTTAAAAGCCAAAGCGCAAAGCTTTTCACTATCGGTGAATTTAAGATTAAAGTCCCTTCCTTCAGTATCTACCCCAATTATCGGAGGTACATCCTGAGGAGAGGGTAAATATGAGACTATTGCATCCAATAATGGCTGAATGCCCTTATTCTTAAATGCACTACCACACAAAACGGGTACTACATCCAATTGCAATGTTGCTTTACGTAATGCCTGTCGTAATTCAGTGGGAGATACAGGCTTTTCTTCTATAAATTTTTCCATGACCCCATCATCGAAGTCGGCCAGCTTCTCGATAAGGGTCATATGTGCAGCCGCGAAAATGTTTGAATAATCTTTAGATATTGGCTTCTCAATTACTAATGAGCCCTGTGAATCCTCATCAAAATAGAGCATTTTTCTCTCTATCAGATCAATTACTCCCTCATAGGATTCTTCGATGCCAATCGGAACTTGAATTGCAACAGGTTGAGCACCAAGTCTTGTCTTTATCATGCTGAGGCAGCGCTCAAAGTTTGCGCCAACCCTATCCATTTTATTGATAAAAACAATTCTGGGAATTTTATATTTATTGGCTTGCCGCCAAACTGTTTCAGTTTGAGGCTCAACTCCACCTACTGCACATATTACAGCTACGGCTCCATCTAAAACTCTTAAACACCGTTCAACTTCAATTGTAAAGTCAACATGCCCAGGTGTATCTATAATATTTAATTGATGGTTTTGCCAGATACAGGAAGTTGCTGCTGAGGTAATCGTAATCCCTCTCTCCTGTTCTTGTTCCATCCAGTCCATGACAGCCGTACCATCATGAACCTCACCAATCTTATATGAACGACCTGTATAATAAAGTATTCGTTCAGTAGTGGTAGTTTTCCCCGCATCAATATGGGCCATTATCCCAAGATTACGAAGCTCATCCAAACGGTACTTTACCGTCACAATTGATTCCTTTTAGTGCTGATCTTCACAAATGGCAACCTGGACAACAAAAACAAAAAAATATAATCCAACATCAGAAGATTGTCAACAATGAAATAAATTAAGAATAGAATTACCAGCGATAATGAGCAAAGGCCTTATTAGCATCAGCCATCTTATGCGTGTCTTCTCGCTTCTTTACTGCGGCTCCACGATTGTTGAAGGCATCATTCAGTTCAGCTGCTAATTTCTCAGCCATTGAATGACCAGATCGTTTTTGGGCATATGTCGTTATCCAACGCATAGCCAGTGCATTTCGACGTTCAGGTCTTACCTCAACCGGAACTTGATAAGTGGCACCACCAACACGACGAGATTTCACCTCAACTCGTGGTCGAACTGACTCCATTGCCTTATCAAATATTTCAATCGGATTCCCTTCCTTAATCCTCTCAGCAATGATTTCCATGGCACCATAAAACACACTACGAGCCACATTTTTTTTCCCATCAAGCATGAGCTGATTAATAAACTTGGATACCAGCACACTTTTATATCTGGCATCTGGTGCTATTGTCCTTTTGGCAACTGTTTTACGTCTTGGCATTCTTTTTTCCTCACACACTAATCAATGAATATCTATTTGGGACGCTTTGTTCCGTATTTAGAACGGCTCTGTTTACGGTTGGCTACCCCGAGGGTATCCAGAGTACCTCGAATGATATGATACCTCACACCAGGCAGGTCCTTAACTCTACCTCCCCGAATCATAACAACAGAATGTTCTTGAAGATTATGACCAACCCCTGGAATATATGAAGTAACTTCCATTCCATTGGTAAGTCGGACCCTAGCAACTTTACGCAAGGCTGAGTTAGGCTTTTTAGGGGTTGTCGTATATACACGAACACATACGCCCCGTTTTTGTGGGCATCCTTTCAGGGCTGGGGTTGTTGCCCTGCTGCTCATCTTCTTTCTACCTTGCCGTACCAATTGATTGATGGTTGGCATTGAAATACTCCTCTATTCGATTTAAAACGTTTAACGGGCAATGGTGCCCAAGTTATTGCAAAAAAAGGTTTAATACTCGACGGTCTTGTTTCTGTCAAGCAATATGTTAGGGCTAATCAAACTGACTATACTCTTTGCGCCCGGAACCGGCTGGAATGAGTCGGCCCATGATGACATTCTCTTTTAGACCAGTTAAATGATCGATTCTTCCCGCCATAGCTGCATTGGTCAAAACCTTTGTTGTCTCCTGAAAGGAAGCAGCGGAAATAAAGCTATCAGTGCTCAGCGAGGCCTTTGTAACGCCCAAGAGAAGAGGTTCTGCGTGTGCGGGTTGACCACCTTCCTTCATGATCTTGTCGTTTTCTTCTTGAAATCTCCACCACTCAACCTGCTCACCCAGCATAAAGATAGAATCACCAACACCTGTAATGGTGACCCGACGTAGCATCTGTCGAACAATGACCTCAATATGTTTGTCATTAATTTTAACGCCTTGAAGGCGATATACTTCCTGAATTTCATTAACTAAGAACTTAGCCAACTCTTTAACTCCCATAACTCTTAAGATATCATTGGGTGCTGGAGATCCATCCATAAGCGGTTCACCTGCTTTTACGTAATCCCCCTCATGCACACTGATATGCTTCCCTTTAGGGATTGCATACTCTTTTGCTTCTCCCATCTCAGGAGTGACTACAACTCTCTTTTTCCCCTTAGTATCCTTACCATAACTAACTTGTCCGTCTATCTCAGAAATGACCGCATATTCCTTCGGAGTCCGCACCTCAAATAATTCAGCAACTCGGGGCAGACCCCCGGTGATATCTTTTGTTTTTGTGGTCTCACGTGGTATTTTACCTATAACGCTACCTGGACCGATCTCTTGCCCTTCCTGAACAGTAACAATAGTCCCAACCGGTAGTGAATAACGGGCAATGGTCCCAGTTTTTGGTAATTTCACCCCGCGTCCATCCTTATCCTTTAACGATATACGAGGGTTGAGATTGCTATGCCGTGACTGCATGATAACAAAACTTGATTTGCCGGTTATGGGATCAAGTTTTTCCTGCATGGTCACCCCCTCCTGGATATCCCCAAATTTCACAATGCCGCCCACCTCACAAACAATGGGTATGGTATAGGGATCCCAATCAGCTACCATAGTGTCGGGTGGGACCTCGTCGCCATCATTAAAATGGAGTTGTGCTCCATAGTTTACTGGGTATCTCTCACGTTCTCTGCCCTTTGGACCAAATATACTTATCTCCCCGTTACGGTTCATCACAACCAAATTGCCATCAGCCCCAGCAACGGTATGTAATCCATGGAGCCTAATAATACCACCGTGCTTGGTCCTTACTTCTGCGACTTCTGCACTTCTGCTGGCTGTACCACCGATATGAAAGGTACGCATAGTGAGCTGTGTTCCCGGCTCACCTATGGATTGGGCGGCAATAATACCGACTGCTTCACCCTGATTAACCATATGTCCGCGTCCCAGATCACGGCCGTAACATTTGGCACAAACGCCACGCTTGGATTGGCAAGTCAAAACAGATCTAATTTTTACCCGGTCAATACCGGCCTTATCAATTAATTCAACCTCACTCTCGGTAATTTCTTCATTGGTCCGCACTAGCAGAGTGTCAGTATAAGGATCCAAAATGTCATCAAGGGCAACCCTGCCCAAAATCCTATCTCCCACATGTTGGATTACCTCACCACCTTCCATCAATGGTTCAGCCTCAATCCCATCCAGAGTCCCACAATCGCGTTCAATGATAGTAGAGTCTTGCGCCACATCGACTAAGCGTCGCGTTAAATACCCGGAGTTGGCAGTCTTCAAGGCGGTATCGGCTAATCCCTTACGAGCCCCATGTGTCGATATGAAATATTCAAGCACACTCAGGCCTTCACGGAAATTGGCTTTGATCGGCGATTCGATAATGGCACCTGAGGGCTTGGCCATCAATCCGCGCATCCCGGCAAGCTGCCTGATCTGATCCTTCGAACCTCGCGCGCCAGAGTCAGCCATAACAAAAATAGAATTGAAACTCGGTGTTTCAATCAATTTATTGTCCGCATCCCTTAAGTATTCGACGCTAAGTTCCTTCATCATCTCCTGAGCTACCTCGTCCGTGGTCCGTGACCAAATATCCACCATTTTATTATACTTCTCGCCTGCTGTAACCAAACCATCTGCATACTGCCTTTCAACTTCCAATACCGATTGAGTGGCCTTGCCAATCAAGTCCTCCTTGCTCACAGGTATCTTCATATCATTGATACAAATTGAAATAGCGGATGATGTGGCATACTCATACCCCATGTCCTTCAGACGGTCGGTGAGTAATACCGTATCCTTTGTTCCAGCGTGCCTATAGGTATAGTCAATTAACTTGGCAAGTTCCTTCTTTGTGAGGACCTTATTTATCTGATCAAAAGGAACTGTCTCAGGCAGAAGCTCTGAAAGGAGTATCCGTCCCACAGTGGTTTCAATAATTTGTCCGTCAATTCTTACCTTAATTTTCGCCTGCATGTTGATTGATTTGTGATCGTAAGCAATACGGGCTTCTGCAGGACATGAGAATAAGCTTCCCTCACCTTTTGCCAACGGTCTAATCCTACTCAGATAATACAAACCAAGAACAATATCCTGGGACGGAACAATGACTGGCTCTCCGTTTGCAGGAGAAAGAATATTATTCGTCGACATCATCAAGACACGAGCCTCAAGCTGAGCCTCGACGGTCAAAGGAAGATGAACAGCCATCTGATCACCGTCAAAGTCAGCATTAAAGGCGGAACAAACCAGAGGATGAAGTTGTATCGCCTTGCCTTCAATCAATACGGGTTCAAAAGCCTGCATGCCAAGACGATGCAAAGTTGGTGCACGATTGAGGATCACCGGAAACTCATTGACAACCTCGTCCAAAACGTCCCATACCTCTTTAACACCTTTCTCCACCATCTTACGGGCACTCTTGATCGTAGTCACGTAGCCATGCTGCTCAAGTTTATTGTAGATAAAGGGCTTAAAGAGCTCAAGCGCCATTTTTTTCGGCAAACCGCATTGATGCAGGCGTAAATGTGGTCCAACAACGATTACAGTACGTCCTGAGTAGTCAACGCGTTTCCCTAGAAGATTTTGACGAAAACGTCCTTGCTTGCCCTTAAGCATATCACTTAATGACTTCAATGGGCGCTTGTTGGAACCTGTAATAACCTTGCCTCGCCTACCGTTATCAAAAAGGACGTCCACAGCCTCTTGAAGCATCCGTTTTTCATTGCGGATGATAATCTCTGGTGCGTCTAGCTCAAGAAGTCGTTTTAACCGATTGTTTCGATTTATAACCCTACGATAGAGATCATTTAAATCTGAGGTGGCAAACCGACCGCCTTCTAGTGGGACCAACGGCCTCAAATCAGGAGGAAGCACAGGTATTACATCCAGAATCATCCATTCTGGTCGGTTATCGGAATCCCTGAAGGCCTCTACTACGTTAAGCCTTTTGGCCAGTTTTTTACGCTTAGCATCAGAACTGGTTGTTTTCATCTCCTCTCGCAGAGAGACGGAAAGTGCTTGCAGGTCATGGTTGTGAAGCATATCCTTAATGGCAGCCGCCCCTATACCCACGGTAAATTTTTCCCCAAAATCTGTCCTGGCCTGACGATACATATCCTCATTAAGCAAGGTACCAATAGTCAAACTAGGTTCATCTGACCGCACGACAACATAAGAGTCGAAATACAAAACTTTTTCCAACTCCTTCAAGGTCATATCTAGCATATTGCCAATTTTACTTGGCAGACTCTTCAAAAACCAGATATGGGCAACAGGTGCGGCTAGTTTGATATGACCAAGACGTTCACGTCGAACCTTGGACTGGATTACTTCAACACCGCATTTTTCACAAACGACCCCACGGTGTTTCATCCTCTTATATTTGCCGCAATTACACTCGTAGTCCTTGACCGGGCCAAATATTTTGGCACAGAATAATCCATCGCGCTCCGGCTTAAACGTCCGGTAATTAATGGTCTCTGGTTTCAGGACCTCCCCATGCGACCAGTCCATAATTTTCTCTGGAGAGGCAATTGAAATTCGTACCGAATTAAAATTTACCGGCGCCTTTGCTTTGGAAAAAAAACTAAAAAGTTCGTCCACGGCACACCCCTATTTCTTAATATTTTTACGGTCAACCGACAAGCGTCACTTATTCACCCTGCCTTGTCTCATTTTAATTGAAGGCATTCAAGAATGAATTATGAATTTACAGTACGGTTTAAATCATCACATATAATTCAAACTCTAAATTCTTTATGGTGGAGAAATTTTATTCGTCAAGCAACTCCATATCCAAACAAAGCCCCTGAAGCTCCTTTACCAGGACATAAAATGATTCGGGCAATCCTGCTTCCAGAAAGTTGTTGCCCTTGACAATCTTCTCGTACATCTTTGTTCGCCCTCCGACATCGTCGGACTTTACGGTAAGAAATTCCTGTAAGGTGTATGCGGCGCCATAGGCCTCCATAGCCCAAACTTCCATCTCACCTAATCGTTGTCCACCAAACTGGGCCTTTCCACCAAGTGGCTGTTGGGTAACCAGAGAGTATGGCCCTGTAGAGCGAGCATGAATTTTGTCATCGACAAGATGATGGAGCTTGATAATATACATAGTGCCGACGGTGATTGGGTTTTCAAACTGATCACCAGTCAATCCATCATAGAGATAGCTCTGACCAACTTCACTCATTCCAGACTCTACAAGAAGTGAACGAATTTCAGACTCCTGCGCACCATCAAAGACGGGCGTAGCCATGTGCAGACCAGTTCTCATCTTCCTGGTCATATCCAATATGTCCTGATCGCTCATGCCATCGGTGAGCAATTTATATTCAGCCTTAGAGTAGATCTTTTTAAGCTTCTCCTTGACAGCTTTAATCTCTTGTCGCCTACCAAAATCATAAAGTTGTTCTCCTAATCTCTTAGCTGCAAGACCAAGATGGGTTTCAAGCACTTGACCTACATTCATTCGAGAAGGTACACCTAACGGATTAAGGACGATATCTACTGGTGTTCCATCAGCGAAGTAGGGCATATCCTCTTCAGGAAGAATCCTGGAGACAACGCCTTTATTCCCATGACGACCAGCCATTTTATCCCCTACCGACAGTTTCCGTTTCTTGGCAACGTAAATCTTGACCATTTTAATGACCCCAGGCGGAAGGTCATCGCCCTTACGCAACCGTTCAATCCTGGCTTCGTAGCGTTTTTTAACCTCCTTGGCCTGACTCTCATACCGTTCAAAAATGAGATCAATCTCACCCTTATAGGTCGAACTCTCAGTAAAGGAGATCTTCCTAATCGCATTCAAACGCAACAGAATAAGGGCCTCTCGAGTTATAGCTTCATCCTTCTTTATCAAAACTTCTGATTTTTTTGTTATAATATCGGCGCTCGCTTTTTTCCCCTCAAGGATATCCGCCAAGCTGTTAAGAACACCATTTTCCAAACAATCCAGCTCATCATTCATATCCTTATTAAGGCGTACAATCTCCATCTCTTCAATGGAGAGCGCTCGATCATCCTTCTCAACCCCTTTTCGCGAAAAAACTTTTGCGTCAATGACGACACCTTCTATTCCCGGGGGAACCCGCAAGGATGTGTCCTTGACATCACCAGCCTTCTCGCCAAAAATGGCCCGAAGTAATTTTTCTTCAGGAGATAACTGAGTCTCACCCTTTGGTGTGACCTTGCCAACTAATGTATCACCGGCTTTGACTACGGCACCAATACGAACAATTCCAGACTCGTCAAGATTTCGTAGTGCCTCCTCACTGACATTGGGGATATCCCTCGAAATTTCTTCCTTACCCAATTTTGTGTCACGAGCGACTGTTTCAAAGACTTCAATGTGGATTGAAGTATACGTATCATCCTTGATAAGGCGTTCACTGATCAAAATGGAGTCTTCAAAGTTATAGCCGCGCCAGGGCATGAAAGCCATGGTAACATTCTTCCCCAAGGCTAACTCTCCCATTTCAGTAGCAGGACCATCGGCCAGCACCTCACCTTTGGCTACCCTCTGCATCGGTAAAACTAAAGGTCGCTGGGTAAAACAGGTATTCTGGTTTGATTTTCTGTACTTATCAAGACGATAAATTCCAACTCCGGCACTAAATCCATCAGTTCCAGGTTCGTCATAACGAATAACAACGCGGTTCGCATCAACTTCTTCAACTACGCCAGGTCCAGCTGCCAGCAAACAAACACCAGAATCCTGAGCTACCGTCCTCTCTAGACCAGTGCCTACCAAAGGAGCTGCAGTCCTGAGCAAAGGAACCCCTTGGCGTTGCATGTTTGATCCCATCAGAGCACGGTTTGCATCATCATTCTCAAGAAAAGGAATCAGGGATGTAGCTACGCTGACCAACTGATTAGGAGATACATCAAGATGTGTGATGTCATCAGCCTTAACGTTAACAACTTCACCATCCGTTCTAGCAATCAACATGTCGTTAACAATTCGACCATTCTTGTCCAGCTCGGTCTGAGCCGGAGCGATTACCATATCATGTTCGGCAATAGCATTATAATATTGTACATCACCAGTAATTTTTCGATTTTCTATTCTTCGATAGGGTGTTTCAATAAATCCAAACTCATTCACATGAGCGTACGCGGCAAGCGAAACTATCAAACCTATGTTAGGACCTTCAGGCGTTTCTACAGGGCAAATCCTTCCATAATGTGTTGGGTGAACATCGCGAACCTCAAAGCCTGCACGCTCACGGGAGAGTCCTCCTGGCCCCAAGGCACTCAAGCGTCGTTTGTGTGTAACCTCGGAAAGAGGGTTGGTCTGATCCATGAACTGGGAGAGCTGGCTAGTACCAAAAAATTCTTTTATGGCAGATGTAATGGGCTTAGGATTGATCAAGTCATGTGGCATCAGGGTCTCAACTTCTTGCAGGCTCATTCGCTCCTTAATAGCCCTTTCCATTCTGACTAAACCGACACGATACTGGTTTTCGACCAACTCACCAATAGTCCTAACCCTACGGTTCCCCAGGTGATCAATGTCATCCACGGGTCCCTGAGCATCTTTCAAACGGACCAACTGACGGATCGAAAGAATAATATCCTCTCTCGTTAATGTACGGATATTAATATCCGTATTCATCCCCAATTTGGCATTGATCTTAAACCGACCAACCTCTGAAAGGTCATATGTATCAGGATTAAAGAAAAGCCCATCAAAAAAATTGGTGGCCACATCTACAGTTGGAGGACTACTTGGTCGTAATCGTCTGTATATCTCGAGCAGGGCCTCCTCAGAAGTGTTGACTTTGTCTAAGGCCAAAGTCTTACGAAAGGAATCTGTAAATTTAATGCCATCAATAAAAAGAGTGGTAAACGATGAAATTCCAGCGGTAAGTATAGAAGTGAGAGCGCCTTCAGTAAGTTCACCATTACAGGGAACAATAACCTCTCCCGTTGATTGGTTGACGATATCCTGTGAAACAATCTGTCCAATAAGGGTCGTCGGTTCAATCTCGATGCGCTCAAAACCGGATTCAGCAATTTTCTTGGCCAGGGATTTGCCAATTTTACGATTTTGTTTAACAAGCACCTCTCCAGTAGCGGGATGAATAATGTCATGCAATGCCCGTTGACCAACAGCCAACTCTTCATTGAATGATTTATAGTACTTTTCATCTGCAAGTATGACCTTTTCAGTAGGATAGAAAAAGCTAAGCAGATCATCAGCGCTTTGGCCCAGGGCTTTAAGGAGAGTGGTAACAGGAAACTTACGTCTGCGATCAATGCGCACGTACAATACGTCTTTGGCATCGAACTCTAAATCAATCCATGAACCGCGAACAGGGATAATCCGTGCTGAATACAACAACTTACCCATAGAATGATTCTTGCCCTCATCGTGAGCATAAAAAAGCCCTGGTGAACGCTGGAGCTGACTAACGATAACACGTTCAGTGCCATTAACAACAAATACGCCCGCCTTCGTCATAAGCGGAAGACTACCGAGGTAAACGGATTGTTCTTTAATGTCTCGAATACTTTTTACTTCTGTTTCTGGATCAACATCAAAGGTAATCAGGCGAACAGTAATCTTAATGGGCACTTCATAAGTCATCCCACGCTCAATACACTCTTCAACCGTATATTTTGGTTCTCCAAATATATACCGAACAAACTCGAGGGAACAGGCTCCATTAAAATCTTCAATGGGGAATATATTTTTGAAAATCCCTTGCAGTCCGATATCAGCACGATCATCTGGATCAACATCAATTTGCAAGAATTTTTCATATGACAGTTGCTGCATCTCAATAAGATGCGGTTTCTCAATAGCCTCACCAATCTTGGCAAAACTCTTCCTAACTCTTTTCATCATCTTCATTACAGACCTGTCCTCGCCATTTGTTCAACAGGAAAACCAGCGCTGATACAATAGATAACCAACTGTTTTTCCCACCAAAAATTCTTATCCAATTGTTCGGTTACGTTTTTGGCTAAATATTATATGCAAAAACGCACTAAAACGTTACGGTATCCCGCAACGTTTTAGTGCGACAAAATATGCCTTATCTCCATATACAGGATAAAGGCATTACTATAAAATAAAATCTACTTGATTTCTACAGTACCACCAGCAGCCTCAATTTTTGACTTAATATCAGCGGCTTCTTCCTTACTGACACCCTCTTTAATCGGTGAAGGAGCACCTTCAACCATATCCTTAGCCTCCTTAAGGCCAAGAGATGTAATTGCGCGTACCTCTTTAATTACCTGTATCTTTTTTTCTCCACCTGATTTAAGAATTACATCAAACTCTGTCTTTTCCTCAACAGGTGCAGCCACGGCAGCAGGACCGGCTGCTGCAACAGCAACAGGTGCAGCAGCGCTAACACCAAATTTTTCTTCCATTTCTTTAATCAGTTCTGAAAGCTCAAGAACAGTCATATTTGCGATAAAATCGATTACTTCTTGTTTGGATACAGCCATGTCAATTCCTCCTGATTATTCAATCTTGTCGTTTTAATACGACAGGTCTCATAAATTATTTTAAACTACTGTTCTTTTGTCTCTTTAAGTGCCTGCAGGGCATAGACAAATTTTTGCGGGATAGCATTAAGCACCCTAACAAATCCGGTGGGTACTGCATTCATCACTGAAAGCAACTGACTAAGGAGAACATCTTTAGTTGGTAAAGTAGAAAGAGCAATCAAGTCTGCAAACGATAATAATTTTCCTTCCAAGACCGCGCTTCGAATTTGTAGTTTTTCATGGGTCTTAGCGAATTCGACCAAAATTTTGGCTGGGCTTACCGGATCTCCATAAGATATTGCAACAGCCGTTGTGCCTGTAAAGTGATCATTCAACGGAGCAAAGGAAGAATTCTCACTTGCCTTACGAAGCAATGTATTCTTTGCAACCTTAACCTCTGAGCCACATTTCTTCAAAGCAATGCGTAACTCTTCAAATTCGGATACTGTCAACCCTCGATAATCGCTGACTACAGCAATAGAAGCCTTTGCAAATTTATCAGACAACTCTCGGACAACCGATGCCTTTTCATCACGGTTCAATGTAATTCACCCCCTTTTTAGAACTATCTGAATTTGAAAAAAGAAGAACAGTCGAGGTCGACAGAATTGGATATGTAGCAAAATCCTTGTCTCGGCAGGCCAGGACTATGATTGAATAGTCCCAATTAAACCAGTGTTGGAGCCTGCTGTCTTCGACTTCAGTACTGCTCACCAACTTGCAGTATATCACCTATGATTCTCGCCGCAAAAGACAACTGATCATTAAGTAACTTACCACCAATTATCACTAAAGTTGATGGTTAAAAAAATGATTAAAATAAAATTTCTTATATGGATTGACCAAATATACCTAAACCAAATGATTGCTTAATAATAAATAAACTGATTTACCTGACACAACAAATCCAGGTTATTCGAATATCTACTAATTCATATAAATGAATATTTAAAGTCAGTTTAGAGTAACATAACAAATAATACTTGATGATATAAATCAGACTATCTCGTTATTGACCGTAGGGGCAGTGTGTCAAGCTTTATTCCTGGTCCCATAGTAGAAGAAAGGCTCACACCTCGTAGATAAATCCCCTTAGCACTTGCAGGCTTCATATGATTAAGTTTATCAATGAGCGCTAATGCATTGTCACGTAACTTATCAAGTCCGAAAGAAGATTTTCCAATCATAGAATGAACTATTCCAGCTTTGTCAACCTTGAATTCTATCTTACCTGACTTGATTTCTGCTACAACCCTAGCTACATCAAAAGATACAGTTCCAAGCTTAGCGTTCGGCATAAGACCACGTGGACCAAGAACTCGACCAATTTTACCTACAGTCCCCATCATATCAGGTGTTGCTATTGTACGTTCAAACTCCATCCATCCGCCCTGAATCTTCTCAACAAATTCATCGCTACCTGCATAATCAGCGCCAGCATCCAAGGCTTCCTTCACCTTATCCCCCTTAGCAAAAACAAGGACTCTCTCAACCTTGCCAGTGCCGTGAGGTAAAACTAAACTGCTTCTTATCATTTGATCAGCATGTCGTGGATCAACTCCAAGTCGTACTGCCAAATCAATTGATTCGTCAAATTTTGAGTGCAGGCATTGCAATGATAATGATATACCCTCTTCAATAGTATAAAACTGCTGAGAATTAATCTTAAACAGACTTTCTTTATGTTTTTTTCCTACTCTAGACATTATAATCACCCAGAAAATACATTATGATTTCAATAATTGATGAAAGAGAAAAGTCTTAATCATTCAGTAATAGTAATCCCACAGCTTTTAGCTGTCCCTTCAATAATTCTCATAGCTGCATCAACATCATATGCGTTTAAATCAGGAAGTTTAAGCGTTGCAATTTCCTTAATTTTTTCTTTGGAGATTTTACCTATTCTTTCGCGTTTAGGGTTACTAGAGCCCTTACCAGCACCCAATGCCTTTAATAAAAGGACTGAAGCTGGCGGTGTTTTCGTAATAAATGAAAATGAACGATCTGCATAAACAGTAATAACGACAGGAATAATCATATCACCTTCATTCTGTGTTTTTGCGTTAAATTCTTTACAGAATGACATAATATTAACACCATGCTGGCCAAGAGCTGGTCCAATAGGTGGTGATGGATTCGCTTTTCCAGCAGGGATCTGCAACTTAATATAACCAGTTATTTTCTTAGCCATTTTTTAACTCCTGTTCTCAAAATAGTAACTTAAATGCGTGGACTGTTAGCCCTTGGTTACTTGAATATACTCAAGCTCTACGGGGGTTTCTCGTCCAAATATACTTACCATCACCTTAACTCTTCCCTTATCAGGATAGACATTATCTACTACTCCCTGGAAATTAGAAAAAGGGCCATCAGTTACCCTTACCGCATCTCCAATTTCATAGGATACTTTAGGTTTTGGCTTAATAGCCCCATCTTTAATCCTGTTGATAATTTTCTTTGCTTCTTCTTCACTTAACGGATCAGGATGAATATCATTCCCTATAAAACCGGATATTTTTGGTGTGCCTGTTACCGTGTGCCAGGTTTGATCATTAAGATCTACATTCACAAGAATATATCCGGGGAAGAACTTTCGGGCCGATGTCTTTCTTGAACCCTTAACCATTTCAACTACCTGTTCTGTGGGGATCAAAATATCACCAAATAAATCCTCTTGACTGGCATTTTTGATTCTCTCAAGAAGAGCAGCCTTGGCTTTTTCCTCAAACCCTGAAAATGTATTAACTATATACCAATGAAGCGCCATTAATATTCCTAGCAAATTGATGATTATCTAAGGACTACTCCAATCAGTTTTCCAAGAACAAGATCAACTGTGGCCAAATAAAAGGAGAGTATCATGACTAATACAACAACAACACCTGTTGAGGCCAATGTATGTTTTTTATCCGGCCAAGCAATTTTATTGAATTCACTCTGAACTTCTGAGGAAAATGTCTTAACCATCTCAATGCTGAACTTAGGCTTTTCATTTGCCAAATCAATTTTGTCAGTTGTTTTAGCGTCTTTTATCATTTAGTCTGTTCCTAATGTTCTTTGTATTTAAGGAGCAACTGATTCTAGCGATGAGATATAAATTATATAATGGAAAATTCCTTTAATATCATTAAATCTAGCTTTATTGTTGACACCTTATTATAATGGCAGGCCAGGAGGGACTCGAACCCCCAGCCCTCGGATTTGGAGTCCGATGCTCTACCATTAGAGCTACTGGCCTGCTCATGCTTATTTTGTCTCTTTATGAACCGTATGTGAACGACAAAAAGGGCAATACTTTTTCAATTCAAGTTTCTGAGGAGTCTTCCGTTTATTCTTAGTACTTGTATAGTTTCTCTGCTTACAATCAGTGCATCCCAGCGTAATGATATCTCTCATGTGAATCCCTAATTCGGTTAACGTATGACTGAGTCATTAAACGATAAAAAAAATTAATGATCAATAAAACATTTAAGAGAAGATATCTATCATCTTCTCTTAAACTAGAATAAACTTAAACTTAAGTAACTACTATTCTAAAATCTTATTGATAACACCAGCGCCAACGGTTCTGCCGCCCTCACGGATTGCAAATCGTAATCCCTCTGCCATAGCTATCGGTGTAATGAGAACTGCATCAATGGAGACATTATCTCCAGGCATTACCATCTCTACGCCCTCAGGAAGTGTAACAACCCCTGTCACATCCGTGGTCCTAAAGTAAAACTGTGGTCGATATCCATTAAAGAATGGGGTATGACGCCCTCCCTCTTCCTTGGAGAGAATATAGCACTCAGCTTTGAATTTGGTATGTGGAGTGATACTCTTAGGTGCAGCTAAAACCTGTCCTCGTTCAATATCTTCACGCTTTACGCCTCGAAGCAATATCCCGACATTATCACCTGCCATACCAGAGTCCAATGTTTTCCTGAACATCTCAACACCAGTTACTGTACTTTTTACAGTATCTCTAATGCCTACAATCTCAACCTCGTCACCAACGTTAATAACACCACGCTCTATTCTACCGGTAGCGACCGTTCCACGTCCAGATATAGAAAATACATCTTCTACCGGCATCAAAAATGGCTTGTCTACATCACGCTGAGGCTCTGGGATAAATGAATCAACTGCATCCATTAAATCCCAAATACATTTTGCATGAACAGGGTCATCAGGATTTTCAAGTGCCTTGAGTGCTGACCCCTGAATAATCGGAGTTGTGTCTCCTGGATAGTCATATTTGTCAAGGAGTTCACGGAGTTCCATGTCGACAAGTTCAATCAATTCTGCGTCATCTACCATGTCACACTTGTTCAGGAAGACAACCATTGCCGGCACACCAACTTGACGCCCTAAGAGTATGTGCTCTCGGGTCTGGGGCATCGGACCATCATCAGCACCCACAACCAAAATCGCTCCATCCATTTGCGCAGCGCCGGTGATCATATTCTTAATATAATCTGCATGACCAGGGCAATCGACATGGGCATAATGCCGCTTATCTGTCTGGTACTCCACATGTGCGGTAGCAATGGTGATACCACGCTCTTTCTCTTCAGGAGCTTTATCTATCTGATCAAAAGCTGTCGCTTCAGCATATCCTTTAGTTGCCAATACTCTTGTAATAGCGGAGGTCAATGTTGTTTTGCCATGATCAATATGACCAATTGTACCAATATTGACATGTGGTTTCGTTCTTTGAAATTTTTGCTTAGCCATGATTCAGTTCTCCTCTACCAAAAAAAGTAATGATTCAAAAAATTTGGATGACGAATTTTACTGCTGAGAAATAAGGGCTAAAAAAATGGAGCTCACGACCGGATTCGAACCGGTGACCTCTTCCTTACCAAGGAAGTGCTCTACCTACTGAGCCACGTGAGCTTTTAATGATCCACTTTTTCTGAAGTAGTGGAGCGGGAAACGAGGCTCGAACTCGCAACCCTCAGCTTGGAAGGCTGATGCTCTACCAATTGAGCTATTCCCGCCGATTAGAGAAAGATCATACCATTGCTCAGTTTGGTGGAGGGGGGAGGATTCGAACCTCCGAAGGCATCGCCGACAGATTTACAGTCTGTTCCCTTTGGCCGCTCGGGAACCCCTCCATGCCATTCTACAATGTTAATGCTTATCTGACAGCTAGTCAGTGATACCCGGCTGGAGCTGGCGATGGGAATCGAACCCGCAACCTATGGTTTACAAGACCATTGCTCTGCCAATTGAGCTACGCCAGCATATCGAAGTCTTATAACAGTTCAGCAAAGACAATTCAAGATATTTTTCAACTAAACTATCACCTACTAAAGTGGGGTGGGTTTAAGCTTTTAAGAGACAAATAAAAAAAAAAAGCCACCATGTACAACGCAACAAGCGAGCAACGGTGGCCCAATGAGGGGATAAAACTGAAACAAATTACTTCATAACATAATCACTGACCCGATACCGTTCAAAGGCCATAGCAAATGTTCGATAAACAAGATGTGCAAATTTTGTATACGGCATATACAAGAAAAGCATCATAATTGCAACAAGATGTATATAATAAAATAAATAGGCTAACGAGCCAATGCCTGCAAGCCTAGTGAGTTCTGCCATGAAACCAGAAACACCAACAGCGGCTATTTCATAGATCAAAAACCAATCATAAAAAATTCCTGCGACCCCTTTAGCGCTCTCATCATTTGCTCGTTTGCCCCAGAGTAAAAAAACACCGTAAATCATAGCAACAGCGCTTACGTTAGCCAATATCTTGATCGGATCCCAGAGTGGAATCGGTCCGTGCATGGCAGGATTAATAATACCAATTAAATCCTTCCGGATAAAACCATAGGTCGTTACTATAAGCAGCCCTATAAAAGCGAGCATTAACGGTTTATGGCCTTTAACGCGATCTTGATTAACTCCACACTCATTAAACCGATTATGTCCTATGATCTCCTGCACAGCAGGCCATAAAAACTCTGTAGTAAACTGTACAAATGATGGCCTAAAATTGGGCTTAGTCACTAGACTCTCAGACATCTTCTTCCACATTTTAGATACGCCTTTATAGGAAGAGAAGATTGCTAATCCTGCTGCCGGCAACATAATGGCATCAATAAAGAAAACAGTTTTAGATAAATACTTAAAATTCCAATGTCCAAAAAAATATCCGAAATCAATATGTCCTGATTCTGGAAGATGCATCCCTCCTGAAATGGCCCAGAGTACCAGAATAATAATCGCTGGTAACCCGATCAAAACAGGCAAATTTTTTGATGAACTTGCTAGCTTGGCAAGACCAGATGGAAATCCATAGTGAGTATATGCATAAGCCCTAATAGCACCCAGCACATCCCCTGGCTTTGCTCCACGCGGACAATATGCCGTACAATCACCACATTGGTGACACAAAAAGACATCGGGGTCGGCAACGAGTTTATCCTTTAAGCCCCATTGTGCCCATATCATCTCTTTGCGCGGAAATGGTTTGCTATCGGATGATAGAGGACAGACCACTGAGCAGGTAGCGCATTGATAACACTTCTTCAGGGAATCACCCCCCGCGCCTTTCAAGTACTTAATGAATTGTAAATCAGGATTAATCTGCATTTATTGTCTCCTTTTTTTGCCGTTAACCAGTTGGGGTGGCATTACCCGTGCCGCACCCCCATGACTTATTTACCTCATTAAAATCCCTTGAATGGATTCGGACCAAGCGCTTTAATTTCTTCAACAAAATCATTGAGGACGCCAGCTATGGAGTCATAATCGGATATAGCTACCTGACGCACCGCACACCTCTCTGGCTCAAGGCCCAAGGTAGAAAGGGTCTCGCCAATGTTCTCCATACGGCGACTGGCGATCTCACTGCCTTTCACAAAATGGCATTGATAGTCATCACCATACTTGCAACCAAGAAGAATGGCGCCATCCATACCAGAAGAGAGTGCATCCTTGATCCAGACCATATTTACCGACCCCAAGCAACGAACCGGAATTACCCGAACCAGACTGCTTATCTTATGATGCCGCATTCCGGCCATATCAAGAGCAGGGTAAGCATCGTTCTCACAGACCAGGGCCAGGATACGAAGCTTATCTTCATCGTCATCAGGAACATCAACGGCCTTAATCATTGAGCCGATCATATCTACATTATAATTTTTAAAGCTAATGATCCTCTCAGGACAGGCCCCCATGCAGGTACCACATCGGCGGCAGCGGGTAGGATTAGGTTTAGGTGTCCCCTTCTCGTCATCATCAAGAGCGCCGAAAGGACACTCTTCAGTACAGCGTTTGCATTGGGTACAACGCTGGAAGAAAAACTCAGGGTAGGTATGATCACCTGAACGTGGGTGAACAGCGACCCCTCGATCAGCTGATTCAATGCATTGAATGGCCTTTAAGGCAGCACCGGTTGCATCATCAATGGTCTCATCCATGGCCATGGCCTTACGCACACCACCGCATGTGTACACACCAGTTCTTCTGGTCTCATAGGGGAAACAGATGAAATGTGAGTCGGCATAACCGTCAAACAGATCCAAGTCAAGGAAAGCCGGACCTTGACGATAGGCAAGATTTATGGAGTCCTCATGTTTCGTTGCCGGTACCATACCAGCAGCCAACACGACCATGTCGACATCAAGTTCAATATCTTCATTGAGCAAAGTATTGGTGGCAGTAACTTTGAGCCCGGCGCCCGAGGATTCAACCTGGTTGACTGTGGCCTTGGTCAGCATGATTCCATCGTCATTTTGGGCACCCTTATAAAACATCTCCATATTCCCAGGTGTCCGCATGTGTTGATAGAGGATATAGGCAACACCATTTGGGTTGTCCTCTCTAACATAGCGTGCCTGTTTCAGCGCTACCATGGAAGTCACAGAATTACAAAAAGGGAAATCAGAGTCACTCTCCGCAGCTCCCGGACTCTGGACAAAAGCGACTTTTGCCGGAACCTTTCCTGTTTTGGCCAGTTTTTCGAACTCGGCATTGGTCACTACATTTTTATGCTGACCATAGCCAAGATGAGCATAGGAAGAAACATCAGCAGGTGACCAACCGGTTGCCAGCACCACTGCACCGTAGGTCAATGCCTCAGGGTTTTCAGCAGTATAGGCCTGTTTACCGACATTAGGATCTGCCATCTGTCCTTTGGAAATAGCGTCTTGCTGATCGACAGTAACCTTAGCCGGCGCATCCCACTCGGTGGTGGTTCCTGCGGGTTTCAATGTAACTTTAAACGCTCCAGGTGCTCCGCCAATACGAGCAACCTCTGTCTCAGTATTGACTGTAATTTTTGAATCAGACTCAACTTCCTTAACCAGCGTGGCAATAGTCGGATTCTCCAGATCAGACCAAGGGGCCTTTGTCGGGAACTGCTTCCTCCACCCCAAGGCCTTCCCGCCCAGTTGAGAGGTACGCTCGACCAAAGTCACATTATAGCCTGCGCTGGCCGCCTCCTTAGCAGCCGTAAGTCCGGCAATGCCACCACCCATGACCAGAATATCCTTGTTGATTGCATCCAACTGAAACGGTTCTGGCAACTCTTCCTTCTTGGCTTTAACGCAGGCCATGCGCATGTTGTCAGATAATAACTCCTGAACATACTCGGCGTCAGGATCATCACCCTGACACCATACCCCTTGTTCACGAAGATTGGCCCGGACCACGATATTATCCTTGCCAAAGTTGAACTCATCCTGCATGACCCGGAGGGAACAGGCACCAATCACGATAGTGTTGACGCCATTAGCAATATCACCCTCAATGAGTTCTCGCCCGCTCTTGGAGCAGAGGATCTCATGGGTAGAACAGGGCATTTTCATCTCTTTTTCAACCATACCGGAAAGGGCCGCAATATCAGCTCCTGCCCCAATTCCGCATCCAGAACATATATAGGCTTGGGCTTTCTTATCCATTGAACTATCTCCTTGAGGCTTGAATTGCTTTTAAAGCAGCAGCAGTCGAATTCTGCGTCGCGGTGACCACGTCTGAGGCCTTCTTGGCACAACCGGCAGAAAGAATGCCCTTGTCAGCGTCGCTGACAATAAAGCCATTCTTGTCCAGTGCAACGCCACAGGCAGGACCCATGCTTTTGGCTGCTGGCTCCATACCGGTAGCTAAAATGGCCAGATCAACCTTCTGGCTAATTTTGTCACCGGTAATTGCATTTTCAGCAACTAAAGTTACACCGCCATCAGCCTCGGCAATGATGTCAGCGACCTTGCCTTTGATAAATGAAATCTTAGGATCGGCCATCAACTTCTCACGGAATTTCTCATACTTGCCCGGTGTACGCAGGTCTATGTAAAAGACAGTAATGGGGGCCTCAGGATAACGCTCGCGGATATAGGTGATCTGCTTCATGGTCGCCATGCAGCAAATATAGGAACAGTACTCAAGGTGGTTCTCATCACGGGATCCGGCGCACTGAACAAATGCAAAACTCTCAGGCTCCTTATTGTCACCAGGGCGTAAAATTTTCCCTGCCGTCGGTCCTGCCGGGGCGGTCAAACGTTCCATCATCATGTTGGTGATAATGGCGTCAGAGGAGTTGAACTTCAGGTTTTCCATGCGGGTCGGATCATAGGGATTCCAACCGGTTGCCCAAACAATGGAAGCGACATTCAGCGTAAAGGTCTTGGCTGCCATATCAAGTTCCACTGCGTCATATTTGCAGGCCTCAACGCACTTGCCGCATTTGGTACAGGCGCAGGGGTCAATCACATAGCGCATGGGAAAAGACATTTCATGGGCCTTGTAGATAGCCTTTGTCTTGTCCATATTGAAGTTAAAGGGATTCTCGCGCTGTTCAGGACAGGCCCCGACACAGGCATCACATGCGGTGCACTTGCTGTTGACAAAACGGGGGGCGGTCTCCAGCGTCACTTCGTAATTCCCGGCCCCGCCGGTCACACCTTTAACCGTGGTCGTAGTATACATTCTGACCTTACGGTTGTTCATGATCCGCTTGAAGTTGATCTCCATCCCGCAGGATGGTGGACACAATTTTGGGAAGTACTGATTGAGTTGCGCAACTCGACCCCCCAAATAGGGATTTTTTTCGATCAGAAAAACGTCCTTGCCAACCTCGGCGGCTTCCAAGGCTGCGGTCATCCCACTGATTCCGCCACCTACGACCAGTACCGCACCCGTTCCGGATGCTCCACTTGCGTCTGTCATGCCACTCCTCCATTTAAAATTAAGTTAATAAAAAAACATTTCCCATGGCTGAGTTGAATGAGAAAAACCCTTTCAACTCAGCCACAAAAAATGTCCCGCAGAGTCTGTATAGAAAAATCTCCAGGCGCCTTATCGGCGCCTGGAGATTTTCACTAGTACCCTATAAACTGACAAACAATCTATTGAAGCCTGAACGAGGATTAGATCCAGGGGTCAGTCTCAACCACATTGATGCAGTTTACTTTCTCACACTTCCACTCCTGGGTCTTAGGATCGAAGGTGGAGTTAACGAATGCCTTCCAGTTTTCATCATCACAGGTCGGGAAATCTGACCGGTAGTAGAAGCCCGGGTAACGGGATTCCTTACGGAACTCAATGTGACGGATATGAGTCTCTACACACCAAATACGATGGTAGTTCTCCCAAGCCCTCATGAGCTCATGGAGATCGCCGGCAGCCATCAGCGCGGCATCCTCACGAAGCATGCGGAGGAGGTCGAGACAGATGTTCAACAGCTTGCCAGAGGTCATATAGTAGGTGGCAACACCGCCGCCGTACTCATCGGTAGCCTTCATCAGGCGCATCATGATGCCGGCAGGCTTACAGTAGTTGGGGTTAACATCAGCGGCGGTGGTGGCACCAACATGCTGATGGTACAGCTTAACCGGGGCGTAGATTTGATCAGCCAACTCCTGTGCGCTCTGAGCCAGTTCCGGTGTGAAGCCAGCGTTGTCACGGCAGTACTTAACCATCTGCTTTGCAACGATACGACCTTCAGCATGGGAGCCGGAGGAGAACTTATGACCGGAAGCGCCAACGCCATCACCAGCGGTGAACAGGCCGTTTACGGTGGTCATTCTGTTGTAGCCCCACTTATACTGATGGGAACGAGGTCCATCAACAGTCGGTACCCAAGCTTCGTTCGGGCCGGAAACCCAGATACCACAGCAGCCTGAGTGAGAACCAAGCATGTACGGTTCGGTAGGCATGATCTCGGAACCAATCTTCTCCGGCTCGATGTTCATACCAGCCCACAGACCGGCCTGACCAACGGACATATCCAGGAAGTCTTCCCAAGCCTCGGACTCAAGGTGTTTCCAATACTTCTTAACATCCTTATCATCCATGCCAGTGGCCTTCTTGGCATCCAGGAAGGCATTCAGGGCAACGTCGGTAGCCATATAGATCGGGCCACGTCCAGCCTTCAGCTCGTTCAGCATCAGGTGGTTACGCAGACAGGTCGGTGTGACGGCAGAGGCGCCATACGGCATGAACTTATTCAGCTCATCCTTAACGCTGTCGCTGTTTGCATAGAACTCACCAAGACCATTCTGAACTTTGGCCTTGAACAGGAGGAACCATGCGCCAACCGGGCCGTAACCATCTTTAAAACGAGCCGGGGTAAACCGATTCTCCATCATGGTGAGGGTGGCGCCAACTTGGGCACACATGGTGTAGGTGGAACCGGCATTCCATACGGGATACCAAGCACGCCCCTTACCTTCACCGGTTGAACGGGGACGGAAGATGTTTACCGCGCCGCCACATGCACAGAGCATGGTCTTACATTTGAAGACATGAACTTTATTTTCACGGGTAGAGAAACCAACAGCACCGGCAATGGTGTTCTCTTTGTTCTTGTCAAGGAGCAGTTTTACGATGAAGATTCTCTCCAAGCAGTTCTCTTCGCCCAGGGCCTTTTTGGCCGGCTCAGCAACGATACACTTGTAGGACTCACCGTTGATCATGATCTGCCACTTACCAGTACGAACCGGCTTGCCACCCTCGGTCAGGGACTTAGCAGGCTTAGATCCGTCCAGGTTGTCGCCATTTTCGTCAATCTTCCAGATGGGCAGGCCCCACTCTTCAAAGAGATGAACGGAATCATCAACGTGACGGCCCAGGTCATAGATCAGATCTTCACGAACAACGCCCATAAGATCGTTACGAACCATTTTTACATAGTTCTCGATCGGGTTGGAGCCGATGTAGGTGTTGATAGCGGACAGACCCTGAGCAACGGCGCCTGAACGCTCCATGGAAGCCTTGTCAACCAAGGTGATCTTCATGTCGGCCGGAGCCCACTTCTTAATTTCAAAGGCACAACCGCAAGCGGCCATACCGCCGCCGACGATCAGTACGTCAACGCTATGCTCAACAATCTCGGGATTGGTAACCGCGGGCAGCTCGCCCAGTGGCTGATTAGGTAACGCCATTGTAATTCCTCCTAAAAGTATTTTTGGCTCAAATAAGTTTTAAGCAGCGGAAATCAATTACTTTGCCATTTTGGCAGGATCGGGATTCTGAAGGGCCTTCTCGGTGGAGAGGATCTCGTCATCCAGGTTGGCGCCCTTGAGGCTCTCATAGGCGTTAGCAGCACCCTCAGCCGTGGTCCGGATCGGGAATTTGAAACGCTTCAGGTTGCCATTACGGAACTTTACAGTCCACATGATGGAGTCAGAACTCCGCATCGGATGCACCTGGCCGCCCATCGGTACGAAGTCGTTGTAACCACGAACCGCGATAGCGCCCTGGGGACAGATCTTAACACAGGAGTAGCACTCCCAGCAGGCATCGGGCTCTTGGTTATAAGCGCGCATGGCCTCCTTGTTAAGGACCATCAGGTCGTTCGGGCAGATGTACATACAGGCGGTCTTGTCCCCGCCCTTACAACCGTCACATTTTGAAGGGTCTACATAACTTGGCATTAAAATACCTCCTCACATTGGAATTGAAAATTCGACGCCGCAAATGCGACGCCAGTTTTTATAAAAGACCAGCAACTGCTACCACCTTGCACCCCGCCCGGAGTTATAATTCCGTTGGTGTATACAAGGCCGATATCCTTTGCCAATACCTTACCAGACGCTCCTTCAGGGGGAAGATCGACCTCTCGCCGTAAAGCGACATCATTCTTTCAACATGCTGATTTTACTTGTTTAATTATCAGCAAACACTTTTGTTGCAAATAAATGAAGGACGACTCATTTTTCCCAGGAAGTCTTTTAATTTCTCACAATATAAAAGTCAAGGAAAAAAACCATGCGTCACGCACGCACTAAGGAGCTAACAAGACCACCCTGCTGAGCGCAAAAAATTAGTTTGACACCCCACACCCCGATGATTAGTTTGGGCGCATATTTTTGGTGAGAGCATTGTCCCGGCATCGACGCCACCGTCATCGTCATACTAAGTTCTCTCCTGCCTTGCCAACCGCATCCACCCCGTTAATGACCAATTCTCTGTAAGGAATGACCATGACCTCTACCAATTCAGAAACAAAACAGGATATCCTCTTCGGTAAGGAAAACAACCCAAGCCATATCATGCCGGAAAAACTCACCCTGGACAGTAAAATCCAGTTCCGTTGCCACCCAGGTGTCTCCTGTTTTACCTCCTGCTGCGGGCACATCAATATCATCCTGACCCCCTATGATATCCTCTGCCTGCGCAAACGTATCGGCATAGATTCCGATGAGTTTCTTCTCCGTTACACCAAACCTGTCTACTTGGAAAAGACCGATATGCCCGGTGTCCAGATCCACCTCACTGCCGAAGGGCGCTGTCCTTTTGTCACCGATGAGGGTTGCCTGATCTATTCCGACCGCCCTTCCGCCTGCCGCTATTACCCCATCGGCATGGCCAACTTCCATGAAGGCGCCCAAGAAAACCAGACAGCGGAGAAGTTCTTCTTCAAGGTCAAGGAGTCTTACTGCAAGGGGCATGACGAGGATAAGGTGTGGACGGTGCGTGAGTGGCGTGCCGACCAGGGGGTGGATATCCGCGATGAGATGAACAGGGGGTGGATGGAACTGGTGATGCGCCGCAAATCGTTTGGCCAGCAGGCCACCCTTAGCGAACCGGCGAAAAAGATGTTTTTCATGGTCAGCACCAATCTGGAGAAATTCAGGGAGTTCATCTTCCACAGTTCATTTTTGCAGACCTATGATATCGATGCCGCCACCCTGAAGGAGATTGAGGAAGACGACATCGCCCTGCTGAAGTTCTCCTACCTCTATCTGGCCTCGTCGCTGGTCGGTTTCCAGGACATCGCCCGTCGGTTGTGCGGAGGCAGCGTAGCGGCGTGGCTCGACAGTCTGCACGCGGGCTGG
>CAYSFY010000001.1:75421-78437 GCA_964430285.1 uncultured Desulfobulbia bacterium
CGCTGTTTGGCACCAACGACCTCAAGATCAAAGACGAGAAGATCAAGGCCAAGGTAGTGGAACTCAAGGAAAAACAGAAAGAGGCTACCCAGCAGGCTGAAAACACGTACGAAGAGTTAAAAAAAGACCGGGATCAGCTAGAGCAAGAGTTGCAACAAAAAAAGAAAATATGAGCGAAAGTTAAGTGTTCCCCCTTCACCAAAAATACCTTGACCGGTCTGGCCAGGACCGCAGGATGAGCGGCAAAGCTTGGTCCGACGGTCCTGTCGGACTCCTTATCCAGACTTACACCATCTGCTAACCCCGCCCTGCTGGCGGGTTTTGAGACTGCGGACGACACGGCAGTCTGATGTGGGCAAGATCGGTATCCCCTGACAACATCCTCTTGAACCCGGGCAAACTGACCACGGAGGAGTTTGTCATCATCAAGCGCCATCCCGAGATCGGCTACCACATCCTGGGAGACTCCTCTCCGAGGTCTTGAATCTGGGGCGCTCATCTCGCTGACCCATCACGAAAAATTTAACGGCTGCGGCTATCCAGGCGGACTCCGTGGCGACACCATCCCAATAGCAGGGCGCATTGCCGCCATCTGCGATGCCTTTGATGCCTTGACCTGCGTCCGGGTCTACAAGGCCGCCATGTCCGTAACCAAGGCCTTGACCCTGTTGCAGAGTGAACGGGGCCATCATTTCGACCCTGAACTGATCGATCAGTTTTCAGAAAACTTCGCTGAAATTGTGCGGCGGTACGGCAAGAGTTCACTGATGAGCCGGAGATGGAGAACGACTTCAGAAAGTGAACCGGATAGAGAGATCATCGCGAAGGTGTGGACGGTATTGGCGCACCAAGCTCATGGACCTCGCCCAAGAGTCTTACCGCGCCAACCACCCCTAAGGGGATGCAAAAGAACTGCACAAAGGGAATGGCCAGGAGACAGAAGAGCCCGAGGCCAAAGCCCATCATCAGGGCGGCGTTGCGATAGATGATCTGGCGCTGGGCGCTAAAGCCGAGACCTCGGCGGGAAAAGACGTAACCCGTGTATTCCATCACCAAAAAAAAGATGGTCCAGGCCACCGACAGCAGCGGATAAAGCAGGGTGCCGAGCACAGGGAGCAGGTGCAGGAGAAGAAGGAGCGCCATCCCCAGCAGGAAGAGCCCAATCTTCTTGCACTCGGTCAACAGGGTCTTAGCCGTTGTCCGCAGAAATGGCTGCAAAGCAAAGGGTTCCTCGGCGGCGCGGCCACAGAGCAACACCTCGGTCCTCTCCGACAAGAGATCGTTAAACGGCGAGGCCAGCAGGCTCCCCACCGCCGCAAAGGTAAAAAAGATCAGGACCAGGATTACCACGATGGCCACGAGCAGCAGAAAATAGTTCAAGATCAACCAGTACCAGGCGTCGCCATGGGGGAGCCGGGCCATCACCTGCTGCCGATAGAAATCAAAGCCGAAATAGATGACCAGACAGAAACTCGTGACATTGATGGCAAAAGGCAGGATAATAAATGGATAGAGGCGGGGGTGCCTCCTGACAAAGGTGAAGGAGTTGAACGGGCACCAGAAACCTTTTACAAAATTCATCAGGGGGGTCGTCACACTCATCGTTTTTCCTTTGCAAAGACTGTCGGAGTCGGTTGAATGGTTTTCACGAAACCGGCAAAGTTGATGGAATCGCAAAAAGTCGTGCAGCTGACCTCTGCCAATGCAATAATAATGTGTTACGGGGCGTGCCAGCGTCGGTTGAGTCGGTTTTCACCAAACCGACAAAAGTAAAATCAGTACTGTTTAAACTCTTATGGTCTCAACACTATTCAACAAACTTCTTACCACATTGGTAAGGCTCAAGCCATGGCATTTTCTCTGGCTTGTGCCCCTGTGGGCCGAATTCTGCGCCGTTCTGGCTACCGTGGCCTATGGCTCCTGGTGGGTGGGGCACTATCCTGATCACCTGTGGAGCCGTGGCTTGGGTTACACCCTGCTGGCCGGCCTAGGCTTAGGAGCCCTGGTCGCCTTTTTGATTAAGGAGATCCAAGAGATTCTGGTGATCAATGCCAAACTCGGGCGGGAGGGGGAGAACTACCGACTGCAAGCGGTTGCCCTCAAAGAGGCCCACGAGGCACTGGACGCCCGGGTCCAGGAGCGGACCTTGGAGTTGGTGCAGGCCAACAACGCCAAGAGCCTCTTCCTGGCCAACATGAGTCACGAGATCAGGACCCCGCTCAATGGCATCATCGGGATGACCGAGATGCTGGCCGATACCGATCTGGACAGCAACCAGCGAGACTTCTTCGCCACCATCCAGTCCGAAGCCAAGATGCTGAACAACCTGATCAACGGCATCCTGGACGTCGCCAAGATCGAGACCGGCAAACTGGAACTGGAGCTGGTCCCCTTCAACCTGCAGTATCTTTTCGATGACTTCACCAAGAGCTTCTCCTGCCAGACCAGACCCAAAAGCATTGAGTTCAGCGCCTCTCTAGCGCTTGATATCCCAACCAAGCTTACCGGTGACCCCTGCCGCCTGCGACAGGTCATCGCCAATCTGGCCGGCAATGCCCTGAAGTTCACCCCGGCGGGAGGCAACATCAGCCTGGCGGCCGAGCTGGTCAAGGAGTTCGACCCTCTGGTCCAGGTGCGTTTCACCATTCAGGACACCGGCATCGGTATCCCCAAGGAGAAGCAGAAGGCCATCTTCGAACGCTTTACCCAGGCGGATATCTCGACCACCCGCAGGTTCGGGGGCACCGGTCTAGGCACCACCATCTCCAGGCAGCTGGTCGAACTCATGGGCGGCGAGATCGGGGTGGAGAGCGAAGAGGGCAAGGGCAGCACCTTCTGGTTTACCGCAGTCTTCGAAAAACAGCAAACCCATGCCCAACCCCAGGCCAACCATGCCTTTAAGGACATTGACAGTCTACATATCCTGGTGGTTGACACCATTGAAACGACGAAGTCCTTTCTGGTGGAGTCCCTCTCCTCCTTTGGCTGCCGAACAGAGGTGATCCCCGGGGGGGCG
>CAYSFY010000001.1:78447-79663 GCA_964430285.1 uncultured Desulfobulbia bacterium
CTTGAACGCGGCCGCCACGGATGACAGATTCGACCTGATCTTTATCGCCATTACCCTGCAAGGGATGAACGGCTTTGATCTGGCCCGCGAGATCAAGGCCTTGCCCGCCTGGGAGGAGACCCCCCTGATCCTCATCACCTCCTCCGGCGAACGGGGGGACGGCGCCACCTGCAAGGAGATCGGCGTTGACGCCTACCTCACCATGCCCCTGTCGCGGAGCGATATCCTCAATACGGTCATCGCCGTCCTGGACCAGCAACAGAGCGGCCATCTCCGGTCCAAGCCGCCACAGCTGATCACCAAGCACTCCCTGTTTGAGAAGATCGGCGAAAAATACCTTCTGCTCTTGGTCGAGGATTACCCCACCAACCAAAAGGTGGCCATGGCCTATCTGACCAACGCCGGCTACACGGTTGATGTGGCCGACAATGGCCAACAGGCCGTCGAGGCCTACAAGGCCAAAAAGTACGACCTGATCCTGATGGATATCCAAATGCCGGAGATGGACGGTTATCAAGCCACCGCCGCCATCCGCGCCCTGGAGCAGGGGGGAGGAGAGGGCCAGCCGCCTCATCACGGGAAGACACCCATTATCGCCCTGACCGCCCATGCCACCGAAGATGACAGACGCAAATGCCTCGCTGCCGGGATGGATGACTTTCTGACCAAACCCTTACAGCGCGGTGACCTCTTACAGACCATCATCAAATGGCTGGTCAGCGATGAGCTCCCCTCGCCGCCTCGACCGGCGAGCCCTAACCACGTGCCGGAGGCGGCAGACGCCACGGAGAGCGGCGATGTGCCGGCATGGGATTACGAATTGGCCATCAAGGAGTTTGCCGACCAGAGAGAGATGGTCTTTTCCATCGTGCGGGAGTTCGTTGAGGAGATCAACAATCAGGCTGAGATCATGAAGGTGGCCCTGGCCAAGGGAGACCTGGAGACCATCCGCAAGGAGGCCCACTCCATCAAGGGGGGGGCCGCCAATATCCATGCCCACCCCTTGTCCTTCGCGGCTAAAGGCATTGAGGAGCTTGCCAAGGCCGGGGCAGGGGACGAGATCCCTCATGCCCTAATTCTCCTTGGCGAAGAGAGTGAAAGGTTGCGTAACGCCGTTAAACTCGCTACAAAGAGCTAGAGCGAATAGTGATGGTCTCGCAATAAGTCCCAACACCGGCAATCTGCCTACGTACTATCAAGAAGTTACACGATGCAC
>CAYSFY010000001.1:79673-80858 GCA_964430285.1 uncultured Desulfobulbia bacterium
TGCACCAGCGTCGGTTGAGCGGTTTTTGCGAAACCGACAATAGTACCCCTGAATCCCATATCATCCAACTCCCCGCAGACGTCGCCACGGCCATGAAAATATTGATTGTCGAAGATGAAAAAATCAGCCAAAAAAAGATGGAAATTATCATGTCCAAGTATGGCTGCTGCTCTCTGGTGGCCAACGGGGCCATCGCCGTGGGCATGTTTCAACAGGCCTGGAAGGAGAAGGCCCCCTTTGACATCATCACCCTGGATATCACCTTGCACGAGATGAGCGGCACGGAGGTCCTGATGCAGATCCGCGAGCTGGAGGACACCATGAAGATCCCAGCGCCGCAAAAAGCCCGGGTGATCATGGTCACCTCCCATACCGACCGGGACAATATCAACGCCTGCATCACCGCCGGCGCCAACGACTATCTGGTCAAACCATTCTCCGACGTCACCATTAGCAAGTGCCTACGCAGACTCTTCATCAAGCACATCCAAGAGACCTTCCCCGAGTGAATTATCGCAGGTGGGTGCAGAGAACCGCCTGAGACCGCCCCCCCCTTCCCCCGTGTCGGTCGGGTTAGGCGGCAGTTTCGCCGTAACCCGACGACAAAGCTTGCACCCAAACTGAGCCACGCTGGCCAAGCCTCGCCCCCTCCCTGCTGTCAGCAGCACTCAATAACCGCGTCCTTGCCCTTGATCCAGGTCTGAATGATATACGAGGCACACCCCACCCCCGGGGTGACGCTGATGGCGGCAACCGGGCAGTTCAAGGCGCAGGCCCCGCACTCCATGCAGCCGTCCAAGTCGACAATGGCCGCCTTTTTTCCGGTCACCCTAAAGACCTGATGGGGACAGACCAAGGCGCAGGCCCCACACCCCACACAGGTTTGCACGTCCAAAGCCAGGGTGGTGACCCCGGCCAGATAGCGAAAATCCTTCATCTCATCCCTCTCCACTCACCTAATATTCGGCCACAACCATACCGTGGCCATCAAAACCAGAACGGCCCACCCACCCACAGCACCAGGGCCACCACCAGGGCTACCATTTGGGCAGGGATCCCCTGCCGCATCTCCTTCTCAACCCCGGAGGGCGAGGCATAGGGGGTGGCCCCGGTGAAGTTCATGGCGGCATAGGAACTCACCGCCATGCTGACCAGCACCATGGCCAGGGCCGGCCACCCCAAGAC
>CAYSFY010000001.1:80868-90449 GCA_964430285.1 uncultured Desulfobulbia bacterium
GAGCCCCAAAACGGCAAGTAATCCGCCGACCAGACCGGCCAACGCCCCCTTCAGATAAAAGGAGCGCCAGGGGAGCCACGGCAAGAGGATCGGCACGGCCACGGCCCCACTCAACACCCCGGCGCCATAGGCCACGCCCAGGTGAAGGGCTCGATGCCAACTCGTCACCCATGACCAGTGCGGCCCCACCGCCGACAGGGCGCAGATGGCCAGCACCACCCACAAGGAGGGGGTCAGGATCAACGAGATCTCCACCGGGATCAGCACCACCCTCTCTGCCAGCGTGAAGGTGAGGGCGCGCATGGCCTCCGTGGTCTCGCGGCCGGCGCTCAACCATGGCTTCAGGTCACGGGCCTTGATCGGCCCCCAGATCACCGAAAACCCGCACCCCTTGCGAACCTGGTGCCCCGCCACCCCGGGGGCGGCCAACTGGGGCAGGATCAACTCGCGGTGGCTGACCACCTGGGCAAGAGAGGTCCTCTCCACCTGACGGATCACCTCCGCCGTGCTCAAGGTCTTCTTGCCGGCAGCGCACCAGACATTGACCCCCCGGGTATCCAGCACCAAGATCCAGGCCGCCACCCCGGCCAACTGCCGGCGCAGGGCATCAAAGCTCAATTTATAGTTGGCGGTCACCAATACCGGCGCCTCGGGGCCGGCCTCTCCCACCGCATAGAGACCCGGGGCGATGCGGTAGCGATCCCGACTGATCCCCAAGCGCGCCCGCAGGGCACCCAACCAGTCCCCCACCCCCAGCCGGGTCTTCACCCGAGGGACCATGCCCTGCGGGGTCTCCACAAAACGTTCCACAAAGGGACACAGGCGGTACCCGGGCCGCTCGTCCGGTGACGAGGGGGGGCCTGGCGGCGCTCCGCAACAGGGGGCGTTATCAGGCTCGGGCTGAAACATCGGCAGGGGTGGCAGGGGTGCCCCTGCCACAGCCACACTCATCGTTCTTGCTCCTCATGTCAAGCATGCGCACTCTCCTCCGTCATCACGCCAACCACCCTTTTGCCAACCCGATTATTCCAAGTCAATCTATCGTCCACCGACAACCACGGCAACCTATTTTCGCCGTGGCCCATGAGGGATTGACTCTTGCCGATACAAAAAAAGCTGGCTGAGTGAGCCATTACCCTCAACTCACTCCGCCAGCCTATCCATACCTGGTCGTTATAGCTTAGAGGCGAAAGTCGCCCCGTAGATTATTATATGACTTCATGATCTTATGTGACATTTCACTGATCCGGGCACCTTCGCGCGCTACACACCCCGTGTCCACGGTGCACCACTTGCTCACATCGACCAATTCATCCTCCAAGACATCGACCTTTGCCTCAAGTGCCCTGCACCACTCACCACGACAGATGGCGGTCAGTTCCAGGGTACTGTCGATCTCACTCTCCAGGGTGTTGATCTGAACGGTCTTCATTGTAGTCACCTCCTTCACATGTCGTTTTTCTTAGCCATATAATAAGCATGAAGATGGAAAAATCAGCCGCAAGGCTTCCCCTTAGCGCGGAAATGCGCCCCCCAGGGAATGACTCTTTTCTCGCCAAATTCGTTGCAAAACGCATGGACATCTGTAAACATAAGCATGTTAGATGTAACTTAAATACTTAACAATCTGCCACACCCTGGCCCAGTGCCACCAACAACCAACAAAGAGAAGGAGAGAGAACCATGGGACCACGAAAAAAACTACGGAAAACGGCCTTATTGATGACCTTCGGTCTGCTGATCAGTGGCGGACCCACCGGCCTTTACCACGCCCATGCGGCGGAAGGTGGCGAGCAACCGGCAGCCCAGGCTGCTCAAGAGGCGAATGTCTATCAGGGCAAGGTCACCGGCGTCTCCAAAAAGGCCAAAAGCATCGCCCTCTCGGTCGGCAAGGGAGATCAGGCCCAGATGCGGATGGTCAAATATGACGCGGCCACCAAAGGGCTGGAGCATGCCAAGGAGGGGGAGTCGGCCATCATCACCTTTGCCCTGCGCGGTAAGGATGCCTTTGCCCTCGACATCAAGCCGAAGCTCGCCACCCTCCCGGCTGGGGTCAAGGAGATTCAACCGGCAGAGTTGATCCCCCTGGTCGACGCCGGCTTCAAAAAGGGTGGCGTGGTGCTGATTGATTCCCGCCCGGCCAAGCCCTATGCCAATGGCCACATCCCCGGCGCCATCTCGATTCCGGCCGACGACATCAAAACCAAAGGCGCAACCCTGCTGCCGGCGGACAAGACGACCCCGTTGATCTTCTACTGCGGCGGCGTCACCTGCGGCCTAAGCCCGGCCTCGGCCAAAGCGGCCAAAGAGATGGGCTACACCGATATCAGGGTGCTGCTCAAGGGTGCCCCGGGCTGGAAGCAGGCGGGCAAGGTGCTGGTGGCCAGTGATAGCGTTGTCGACAAGGGCAACATCATCCTGGTGGATCTCCGCGGCGAGGCCGAGACCCAATCCGGGCATATCAGCCGGGCGGTCAATATCCCCTTTGCCTCCTTGACCGCTGCCGAGGCCGACATCCCGGCCAAGGCCCCGGTGGTCCTCTACGGCAAGACGGACGAAGTGGCCAAGGCCGCCAAGGTGATCGCTCAGTGGGGGGTCAAGGCAGTGGCCATGGTTGATGGCGGCCTGGAAGGGTATGTGGCTCGCCACCATCAACTCGCCACTGGACCCATGGCCACCGAGATTGAGTGGGTACGGCAGCTGGGCAAGGACGAGGTCGGGGCGGAAGAGTTCCTGGCGGCGGCGTCGGGAAAGGCTGTAAGCGCCGTCATCCTTGATGTCAGGACTGCGGACGAAGCCGCTGAGGGGAGCTTTGCCACGGCCCTGACCATCCCCTTGGACGCCCTGGAGGCGCGGATTGGTGAACTGCCCAAGGAGAAGGAGATCTTAATCCACTGCTCCACCGGGGCCAGGGCGGAGATGGCCCAGCAGCTCCTGGCCAAACAGGGGCTAAAGAGCCGCTTCCTGGTGGCGGATGTCGCATGTGACGGCCCTGGCAAGTGCAGCGTCGATTGATCGACAGCCAAGGGTGGACCTTGGCGGAGGCGGGTTGCGCCCCTGCCCCCTTCGCCAAGGTCCCTCGGCATCCCCTGATGATGCAGGATTCGCCCCGCCATCACCCCCTCTCGGGCCTGGACCATGAGTCATGCCCCAAGGCCCAGCACCTTGACAAGCCAAGCGAATCAGGATACATATCGCGCATCAGGTGTCTGCCACGACTTAAAATGGGAATCCCGTGCAAATCGGGAACGGGCCCACCGCTGTAACCCCCTCTGCTCTTGCTTGGCAAGGACCCTCTGACCTTGTGCGCCACTGTTCGCTGGATGAATGGGAAGGCCGTCAGCGGGTGGGGAAGCCAGAAGACCTGCCTGACGACCACAGCGTCTCCTCCTGGACCGAGGCGACAGCTCCTGTTATTGCGGATAAACCGGGCTATCCTCAAACGTATTCGTATACTTTGAGGAAAACCAATGCCCCCGGGCCTCACCCCATCCCTTGCCATCCTCCACCGCCTGCACCGCCTAGGCGGCCTGTTGACCGCGGCCTTCATCCTCTTCTACTCGCTGACCGGCATCATCCTGAACCACCGCCAGGCCTTCGCGTATTTCCAGGACACCCATACCACCACGGCCACCGTGCCCACCGCCGACCTCGCCCCCATCAACGGATTTTTCGCCCGTTACCAGCAGGTGATCCAGCGGCCGGACGCCCCCGAGGTCATCCGCATCAAGGGGGGGAAGAGCATCGAACTCCTCTACGGCTCCCACGGCCAGACCACCTACACCATCGACCCCGCGGCCGGCACCATGACCGTGGAGGAGAAGGCGCCCAGCCAACCCCTCTACCTCTTCAATAAATTGCATAAGGCGGCCAAGGTGAGCGCCTTCTGGCTGTGGCTGAGCGATGGCCTGGGACTCGTCCTCATCCTCTCCACCCTGTCGGTGTTGGCTGCCATGCGTTACCGGGCTGTGGACTACTGGCTGCTGGCCGCGGGGATCGGCCTCTGCCTGGGAGGGGTTCTTGCCTAGGCTCCCCTTCCCTCTGCTGCTGGGCAGCCTCGGCCTGCTGCTGGTGATCAGCGTGATCGTGGCCGCCGGTTTGGGGTATCTGGCCATCCCGGCCCGGGAGGTGATGGCCATCATCTGGGCCCGCCTCTGCGACAGCAGTGTTGCCCTCGACCCCATCCACCAGACGGTGGTCATGGATGTCCGCTTGCCCAGGGTGCTGACCGCCGCCCTGGTGGGCGCGGGGCTAGCCATGGCCGGGGCCATCTTCCAGGCCATCCTCTTAAATCCCCTGGCTGACCCGTACACCCTGGGGGTCTCTTCCGGGGCCGCCTTTGGTGCCTCCCTGGCCTTGATCGCCAACCTCACCCTCTTAGGCCACCTGTCGGTGCCCATCTTTGCCTTTGCCGGGGCCGTGGCCGCGGTCTTTGCCGTCTTGGCCCTGGCCGCCAGCGACCGCGCCTACTCCGCCAACTCCCTGATCCTGGCCGGGGTCATCGTGGCCGCCATCCTCTCGGCCGGCATCGGCTTCATCAAGTACCTGGCCGACGAACAGGTGTCGGTGATCATCTTCTGGCTGATGGGCAGCTTCGCCTCCCGCACCTGGGCCGATGTCGGCCTGGTGCTGCTGGTGACCATCTTCACCCTGGTGGTCGCCCTGTTTCACGGACGCGCCCTGAACATCATGGCCTTAGGCATCCGCACCTCGGACTCCCTGGGGGTGGACACGGTGCGCACTAGAAAACGGCTGTTGATCATCGCCTCGCTGATGACGGCCATCGCCGTCTCGGTCTCCGGCATCATCGGCTTCATCGGCCTGATCATCCCCCACCTGATGCGCATGGTGGTCGGCCCGGACAACCGGCGCTTGATCCCGGCCTCCTGTCTGGCCGGGGCCACCCTGTTGCTCATGGCCGATACCATCAGCCGGGCCATCCTCCCCCGGGAGGTACCCATCGGAGTGCTCACCGCCCTGATCGGCGGCCCGGTCTTCTGCCTGATCTTCAGGCGCAAGCTGTTGGCGGCGCGATGACACCGCTCTTTGCCATCCATGGCCTCACCGCCGGCTACGGCTTGCACCCCGTGCTGCACCAGATGACGCTGGACCTGATGCCCGGCCGCTTCTACGGTCTGATTGGTCCCAACGGCTCCGGCAAGAGCACGCTCCTGGACCTGATGCTCGGCAACCTGCTGCCCAGCGCGGGCACCCTCCTCTTTCGCGGCCAAGCGGTGGCCCACTACCCCCGCCGGGAGCTGGCCTTGGCCATGGCCCTGGTCCCCCAGGAGTTTGCCATCCACTTCGATTTCACCGTGCTGGAGGTGGTGATGATGGGCCGCCACCCGCACCTGCCGCGCTTTGCCAACCCCGGCCCCCAAGACCTGGCCATCGTCGACCGGGTGCTGGCGGAGCTCGGGATCAGCGACTTGAAGGAGCGTCTGGTCACCCACCTCAGCGGCGGCGAGAAACAGCGGGTGGTGGTGGCCCGGGCCCTGGCCCAGGAGACCCCGGTGCTGATCCTGGACGAGGCCACCTCCAACCTGGATGTGCAACACACCATCGAGATCTTCCGGGTGCTCAGGAACCGCTGCCAAGAACAGGGGGCCACCATCATCGCCGCCATCCACGACCTGAACTTTGCCGGGGCCTACTGCGACGAGATCATCTGCATCAACCAGGGCCGGCTGGTGGCCATGGGCCCGCCCCGGGAGGTCCTGGTCCCGGAACGTCTATCCCAGGTCTTCGCCATCGACTGTCTGGCCTATGAACAACCCTTCTCCGGCGCCCATCAGGTGGCCTATCGTTATTGAAGAAGCTAACACGCGGGATACGGCTCAAGTGTCTCGCGATCATCACCAAAATCCGGTGGGCGGGTGAAACGTTGGCCCACCCTACCCTTTGCAGGAGCACACCATGACACCATCCGCCCCCTCTCTCCGTTCGTCCGCCTGCCGCGGCCTTGCCGTGTGCCTGGCCATCCTCCTCTGCCACTATTGCCTGCTGGCCCAGGCCCAGGCCGCCACCATCGTGGACCAGGATGGCATCACCATCACCGTGGGCAAACCCTACAAAAAGATCATCTCCCTCTACCCGGCCCACAGCGAAAACCTCTTTAGCCTGGGTCTTGCGGACCAGGTCATCGGCGTCTCGAAGAACGACTCATACCCAGAGGCGGCCAAGGCCAAGCCCCGCTTCGACTACCGGGACGACGCGGAGAAGATCATCGCCGCCCAGCCGGATCTGGTGGTGGTGCGCCCCATGATCAGCCGCTCGGTGCCTGACCTGGTGAGCAAACTCAAGCTGGCCGGCATCCAGGTGGTCTCCCTGCAACCCAACACCCTGGAGGAGACCTTTGCCTATTGGCGGACCTTGGGGGCCTTGACCGGCCGCGAGCAGGCGGCGGAGAAGATGATCGCCGAGTTCACGGCGAGTCTTGCCGCGATCAAGGCCGTGGTGGCCGCCATCCCGGAAGGCAAGCGCAAGCGCGTCTACTTCGAGGCCATCCACGCCAAGATGAAGACCTTTGCCCCCAACAGCATGGCCATCTTCGCCCTGACCCAGGCCGGCGGCATCAACGTCGGGGCCGATGCCGATCAGGTCCGCGACACCAATATCGCCTACTACGGCACCGAGCGCTTGCTGGCCAAGGCCAACGCCATCGACATCTTTCTCGCCCAACAGGGGAAAATGAACCCGGTCACCATCCAGGAGATCCAGGCAGAGCCCGGCTTCGCCACCATCAAGGCGGTCAAGGAGCATCAGGTCTTTCTCATCGACGAGACCCTGGTGGCCCGGCCCACCCTGCGCATGATCGACGGCATCATCATGATCGGCCGCATCCTCTATCCCGCCCCCTTTGCCAAGGCCTTCCCCCAGTGAGCAGGACCAATCCGCGCCAGGCCTTTATGCTGGCCGCCACCCACAGCGGCGCCGGCAAGACCACCATCACCCTGGGGCTCTTGGCCGCCTTTGCCCGGCTGGGGGTCCAGGCGCACCCCTTCAAGTGCGGGCCGGACTTCATCGACCCCACCCTGCACCAGATGGTCACCGGCCGGCTCTCCCGCAACCTGGACCTCAGGATGTGCGGCCCGGAGTATGTCCGGGAGTGCTTCCGGCGCCATGGACGTGAGGCGGATATCGCCCTGGTGGAGGGGGTGATGGGGCTCTTTGACGGCGGCGCGGCCAGCCCCGCGGCCTTGGCCAAGGCCTTGCAAATCCCGGTGGTCCTGGTGGTGGATGCCAAGGCCACTGCCGAGAGCATCGCCGCCGTGGTCAAGGGGTTCGAGACCCTGGACCCGGAGCTGACCCTGATGGGGGTGATCTTCAACCGGGTGGGGAGTGCCCGCCACCTGGAGCTGTTGACCACTGCCGTCCGTAGCCATTGCCAGACCCCGATCCTGGGCGCCCTGCCCCGGGATCCGCAATTTGCCATCGCCGACCGCCACCTGGGCCTGAAGATGGGGAGCGAACTCCCCTTGACCCCGGCCCAGCTGGCGGCCCTGGCTGATGCGGTGATTACCCATATCGACCTGACGGCCATCCAAGAGCTAGCCCAGCCCCTGCCAGGGCCTGCCGCCTCTTTGCCTATCACCCCCGTTGCCAGCGCACGGAAGGTCAGGATCGGGGTGGCCAGGGATGCCGCCTTCTGTTTTTACTACCCGGACAACCTGGAGCTCATGCAGGCCATGGGGGCCGAGATCGTCGAATTCAGCCCCCTGACCGACCCTGCCCTGCCGCCCGGACTGGATGGCCTCTATCTGGGGGGCGGTTATCCGGAACTGCACGCCCAGGCCTTGGCCGCCAACCAGGCCATGCTCACCGCCATCCAGGCCTGGTCCGCTGAGGGTCGCCCCCTCTACGCCGAGTGCGGCGGCCTCCTCTACCTCTGCCAAGGTCTGGTGGATCAGGCCGGGGAGTTTCACCCCCTGGTCGGGGTCTTCCCCACCCGGGCCCGGATGGGGCAACGCCTAGCCAGCCTGGGCTACCGCGAGGCCACGATCAGCACCCCCTGCCTCTTTGGCCGGGAGGGCCAGCTCTTTGGCCACGAGTTCCACTACTCAACGATTGACCCCATGCCCCCGAGTGTCGCCCGGGTCTACCGCCTCCAGAACGGCCGCGAGGAGGGGTACCAGATCCGAAACACCCTGGGAAGCTACCTCCATCTCCACTTTGGCCAGACCCCCGAGGCGGCCCGGAGCTTTGTGGCGCTCTGCCAAGGGAAGATACCGCTGGAGGGTGGGCAAAATGGTTTCCCTTGCCCACCGGATTACTGCTTAGGTCTATAGGCTGTTAGACTGTAGGGCTGGTGGTACTTTTACAATGTATGGAGATTACGGCCCTTGCTACTCTTTGATCTCTTTTGCTGACAGCCTATAGCCTAAAGCCTAAACAACCTAAGCAGTTACGATATTTTACCCATGAGGCCATCTATGCCCACCCCTGCCATCACCATGATCCGCCCCGAGGCCATTGAGGCGCGAAGCTTTGCCATCATCGAAGAGGAGTTCGAGGCACAGACCGGCCGCCGGCCCGATGAGTTCCCGGCAGCGGAGTTTGCCGTCATCCGGCGGGTGATCCATGCCACGGCCGATTTCTCCTTTGCCCAGGCCTTGCGCTTCCACCCCCGGGCCATTGCCACCGCCATCCGCATGCTCAAGGCCGGTCGCGCCATTGTCACCGATGTCCACATGACCGCCACCGGCATCAGCAAGGCAGGCCTCAGCCCTTGGGGGTGCCCGGTGCTCTGCGAGCTGGGCCGGCCTGATCTGGCCACTCAGGCCGCGGCCTTGGGTCTCACCCGCTCCGAGACAGCTATCCGCCAGGCCCTGGAGCAACACCCCGGCATCATCGCCATCGGCAATGCCCCCACCGCCCTGTTGGCCGTGATCAAACACTACCAGGAGAGGCCAGAGCCCTGGCAAGGGGTGATCATCGGCGCCCCGGTGGGCTTTGTCAACGCCGCCGAGAGCAAGGCGCTGCTGGCCGAACAGGAGATCCCCCACATCGTCGCCTTGGGCCGCAAGGGGGGGAGCCCGGTGGCGGCGGCCATTGTCAACGCCCTGGTGCGGCTGGCCCAGGCCGAGGTGTAGACCCGTGACCACCGCACCCAAAAAACGGCTGCGCTCCGGCTTCACCACCGGTGCCTGCGCCGCCGCCGCGGCGCAGGCGGCCTGCCAACTCCTGCTCAGCGGCCAGGCTGTGCAACAGGTGACCATCCCCTTCCCGGATGGCCAGCGCCACACCTTTGTCGTGCACGGCTGCCAACGGCTGAGCCAGAACCAGGCCCGGGCCTCGGTGATCAAGGACGCCGGCGACGACCCCGATGTCACCAATGGCGCCGAGATCAGCGTGGAGATCATGCTGACGCCCGGCTCCGGACCGGCCCCGCTCACCATCACCTTCGTGGCCGGCGCGGGGGTGGGCCAGGTCACCAAGCCCGGACTGGCCCTGGGGGTGGGTGAGCCGGCCATCAACCCCGGCCCCCGCACGATGATCGAGGCGGCCCTTAACGAACTGCTGCGTGCCTATCCGGACCAGGGGCCAAGGGCCATCACCTGTACCATCGCCATTGCCCGAGG
>CAYSFY010000001.1:90459-95814 GCA_964430285.1 uncultured Desulfobulbia bacterium
CCTTAAACGCGCGGCTGGGGATCGTGGGCGGTCTCTCCATCCTGGGCACCACCGGCATCGTCCGCCCGGTATCGGCCGAGGCCTGGACCGCCACCATTCAGGCCTCCATGGCCGTGGCCCGGGAGACCGGCTGCCGCGAGATCGTCCTCTCCACCGGCCGCACCTCGGAGAAGGCGGTGCAAGAGCTGCTGGGGCTGCCGGTGGAGGCCTACGCCATGATGGGAGACTACCTCCACTTCTCGCTTACCGCCGCCCCCAGCCATGGTTTCCAAAAAATCCACCTGGCCGGTATGTGGGCCAAGGTCCTGAAGGCGGCCATGGCTATCCCCCAGACCCACGTCCGCCACGGCGCCCTGGAGGTCAAGGCGGCGGCCGCCTTTATCGGCCAGCTGGCCGACGATCCCGCCCTGGCCCGGGAGTTGGCGGATGCCAACACCGCCCGGGAGATCCACGACCGGCTGCTGGCCCAAGGACGCGGGGAGCTGATCCGCCAAGTCTGTCTGGCAGCTCGCCAATACGCCGAAAGGGTAGCTGGGTTGCCGGTGGCGGTCTATCTGGTCACCGGCGTCAATCAGGTGGCGTGCCATGTCTAAACTGCATCTCATCGGCATCGACCATCGTCCTTTAGGCCAGCCGGCAAAAGAGGGGTTGGACCAGGCAATTGCCGTGTTCACCACCGAGCGCTTCCGCCCGTGGCTTGGCGATTTTTCGGGCGAGGTCCTGGCCATCACCCCCTTGGCCGCTGCCGTCGAGCGCATGGCCGAGCGGCTGGCCACAGGGAGCATCGGTGTGCTGGCCAGTGGCGACCCCCTCTTCTTCGGCATCGGCCGCACCCTGATCCAGCGCTTCGGCAAGGAACGGGTGGTGATCCACCCGGCCCTCTCCGCCATGCAACTCGCCTTTGCCCGCCTGCAAGAGCCGTGGGAGGATGCCCACCTCCTCTCCCTGCATGGCCGTGAGCACCGCGAGCTATTGGCCACCCTCATCCGCCACCCCAAGCTCTTTCTGTTCACCGACCCCCATCACCGCCCCCAGGCAATCGCCCAACAGCTGGAGCAGGGGTTGGCCGACCTGGGCCTGGCCGACCATGACTGCCGGATCATGGTGGCCGAGGACCTGGGACTAGAGAGTGAACGGTTGATCCACGGCACCCCCCGGGAGATCGCGGCCCAGACCTTTGCCGACCTGAACTGCATGATCATCCTCCTCGCCCCTGCCTGCGCCACGCTTGCGGCGCCGGGGGACGACCCACCCCAGGGCTTCCGCCTGGGGCTGACCACGGAGGAGATCCGCCATAGCCGGGGGCTGATCACCAAGGACGAGGTGCGGGCCGCCATCCTCCACCACCTGCGCCTGCCGGAGAGCGGGGTCTTGTGGGACATCGGCGCCGGCAGCGGCTCGGTGGCCTGCGAGGCGGCCCGTCTCTGCCCGGGGCTCTCGGTCTTTGCCATTGAACGCCACCCCGAGCAGCAGGCCCACATCCTGGCCAACCGCCGGGCCTTCCGCCTGGCCAATCTCCACCTGGTCGCGGGTCAGGCCCCAGCGCCCTTGGCCGGCCTGCCCGACCCGGACCGGGTGTTCATCGGCGGCAGCGGCGGGGAGCTTGAGGCAATCGTCCAACAGGCCGGCCAACGGCTTACGCCGGGCGGCATCCTCATGGCCAGCGCGGTAAGCGAGGCCACCAGGGCTTCCGCCCCGGCCATCTTCCACCACCACGGGCTGCGCGTTACGCTGACCACCATCGCGGTCACCCGGGAGAGCTATCCCTTGTCCCCCCAGGGGGCGACCACATTTAACCCCATTACCCTCATCACAGGAACCAAATGAACGGCACATTTTACGTTATCGGCGTGGGCCCCGGCGACCCGGAACTCTTGACCCTGAAGGCCATGCGCCTGCTCTCCGCCTGCTCCACCCTGGTGGTCCCCAAGGGCCACGAGGAGGGCACCTCCACTGCCCTGACCATTGTCGATCAGGCCATGCCCCTGGCCGGCAAGGAGATCATCGAGGTCCACTTTCCCATGAAGAAGGTGCGCATGGCGGAGGCCCCGGACCCCGAGGTGGAGGCCGCCTGGCACCTCGCCGCCACCACCATCCTCGACCGCCTGCGCCAAGGCCACGACGTGGCCTTCCCCACCCTGGGCGACCCTGCCATCTACAGCACCGGCTTCTACACCTGCCAGACCCTGTTGGAGATCGCCCCGGAGAGCAAGACCGTGATCGTGCCCGGGGTCTCGGCCATCAGCGCCTGCGCCGCCACCGCCGGCATCCCCCTCTGCCAGGGCGACGACATGCTGGCCGTGGTCCCGGCCACCTTCGACAACCAGCGCTTGACCGAGGTCCTCTCCACCTTCCAGACCGTGGTATTGATGAAGGTGCACCGCTCCATGGAGCGCATCATCACCCTGCTGACGGATCTGGACCTTCTGGAGCGGGCCGTGCTGGTGGAGCGTACCGCCCAGGAGCAGGAGCGGGTGATCCACGACCTGACCCAGGTGAAGGCGGATGAACTCCACTATTTTTCAACAATCATTGTGAGAAGCCGATGAACCCAGTATATTTTGTCGGGGCCGGCCCCGGCGACCCGGACCTCCTGACCTTGAAGGGCCGCCGCCTGCTGGATCAGGCCGACCTGATCATCTTTGCCGGCTCCCTGGTCAACCCGGCCCTGCTCACCGGGGTCAGGGCCGAGATTCATGACTCGGCAGCACTTACCCTCCAGGAGATCGTGGCCCTGATGATCGATGCCCACCGCCAGGGCCGCAGGGTGGTCCGCCTGCACACCGGCGACCCCGCCATCTTCGGGGCGATCAGGGAGCAGATGGTAAAGCTGGACAGCGAGGGGATCCCCTACGAGGTGGTGCCGGGGGTGAGTTCCATGGCCGCCGCGGCTGCGGCCCTGAAGGCGGAGCTGACCCTGCCCGAGCTCTCCCAGACGGTGATCATCACCCGCCAGGCCGGTCGCACCCCGGTGCCGGAGGGTGAAAACCTCGCCTCCCTGGCCAGCCACCAGGCCACCATGATGATCTTCCTGAGCGCCGGTCTCATCACCCAGGTGGTGACCGATCTCTTGGCCGGCGGCTACCCCGCCTCCACCCCGGTGGCCGTGGTGGCCAAGGCCAGCTGGCCCGAGGAACAGATCATCCGTGGCGACCTGGCCTCCATTGGCCAACGGGTGAAAGAGGCCGGGATCATCAAGACCGCCATCATCGCCGTGGGCCGGGTCTTTGGCCACGGGGAGTTACAGGCGGTCTCCAAACTCTACGATGCGGAGTTCGCCCACGGCTTCCGGGGGTGAAGCCAATGAGGAGAGCACCTCTGACCCTCGGAACGAAAGGCAATGGGGGGGGGGAGATCCAAGGAATAACGTTTATTCCCGCATGCTGCTTTGGCTTGTCGGGTTACGCTGCGCTAACCCGACCTACACGATAAATTACTGACACGTGGCATCTCCTTTACCCCTTTACCCTCACACCCACACCCCTATGTCCATCATCAAAAAATTCATCGTCCGTCTGATCAAGAGCGGGGCTGGCCGCTATCTCAAAGAGGCCCGCCTGAGCAAGTCCCGCGCCGAGGCGGACCCAGTGCGCCAGTTTGCCCAGTGGTTCGAGCTGGCCAAGGAGGTGGACCCGGAGTTTGCCAACGCCATGATCCTGGCCACCGCTACCCCCGATGGTCACTCCGCCAGCCGCCTGGTGCTGCTCAAGGGGTTCGACGAGCAGGGCTTTGTCTTTTTCACCAACTACGGCAGCCGCAAGAGTGCGGAGCTCATGGCGAACCCCCAGGCCAGCCTGCTCTTCTGGTGGAAGGAGGTCTACCGCCAGGTGCGGATTGAAGGGGAGACCCATCAGGTCAGCCGGGAGGAGTCGGAGCGCTACTTTGCCACCAGAGCCCGGGGGAGCCAGATCGGGGCCTGGGCCTCCAAGCAGTCGGAGGTCCTCACCCGCCGGGCTGAACTGGAAGAGCGCATCGCCCACTACGAACAAAAGTTCAAGGACCAGGAGGTCCCCTGCCCCCCTTTCTGGGGCGGCTTCCGCCTGGTGCCCACGGCCATGGAGTTCTGGCAAGGCCGCGAAAGCCGCCTCCATGACCGGTTGCGCTACCAACGGACCGAGTCCGGTTGGCGGATGGAGCGGCTTTCGCCGTAAACCGGATGACCACGATGCCCGCCAAGATCGCCATCATCGGCCTCACCCACGGTGGCCTGGAACTGGCCAGCCGCCTCGCCCACCTGCTCCAGGCCGATCTCTTGGATCCACGCCCCCAGGGCTTGGCCGCCACCCTGGCCCAGGCCTGGCCTCAATATGACGGCCTGGTCCTGATCATGGCGGCGGGGATCGCGGTCAGGGCCATCTCCCCCCTGCTCCGCGACAAGCACACCGACCCCGGAGTGGTGGTGATGGACGAGGCGGGTCACTTTGCGGTGAGCCTGCTCTCGGGCCACCTGGGCGGCGGCAACGCCCTGGCCCTTCGCTGCGCCGCCCTCAGCAACGGTCAGGCTGTGATCACCACCGCCTCGGACACCCTGGGCCTCACTGCCATCGACCTCTGGGCCCGGGCGCAAGGCCTCACCCTGACCCACGGCAGCCTGACCACCGCCAGCGCGGCATTGGTCAATCACGGCCGGATCAAGGTCTTTTGCGATCTAGCGGGGACGCTCCCCCCGGACTTCGAGCGGGTACCGACGCACGAGGCGGCGGAGCTGATCATCACTAACCGCCTTTCTGCCGTGGAGGGCAGCCAAACCACCCTCTGCCCCAAGAATCTGGCCATGGGCATCGGTTGCAACCGGGGCACCTCAAAAGAGCAGATCGAGTTGGCGGCCCAGGCCACCTGCCGCCAGAAAGGGATCTCCTTCGCGGCAGTGGGACGCCTGGCCTCCATCGACCTCAAGCGCGATGAAGAGGGTCTGCTCCAGTTCGCCGCGGCCCACGGCCTTGACCTCTGTTGGTATAGTGCATATCAATTAAACTCCGTGCCCGGCGTCACGCCGTCACCGGCGGCCCTCAAGGCCACCGGCGCCCAGGCCGTGGCCGAACCGGCCGCCTTGCTGGCCGCGGGCACGCATACCTTACTGATTAGGAAGATTACATGGAAAGACGTCACCATAGCCATAGCCGAGACCCCCACCCTCCTCACGGCCGCGTATCCATAGTCGGCACCGGGCCGGGGGGGATCGACCACCTCACCGGCGCGGCCCGCGCCGCCATTGCCCGGGCCACCACCATCATCGGCTACCGCACCTACCTTGACCTGATCCCGGAGCTGCTGACGGACAAGGAGGTGATCTCCTCGGCCATGATGCAGGAGGTGGACCGCTGCCGCCAGGCCCTGGCCCTGGCGGCCGAGGGT
>CAYSFY010000001.1:95824-96175 GCA_964430285.1 uncultured Desulfobulbia bacterium
TGCGGCGGCGACCCCGGCATCTACGCCATGGCCGGCCTGGTCCTGGAGTTGGCGGCCGACCAGGAGAGTAATGCCGAGATCGAGGTCATCCCGGGGCTTGCCGCCTTGAACAGCTGCGCGGCCCGCCTGGGCGCCCCGCTGATGCACGACTTCGCCGCCATCAGCCTCTCCGACCTGCTCACCCCTTGGCCCTTGATCGAGAAGCGGATCTCCGCCGCCGCCGGCGCCGACTTCGTCATCTGTCTCTACAACCCCAAGTCCAAGAAACGGACCACCCATATCGACCGGGCTCGGGAGCTGATCCTGGAGCATCGGGCCGCCACCACCCCGGTGGGCATTGTCACCGCCGCC
>CAYSFY010000001.1:96260-111894 GCA_964430285.1 uncultured Desulfobulbia bacterium
AGACCTTCCAGTGGCGTGAGTTCATGATCACCCCCCGGGGCTACGCCGATAAATACGCACTCCGCTGACCCCCTGATGGCTCCTCTCCCCCCCACTCCCTCCGCCTTTAAGCGCTCCCTCTTCAACCCGGACCACTTCACCCTCACCTTTGAGTTGGTCCCCAGTCGCGGCGGCCACAGCAAGGGCCAGAGCCGGCTGATGGATCTGGCCCGGGCCGCGGCTGCCGATGGCAGGCTGCAGGCGGTCAGCATCACCGAGAACGCCGGCGGCCATCCGGCCCTCTGTCCCGAGGTCCTGGGCCAGGAGATCCAGGCCTTGGGACTTGAGGTGATCAACCACTTCTCCTGCAAGGACAAGAACCGTAACCAGATGGAGAGCCTGCTCTTCGGCTGGGACCGGCTCGGGCTCCACAACCTGTTGGTGCTTACCGGCGACTACCCCCAGGCCGGCTACCAAGGCCGCGGGAAGCCGGTCTTCGACCTGGACAGCGTCCAGGTCCTGGAGCTGATCAGCCAGATGAACCAAGGCCACGTCGAGGCCGATCAGCCCCAGGCCTCCCTGGAGTTCACCCCGACCTCCTTTGTCAAGGGGGTGGCGGTGTCGCCCTTCAAACTCTTGGAGGCGGAACTCGCCCTCCAGTACGCCAAGCTCAGGCGCAAGGTGGCGGCCGGGGCCGACTATATCATCACCCAGCTGGGCTATGACGCCAGGAAGTTCCACGAGGTCCTGCTCTATCTGCGCGAGAACGGTCTTGACCTGCCGGTCTTGGGCAATGTCTTCATCCCCAACCTGACGGTGACCCGCTTGATGCACCAGGGCGAGATCCCCGGCTGCGTCATCAGCGATGCCCTCTATCAGCAGATCATGGACGAGGCCACGGGCCCCGACAAAGGGAAAAAGGCACGGTTGGTGCGGGCCGCGAAGCTCATGGCCATCCTCCAGGGGATGGGCTACGCCGGTGCCCATATCGGCGGGCCGGGACTCACCTTCGCCGATCTGGACGTGGTCATTTCCCTCTCCCGGGAGCTGGTTCCCTCGTGGCCGGAGTTGGTGCCGGAACTCTGCTACTGGCCTGCGAACGGGGCCTACTACTTTGCCAAGGACCACAACACCGGCCTCAACCTGCCGACCCCCAACCGCGACGCCGGCCCCCGGCCCGCCCCTTCCATCCCCTACACCCTCTCCCACGCCGTCCATGGCCTCTTTTTCGAACGAGAGGGGGCAGGCTTTCCCTTGGCCCGCAAGGTCTGCCTGGAGATGGGGCGAAGTGGCCACGACCTGTTGTTGATGCGCATCGAGTACCTGACCAAACTCATCCTCTTCGGCTGCCAGAACTGCGGCGAGTGCCGCTTGGCCGATCTGGCCTACCTCTGCCCCCAATCCGGCTGCGCCAAGTATCTGTTAAATGGCCCCTGCGGCGGTAGCCGGGACGGCTGGTGCGAGGTCTATCCCGGACGCAAGCGCTGTTTTTACGTGCGCCTCTACGAACGCCTCAAGCGTTACGGCCTCACCGACTCCTTCTTAAGCACCACCCTCCCCCCTCGGGACTGGTCACGCCACAACACCTCCTCGTGGTTGAACTTTTTTAAGGACCTGGAAAAAGAGCCGTGAAGACAGGACACTCGCCAAAAAAATCATTCCCCATCAATAAAAAAAAAGGTACAATCCTTATTTTTCTTTTCATTTCCGCAGTTACCCTAGAAGGAACAGATTATGTCATGCATTAACCAATCCGGCAGACCCAAGGAAGAGTGCGGGGTCTGCGGCGTCTTCGGTCATCCGGATGCCGCCAAACTTGCCTATTTCGGGCTCTATGCCCTCCAACACCGGGGCCAGGAGAGTGCCGGGATCGCCGTCTCCGACGGCACCACGGTCGTGGAACACAAGGCCATGGGCCTGGTTTCCGAGGTGTTCACCGAAGCGAACCTGAGCCGCTTGCACGGCGACATGGCCATCGGCCATGTGCGCTACTCCACCACCGGCGGCTCCAGCATCATCAACGCCCAGCCCTTCACCGCCTCCCACCGGGGCAACAGCATCTCCATCGCCCATAACGGCAACCTGGTCAACACCCGGGCCTTGCGCGACGAGTTGGAGGCCGACGGTGCCATCTTCCAGTCCTCCACCGACAGCGAGGTGGTGGTCCACCTCTTGGCCCACAACTCCTCCCTAGGCTTTGAAGAGTCGATCTTAAAGACCTTCAGCCGGGTGAGCGGGGCCTACTCCATCCTGTTGATGACCAAGACCCAGATGGTGGCGGTGCGTGACCCTTACGGCTTCCGGCCCCTGTGCCTGGGCCAGATCAATAGCGGCGCCTATGTCGTCGCCTCCGAGACCTGCGCCCTGGACCTGATCGAGGCCAAGTATGTCCGCGACATCGAGCCCGGCGAGATCCTGATCATCGACCAGAACGGGCTGCGCACCATCTCCCAGCCCCCCACCCACAAGCCGCGTTTCTGTATCTTCGAGCATGTCTATTTCGCCAGACCGGACAGCGATATCTTTGGCTTGAACGTCTACTCCTGCCGCAAACGGATGGGGGCGATCCTGGCCCGCGAGTCCAAAATCGACGCCGATTTCGTCATGCCCTTCCCCGACTCCGGCAACTACGCGGCTTTAGGCTACTCCCAGGCCTCGGGTGTCCCCCTGGAGATGGGGATGATCCGCAACCACTACATCGGCCGCACCTTTATCCAGCCCACCCAGTCCATGCGCGACTTCTCGGTCAGGGTCAAGTTGAACCCGGTCCGCTCCTGCCTGGAGGGCAAGCGGGTGATCATCATGGAGGACTCCATCATCCGCGGCACCACCGGCCGTAGCCGGGTGCACTCCCTGAGGAACGCCGGGGCCCGCGAGGTCCACATGCTGATCAGCTGCCCCCCCACTCGCTACCCCTGCTACTACGGCATCGACTTCCCCACCGGTGGCCAGCTGATCGCCGCCAACAATACCGTGGAGGAGATCCGCAAGTCCCTGGACCTGGACTCCCTGCAATACTTAAGTATCGACGGCCTGGTGGAGGCCACCGGCATGGCCAAGGACTCCTTCTGTCTGGCCTGTTTCAATAACGACTACCCGGTACCACCGGACCAGAACTTTCATAAGCTGGCCTTTGGCAGCTGAACCTGTATTGCCCATGTCCATCTCCATCGCCAAAGAGGTCCTAGAGACCGAGGCCAATGGCATATTGGCCATGATGCAGCGCCTGGACCACAATTTCGACCGGGCCATTGCCTTGATCATGGCCTGCCCCAGCCGGGTGATCATCACCGGCATCGGCAAATCCGGGATCATCGGCCAGAAGATCGCCGCCACCCTGAACAGCACCGGCACCTCCTCCTTTTTCCTGCACCCGGTGGAGGCCATGCACGGCGACTTAGGGATCGTCCACAGCGACGACGTCATCCTGGCCATCTCCAACAGCGGCGAGACCCCGGAGCTCTCCATGCTCCTGCCCAACTTCAAGCGTCGGGGCAATCAACTCATCGCCATGACCGGCAACTTGAACTCCACCCTGGCCCGCACCGCTGACGCCGTCCTCGATGTCGCGGTGGAACGCGAGGCCTGTCCCTTGGGCCTCGCCCCCACCGCCAGCACCACCGCCACCTTGGCCATGGGTGATGCCCTGGCCGTGGTCCTGCTCAATCGCAAGCAGTTCAAGGAGAGTGACTTCCTGCGCAATCACCCGGGCGGCACCCTGGGGGACCGGCTGAAAGTCCAGGTGGGCGAGGTGATGCTGACCGGCTCCAGAATCCCCACCGTTGCCCCTGAGACCCCCTTCTCCGAGGCCTTGGCCGAATTGAATGAAAAAAGTTTAGGAGCGGTGCTGGTGGTCTCCAGCGGAAAAGAGATATTAGGTATTCTTACCGATGGCGATATCCGCCGTCTTATGGTTAAATCGCTCGACATTTTTTCCAGACCGGTGAGCGCGGTGATGACCTTAACCCCCAAGACCATCAAGGAGGATCTCCTGGCTGCCGATGCCCTCAGCATCATGCAACGCCACGAGGTTACCATCCTGGCGGTGGTCAATCACCACCAGCGGCTGGTGGGCATCCTGCACCTGCACGACCTGCTCGGCAAGGGTGAGTTCCGGGTGCTTATCTAACGTACGATTATTCATGATTACAACAAGAGAGAATCCCATGGGCGTTACCAGCAAGGAGATCAATCCGTCTTTTAGCAGCCAAGTAACCGCCATCCCCGGCGGCGAATGGCTCAACCGTTGTTTTTCCTGCGGGGCCTGTAGCGGCGCCTGTCCGGTCAGTCAGGCGATCCCCGACTTTGACCCCCGCAAGATCATCCACATGGTGCGCATGGGCCTAAAGGACAGGGTCTTGAGTTCCGACCTCCTCTGGTACTGCTCACGCTGTCGCTCATGCATCTTCGTCTGCCCGCAGAATGTCGGCTTTGCCGACATCATGAACGCCCTGCGCAAGATCGCCATCAACGAAGGATACGTCACGGAACAGGACCTCCGGGACAAGGGCAAGATCGCCTGGGTGGAACGCGACCAGTGCGTGGCCTGCCTGACCTGCGTGCGGGTCTGCCCCTGGTCCATCCCCAAGATCGATGCCAAGGGTGTTGCCGACATCAGCACCAAGACCTGCCGGGCCTGCGGCATTTGCGTCAGCGAGTGCCCGACCCAGGCCATCCAATTGACTGAAGCAGAAGATGAACGCTTGCTCGCGGCCTGCGTCAATAGCAGATAACGTGAGCGGTAAACAGTTACCGTGTAGGAGAACCCAACCATGAGCTTTAGCCCCGATATTCAGGCATACTGCTGCCATTACACCTCGCAACAGTCCTGCGCCGACGATGGCGGCGGCTTGACCGCCGACGGCTTCCCGGCCACGGTCACCATCAACAAGTTGCCCTGTTCCGGTAAACTCCAGGTCAGCACCCTGCTGGCCGCCTTTGAGAATGGCGCGGATGGGGTCTACGTGGTGGGTTGTCCCAAGGATACCTGTCACAACCTGCTGGGCAGCCAGCGGGCCGCCAAAAAGGTGTTGGCGGTCAAGAAGGCCTTGGCGGAACTCGGAGTGGAACAGGAACGGATTGAGATGTTTCATCTAGCCCGTGGTCTGCATCCGGAATTCATCTCCGTGGCCCAGAAGATGGAGCAAACCATTCGTACGCTAGGACCCAGTCCGTTTAAGGGAGAGAACAAATGATTATCGCAAAACGAAAACCAGTGGCTGACATTGTCGAGATGGTCAAGGATTTCGACCGCGTGCTGGTCCTAGGCTGCCGCGGCTGTGTCTCGGTCTGCTCCGCCGGCGGCGAACGAGAGGTGGAGATTCTGGCCTCCCTACTCAGACTGGGGAGCCAAAAGGCGGGCAGAAAATTGACTACCGTCACCGGTACCCTCGTCCGTCAGTGCGACAAGGAGTACATCGATGGTTTGGACGACTGGGATGGTCAGTACGACGCCATTGTCTCCATGGCCTGCGGTGTCGGTGTCAACTTTATCGCCAATCTCCTGCCCATGGCCCGGGTCTACCCCGGTGTCGACACCACCTGCATGGGGGGCTCCATGGCACAAGGGCAGTGGACCGAGCAGTGCGCCGGCTGCGGCAACTGCGTCCTCCACCTCACCGGCGGCCTCTGCCCGGTTGCCCGTTGCGCCAAAAGCCTGATGAACGGCCCCTGCGGCGGTTCCGTTAATGGCCGTTGTGAGATCCATGCCGACATCCCGTGCATCTGGCAGTCCATCCACGACCGCCTCTCCAGGCTGGGACGCAAGGAGGAGTTGGCCACCATCGCCCCCATCCGCGACTGGCGCACCGCGGGTCATGGCGGCCCGCGCACCGCGTTGCGTGAGGACTTGTCGATATAGAACAAACAGAATTGAACAGTTATAAAAAAAGGGGCTGGCCACCATCAGGGGACCAGCCCCCTTTTCATTTTTTCCCGCCTCATTCCGGGATCAATCAGAGCGGTTACAACAGAGTTACTCTTGAACCCGCCCGCGATTGCCCCTTATCACTGACTGCTGCCAGTACTCGTTGCGCTGCTGTGCTGGCTCTACGTGACCGGCAGCCGGTTTAATTGAATTTACCCACGCCCGCAATTGCGCTTGGTTGTGGCTCTCGCCCATCTGGGCAATTTGCTCTCCTTCCGCCGCCAGGACCGGCTTGCTCCCCTGCGCCTCCGCTGCGGAAGCCACTGCGCCCATCATCAAAAACAAACACCCCGTCATTATCGCACACGTTGTGGCCTTCATCTCTCCCATCCCTCCCCAGGTTCTTAGCATCCTTGCCTCGTTGTTTCGGTTTATCGGGGCAAGCCATTCGCAAGATATTCACCAGTTTCGCATTTCGCCAAGGAGCAACGGCGCCTTTACATTTTTATTTAGGCAGTTGTTGCTCTATCACAGCACGAGGCTGGTCCTGGTGTCAAGAAAATAAATCTGCCAATGAATAACAATTCATAATTGATGAAATCGTAAAAAGTCGTGAAACTGACCATCTGCCAATGTAATTTCAATATGTTACGAAGCGTGCCAGCGGCGTTTGAGCGGTTCTTGCGAAACCGTCTGGTAGAGCAACTGACTCTTAATCAGTAGGTTTGGGGTTCGAGTCCCCGATGGCCCACCAAAGAAAAATCAAGCCCTTAACTCTCTCATGAGTTAAGGGCTTTTTTTATTTGGCTTACAGTTGCATGAAACCGGCCTTTTTCGGTAGCGCCCCACAGGGCACAAATAACGCCCCTCTCCCTGCAACGACACGAGGCGTCATCGGTTCGCCTCCACGGATAGCCTCTTTGCCAAAAACATGGCGCCCAACCCCCTCCACCTGATCATTAACGCCAAGGAAGGCGATACCGCCGCCTTTGCAGGACTCGTCCGCCTCTACCAAGACCGAGTATACTCCCTCTGCCGTCATCTGCTCGGCAATGCCCATGAGGCGGAAGATGCGGCCCAGGACTCCTTCATCAAGGCCTACCGCAACCTGCGCCACTTTACCCCGGACGCCTCATTTTATACCTGGCTCTATCGGATCACGGTCAACACCTGCCTTGACTACAGAAAGCGGCTATTTTTTGGCGCATTGTGGACCACGTCACGGGAGGGGGAAGAGTTTTTGACCTGGGAGATAGCGGACGAACTGTCGCCGGAGCGGCTCTATGAAGCAAAGCAGCTGGGCCAGGCCTTGCAGCGTGCCCTGGACAAGTTATCCCTGAAATTGAAGACCGTCATCATCCTCAGGGAGATGGAGGGGCTCTCCTACGAGGAGATCGCCGAGGTGCTGGACATCTCCATGGGGACGGTAAAATCGAGGCTATCGCGCGCCCGCGAGGAACTCTTTGCCGCGCTGAAAAAAATTACGGAACAAAAATGAAACCTGATCGTTTAACCAGAAGGACGAGCGTATGAGATGCAAAAAGGCGCGTAGGCTGATATCTGCCTCCCTTGACGGGGAGCTGCCGGCCAGGGAGCAGGCGTCTCTGGCCACGCATCTGCAGCAGTGCCCTGCTTGCAGCAACCAATTCAGCACCTTGCAGGGAGTGCGGCAACTCTTCCGCCAGTCGGCCAGACTCAGCGCCCCCCCTATCTTGGCCAACGGGTGATGGCCCAACTCGACACCGTTGATACCCGGCCTCTCTTTGCCCCGTTGTGGCGGTATCTTGCCGAGGCGCTGGTGATCCGCATGGTCATCGGCTTTGGGGTGATCTCCGGCAATCTCTTTTGTAACAACCTGGACCTGCGCCATCCCGACCCGGGCCTTGCCGCCATCTCCCGTGAAATTTTTACGGCCACGCCAGCGGAGTCCTTGGGCAGGTCCTACCTGGCGATGTTGGAGGTAACGGAGGCAGTGCCACCCCTTCATCGTCGTCGGCACTGTCGGTTTCCGCTACTACCAAAGGGCTACCTCCTGGATCTCGCCCTTCGGCCATACGATGCAAAAAGATCATTTTCTCTTCGAGGAGCTGGCCCTGCACTCTTCCCAGGCCGAGGCCATGCGCCGGCGGGCTATCCCGTTCCGGGCAACGATTGACCGGCAGCGGGCGGAGATCAACCAGCAGCGGACAAGATTGGTGGCCCTCATGCGCCAAGAACCATCGGATATGGACGCCATCGGGGCGCGGGTCGACGAGATCAGCGCCATCCAGGAGACCATGCAGCGGGCTATCGTTACCCACCTGCTTGAAGAAAAGGCCTTGCTGGACAAAGAACAGCGGGGAAAAATTTTTGATCTGATCGACAACGCCATGAACCAAGGGAAGCCAACGGGCTGCCCAGTCTCCGAGTAGTGGCCATGGTTGTTGCCCCCAGCGCGGTCTCTCTACCCTGGCCAGCAAGTGTTGGCCAGAGCGGGGCCACTGCCCTGGGCCGCACCAACATGCCGGTGTTGGCAGAGTCTGTCGCCATTGCCCTAACGATGTATTCCCCCAACGAGCTCTGCCAACAAGGAGGAAGGCGGTAAATAAAAAAGTGGGTATTGATTGCAATTTTGTTCATGGCCATCAGCGGGGCAGTCGTCATGGCCTACCGTCAACGCGTGGCCCTGCAACCGCGGATACAATCCGTGCAGACGGAGAAGGTGACGAGGCGTGACATTGCCTCGTCAGTGCAGGCCACCGGGGTGATTCGCGCCCTGGTCGGGGCCGAGGTGAAGGTGGGGTCGCGGATCTCCGGCCGGGTCGAGAAGCTCTACGCCAATATCGGCGATGTCGTGACCAAGGGCCAGTTACTGGCCCAGATCGAACAGGAGGATTTAACCGCCAAGGTCAACGAGTCCAAGATGAATCTCAAGCTGGTCGAGGCGAATCTTGAGTTGGCCCGCAAAAACCGGGCCCGCCTACAAAACCTCTTTGCCGCGGGCATCGTTGCCCAGGACATGGTGGATGTAGCGGAGAGGGACTATGCCACTGCCCAGGCCCAGACGAGTCAAGTGCGCGAGATCATCAAATTCAACACCACCCAGTTCTCCTACGCCGATATCCATGCCCCCATTGATGGCGTTATCGCCTCGGTGGCCACCCAGCAGGGGGAGACGGTCTCCACCTCGTCCAAGAACGTGCCGACCTTTGTCACCATCGTTGACCTCAACCGTCTGGAAGTCTACGCCTATGTCGACGAAACCGACATAGGCAAGATTAAGCCCGGGATCGAGGCCTCCTTCACGGTCGACTCCTTTCCTGATCTGGATTTCAAAGGCACGGTCTCGGCCATCTATCCCAAGGCGACCATCCAGGACAACGTCATCTACTACATCACCCTGCTCTCCATCAAAAATCCCGCCGGAACCGAGGGCCAACACCCCCTGCTCAAGCCGGACATGACCGTGAGCGCCACGCTCTATCTCGACAAGAGGAGCGGGGTCCTTGCCGTGCCCAACCGGACGATCAACCGGGAAGGGGGCCAGAAAGTGGTCCATATCCTGGCCGATGGCCAGGCGAAAAGTAAAACCATCCGCACCGGATGGAAAGACAGCAACTACACCGAAGTGGTCGCGGGGCTCAAGGAAGGTGACCTGGTCATCACCAACGACACCCCGCAGACCGCCGAACCATAACCAAGCAGGAGGGTAACCGATGATCGAGTTGAAGAATATCACCAAGACCTACACCAAGAATGGCGGGGTCGAGGTGAAGGTACTGCAAGGCATCAACCTAGGCGTCCAGCGGGGCGAATTTGTCTCCATCATGGCCCCCTCCGGCATGGGGAAATCGACCATGATGAACATCATCGGCTGCCTTGATCGCCCGACCAGCGGCGACTACCTCCTGGACGGCAGCGCGGTGATGACCATGAACGATGACGACCTCTCCCGCACCAGAAACAAGAAGATCGGCTTCGTCTTTCAATCCTTCAACCTCCTGCCCATGACCACCGCCCTGGAGAATGTCGAACTGCCGCTGATCTACTCCAGCGATGACGGGGAGATCAAGGCCAAGGCCCGGGCCGCCCTTGAGGCTGTGGGCCTTGGCGAGCGGATCAACCACCTGCCCTCCGAGTTATCCGGCGGCCAGCAACAGCGGGTGGCCATCGCCAGGGCCTTGGTCAATGACCCGGCCATGATCCTCGCCGACGAGCCCACGGGCAACCTGGATACCGCCTCCAGCGCCGAGGTCATGGCCATTTTCAAGAAGCTGCACCGAGATGGCCGTACCGTCATCCTGGTAACCCATGAACAGGAGGTCGCCGATCAGGCCGAACGGATTATCCGCATGCAGGACGGCCAGATCGTCAGCGATGAGAGGAGGGCCGGATCATGACCACGGCAAGAACCATCGCCATCGCCTACAAAAAGGACTTAGCAAATACAAGCTGCGGACCTTTCTCATGATGCTCGGCATCATCATCGGCATCGCCACGCTCACGGTCATTGTCTCCATGGCCAAGGGCGCGCAACACAAGGTCATGATGGGGATTCGCAATTTTGGCCCCAATGCGGTCATGGCCTCGGCCGGCGGCGGCAAGATGTTCGGCCCCCTGGACGGCAGGACCACCACCCTGACCCTGGACGATGTCAAGGCCATCCGCGATACGATCCCCGGCCTGCTCCAGATCGCCCCTTCACCATGCACCTTGGCCAGACCGTGGTCCATGGCAACCAGAATACCGACACCATGGTGGTTGGCGCGACCCCTGAGTTTGCCGACGCCTGGCAGTGGTACGCCGAAAAAGGTGAGTTCATTAGCGACGAGGACACCGCCGGTCTGACCAAGAATTGCCTCCTCGGCCACACCGTGGTCCGCGCACTCTTTGGCGACCAAGACCCCATGGGGCGAGACGGTCAGGATCAACAGCACCAACTTCAAGGTGATCGGCATCTTGAGCAAGCGCGGCGCAAGTCCCCATGGCATGGACATGGACAACCGGGTGGTGGTGCCCTTGACCACGGCCATGAAACGGCTGTTCAACACCACCGCCCTCGGCATGGTGCGGCTCTATGTGGACGACCCGGCTCGTCTTGACGAAGTCTCCAAATCGCTGACCGCCCTCCTGCGGGAGCGGCACCACATCGTCCCCCCCAGGAGGACGACTTCCGGGTGACCAACTCCATGGCATGGCCAAGACCGTCAAAGGGGTATCCACCACCATGTCCACCTTCCTGATGCTACTGGCCTCGGTCTCCTTGGTGGTGGGGGGCATGGTCATTGCCAACATCATGCTCATCTCCGTGAACGAGCGGAAAAAAGAGATCGGTATCCGCCGGGCCTTCGGTGCCCGGGCCCAGGACATCATGCAGCAATTCCTGGCCGAGGTGCTGATGGTCACCATCAGCGGCGGCATCTGCGGGGCGGGCTTGGGGGGCCGCCATGGGCATGGCCATGATGCAAAAGATGCCCGCCATCCTTTCGTGGGAGCCGTTGGCCATCGCCCTTCTCTTTTCAACGGTCGTCGGTCTCTTGGCCGGTATTCAACCGGCGAGAAAGGCGGCGGCCATGGACCCGGTGACCGCCATCCGCGGCTAGATGAAACTCATCAGGGGTACCGGGATAGCCGTCAAGGCCCTGTTCACCCATCGGCTGAGGACCGCCCTGGCCACCCTGGGGATTGTCATTGGCGTGGGTTCGGTGATTGTGATGGTCTCCCTGGGTAATGGGGCAGAACAGGAGGTGCTGAACAAGATTCAGGCCATGGGCACCGACCTGGTGATGGTTACGGCGGGACAGGTCAAGATCGTCGCCGGCAGGCAAAGGCAGATGGGCAACGTCTCCACCTTGACCATGCGCGACGTCAAGGGCCTCATGGATGAGGCCCGGTCGCTACGGCACATCGCCCCGGCCCAGGGCCGGAAGATGCTGATCAAGTATGATACCGTGTCCGCCTCCACCACCGTCACCGGCACCACGGAGGCCATCCTCGCGGTCAAAATCTAGGGGTTGCCCACGGCAGGTTCTTCAGCGAGGAGGAAGACAGCGCCATGCAACGGGTCGCCGTGCTCGGCAAGAGCGTGGCCGACAACCTCTTTGCCGGCAGAAGCGCCGTGGGCGAGGAGATTCGCCTGGGCAAGGTCACTTTCGAGGTGATCGGCGTGCTCACGGGCAAAGGGCCGGACCTGGCGGGGGCGGACCAGGATGACGTGATCTATATCCCCATGCGCACGGCCTTGAGACGCGTGTTCAACCTCGCCTACATCAACAACATCTTCGTCCAGGCCAAGGGGGCCGCTGCCATCGACCGGGCGGTGTCCGAGATCGGCGATATCCTCCGCGAGAGGCACCGTCTCCGGGGTAGGCCCGATGACTTCACGATCCAGAGTCAGAGCGAACTGGTGCGCACCGAGGAGGAGACCGCGCGGACCTTTACCCAGCTTTTGGCCGCGGTGGCCGGCATCTCGCTGCTGGTGGGCGGGGTCGGCATCCTCGCCGTGATGCTGATCTCGATCAAGGAACGGACCCGGGAGATCGGCATCAGACGGGCGGTGGGCGCCCTTAGGCAGGACATCTTGCTGCAGTTTTTGGTGGAGTCCTTTGTCTTGAGCATAAGCGGGGGGCTGGTCGGCGTCATGCTCGGGGTCGGCCTCTCTGTTGCCGCGTCCACTTTCACCCAGTGGCCCATGCGCCTGTCTCTGCCGGCCATTGCTGTCGCGTTTGGCTTTGCCGCCTGCATCGGCGTCCTCTTCGGGGTCTACCCCGCCGCCAAGGCGGCCCGGCTTGATCCCATTGCGGCCTTGCAGGCGGAGTAGGTAACACAACTCCGCCACCTTATATTCCCCTCCCCTGCATCCCCTGCCCCGGCGCCATTCAGTACACGCCCCCAATTCCGTCCCACGCACCTATTGTCCACATTCCCCTTGATATTCGCTGGTGATCAGGTCATCATTCATTAGATGGCAGATGCAAATGGTGGGCACGAGAGTTTAACGCCTCCTCGTATAAGGATGCGGGGAGGGGCATACAGCCCATTAACTCTCCATCAGCCTACGCAATATCAATACATGACCGATGCTGCCGGCAACAGCTGTTGGGGGGAACAGGAGATGAGACACAACACGACGCGAATGGGTGCATGCTCTGTCTTCCTCTGGATAATAGGGTTTGTGTTGGCGGGGGTGCCGGCTGGGGCCTGGCCAGTGCCGGATAGCGGTCAGACCCAGAGTTACCTGACCGGGGATGACGGCGCATACGCCATTAACCCGCCATCCTACAGCGATCATGGCGACGGCACGGTGACCGACAACGTCACCACCCTGATGTGGCAACAACAGGATGACGGCACCACCAGGAACCTCGCTAACGCCGAGGCTACTTGCGAGGCCTTAACCCTGGGCGGGTATAGCGACTGGCGGCTACCCACGGTTCAGGAGTTGAATAGCCTGTTGGATCGCGGCCATTCCGCTCCGGCCATTAACCAGATCGCCTTTCCCCCGTCCCAAGATGCCCTAGGCTATGGCATCTATTGGTCGGCCACGGTTGCTGCCGACTCCTCCGCCAAGGCGTGGTACGTGCACTTCTACGATGGCGAGGTCAACACCGCTCCGCAAACCACCCCCTACTATGTCCGTTGCGTGCGCGGAGCACCGGCCAACGGGGGATTTGGGCCGTTGGTGATCAACAACGGCGCAACAACGGCCACGGATGTGGGCACCGGCCTCACGTGGCAACGCCAGGATGACGGTTTGGTGAAGAGTTGGCAGTCGGCAATAGGCGACTGCGAGGGGCTTACCCTGGATGGGTTTGGCGACTGGCGCCTGCCCACGGTCAACGAGTTGCAATCCCTGGTGGACTACGGCACGGATAATCCGGCCATTGACGCGACCATCTTTCCAGGCATGCAGCCTGACATCTATTGGTCGTCCACGGTGGTGGCAAACGACACCTCCGCCGCCTGGTACATCTGGTTCGTCAACGGCTATGTCTTCCACTACAGCCAGACCAATGCCTTCGCTGCCCGCTGTGTACGGGGCGGCGACACGACATCGACCACCACCACGACCACCAGCTCCAGCACCCCGTCCACCACCACTACCACCATGCCGGGGAGCGTCACCCTCGCCGTGGGTAGCGGCTGGAACTTGCTCTCCTCCACCATCGGCCTTGAGGTCGCAACCCTCTTTGCCAATCCGCAAGAGTTCACCAGCGTCTGGAAGTGGACCGATAGCGAGGCCGGCGGCAAGGGGTGGGCGGTCTATCTAAGCGACGGGGAGGGGGGTCTCTCCTACGCAGTGGCCAAGGGTTTTGTGCCGCTGACCGCCATCGCATCCGGAGAGGGTTTTTGGTTGAACAGCAAAACCAGCAAGCAGATCCCCATCACCGGCACCCCAATCCATGGTACACTGCCCTTGGCCCAGGGCTGGAATCTGGTGGGGCTGAAGAGCGCGCAAGCGGCCCTGGTGACGGATCTCACCAGCGGCAACGCGGAGATCATCTCCCTGTGGAAATGGGTCAGTGACACCTGGGCGGTCTCCTTGCCCAACAGCCCGGATGGCGGCCAAGAGTACGCCACCGGCAAGGGATTCCTGCTGCTTACCGCCATCACCCCTGGCGAAGGGTTCTGGGTGAATACCGCGGGGCCGTTGACCATCCCGTAAGAAAGAACGACGCCGGGCGCCTAGGTCAGCCGTTGTCAATAAATTACTGCCCCCCCTGCGGAGCAACGGCATAAGGGGCCGTATAGGCAAGGTCAAATCTGTAATGGTAATTTTGACGGTTTCGCAAAAACCGCTCAACCGCCGCTGGCACGCCCCGTAACCCATTGAAATTGCATGGGCAGATGGTCAGCTTCACGACTTTTTGCGATTTCATCAATTCCAAAACGGCCCCTAAGCAGGTGCAAGCCATCTGTTGATGTCACTCACACCAACTCCAACAACGGCTCACTCCATGAAACGCACTAACCATATCTCCGATCGCTTGGCCGACTCCATGCTCCTGATCGGCATCGCCCTGGCCCTCTTCTTTTGGATCTTCAAATCGCTCCTGCTCGTGTTGGTCACCGGCCAATTCGACTGGGGCACCCATCTCCTGGGCAAGGATGTCTATGATCTCTATGATCGCATGGCAGTCGTGGTGCTGTTTATCTTTTTTGGTTCCCACGCCCAATACAATATCAAGAAGCGGAGAAAGGCGGAGATGGCGCTTAAGGGGAGCGAGGATCGCTACCGCTCTATCCTCGAGAGCATTGAAGAGGGGTACTATGAAATCGATTTGGGATACAAGACCCAATTCTTTAACGACTCCTTCGCCTTCATCGTCAGTTGCCCACGTTACGAACTCTTACATCTGGACTTCCGCACGATCCTCACCGCGAAAAGCGCTCGCCAGCTGGAAAGGTCTTTTGGCGAGATCCTTGCCACCGGTAAGCCCGCCACTAATCTTGAGTTCGAACTCAGCGCCCGCGGTGGCTTTTACCGCATCGTGGAGCTGTCGGCATCCGTGATCACCGATGCCATGCAAAAACCCACGGGCTATCGCGGCATTGTCCGCGATGTCACGGAAAAACGGATGCTGGAACGGAAGGTGATCGAGGGCCTAAAGAACGTCAAGGATGCCCGTACCGGCGCCATCCTCGGCCTGGCCAAGCTTGCCGAGTATCGGGACAACGACACCGGCCGCCACCTGGAACGCATCCGCGAATACACCAAGGTCCTGGCCGAGGAGCTGGCCAAGATCCCCTCCTATGCCGCATATATCACCAGTGACTACGTCGAGGACCTCTACCACTCCTCCATCCTCC
>CAYSFY010000001.1:111904-116765 GCA_964430285.1 uncultured Desulfobulbia bacterium
ATCCTCCATGACATCGGCAAGGTCGGCATCCAGGACTCGATCCTGTTGAAACCGGGTAAACTGACGCCCGAGGAGTATGAGATCATGAAGACCCACGTCATCTTGGGCGGTGACGCCCTGGCTGCGGTGGACGCCCATATCCAGGGCCAGTCCTTCCTCACCATCGGCAAGGAGATTGCCTACTACCACCACGAAAAATGGGATGGCAGCGGCTACCCCAACGGCCTCAAGAACTACGAAATCCCCCAATCGGCGCGCATGGTGGCCCTGGCCGATGTCTACGACGCCATCACCTCCAAGCGTTGCTACAAGGTGGCCTACTCCCACCAAGTGGCCAAGGAGATCATCGAAGGCGAACGAGGCCGAGCCTTTGACCCGGATGTGGTGGACGCCTTCCTCGCCAACGACCAAACATTCCAACGCATCCACGAAGAGCTGCTCAGTTAGCCGGACGACAGATCAATCCTGTTGGCGGCAGGACAAGGGGGGCGTCGCCCCATGCTTGCTTCCCCATCCAGGATCTGATGAAACCGCAAACAGGCACGGGGCAAAACATCTTATTGACAATGACTTTCAATTTCACTATAGTGCACTCATGCAACTCAACCACCAATTGTCATGAATCAATCGCTTATTCAACATTTCGAAGAGTACCTCCGGGGTCAGCAACTGCGCCTAACCGATCAGCGGAGGCTGATTATCAATGAGTTTGTGCGGACCCAGGGACATATCAGCGCTGAAGAGCTGTACCGCAATATCCAGAAAACCACCCCCAGCATTGGTTTCGCCACGGTCTACCGAACCTTGAAACTATTGGCCGATGCCGGTCTTGCCTTGGGCAAAAATTTTGGCGACGGCTTTGTGCGCTTTGAATGTTGCTCTCTCACTGTTGGCCACCATGATCACTTGATCTGCAACCGGTGCGGCAAGATTATCGAGTTTAACAACTCTACCATTGAAGAGTTGCAACTCGCGGTTGCCCAAGAACACGGTTTTATCATCTCCGACCACTCCTTGGACATCCATGGCGTGTGTCAGGAGTGCACGCCCGGGGAGTAACGCCGGTTATCTTCGTGACCCGCGACTGTTGCCGGCAACCGATCCAGCTAGCTCCCTGATTGGCCATGGCAACAACAAAACGGGCCATTTTTTTTGCCACCCTATTGATATTGAGACTCAACAACTGCGACATAAGGACGCAGCCAGGAGAAAAAAATGACCGATACCATCGTGACACTGGCCATCGTTGGAGGGTGCATCCTGTTTCTTGGCCTAAAGACCATCCAGAACCTCCAAGGGAGAGGGAAGAGCTGCGGTTGTGGGTGCGCCGGCAACTGTGCAACCCTGGCGGCAGGGTGCGCCGGCCCCAGCCCAATGCCCAGGAAAGCGGCAAAAGAGGAGACGGAACAATGAAGAGAATCAACCTGCGGGAGATGGCGACAAAGCAATCGGGCACGATCAGCGCCGTGAAGGTGGGCGGCGACCTGGGCCGGCGGATACGGGAGATGGGGTTGGTGCCGGGGACGGCCATCACCGTGATCGGCCGCGCCCCCCTCTTTGACCCCGTGGCCCTGAGAATCATGGGCTACAGCATCACCTTGCGCAACAGCGAGGCAGACTACATCGCGGTGGAGGTAGCGGAATCATGACCATTGCCATCGATATCGCCTTGCTGGGCAACCCCAACTCGGGGAAGACGACCCTGTTCAACAAACTCACCGGTTCCCGACAGCACGTGGGCAACTACCCGGGGGTTACGGTGGAAAAAAAGATAGGCCGCTGTCGCCATCATGACCACCGCCTCAACCTGGTGGACCTGCCCGGCACTTACTCCTTGACCGCCTATACCGAAGAGGAGGTCGTGGCCCGTGACTTTCTGGTCAACACCAGACCCAGGGTGATCAACATCACCGATGCCGCAAATCTCGAGCGCAACCTCTACTTGACCATCCAACTGCTGGAGATGGGGGTGCCGGTGGTTATCGCCCTCAACATGATCGATGTTGCCAAACAGCGTGGCATCGACATTGATGCAGAGAGGCTAGGCAAACGCCTCGGCACCCCGGTTGTGCCCATTATCGCGCGCACCGGCCAGGGGAGTTCCGAGCTGTTGGCCGAGGCGATCAAGGGATGGGCGACCTATGCTGGACCCGTTCTCAGCCTCTCCTATGGTGAAGACCTGGACACGGCCCTTGACGAGATGGCAGGAGTCATCATGGAGGCCAGCCTATTGACCGAACTCTATCCCGCGCGCTGGGTCGGCCTCAAATACCTGGAACAGGATGCGCGGATCATCGACCAGAGCAGGAGCCGCAACCACGAGGCTGCGAGCCGACTGGATGCGATCGCCGCCAAGGTCGAAAGACACCTCCTGGCAACCCTGGACACCACCCCAGAGGCGATGATCGCGGATTATCGCTACGGATACATCAAAGGCCTCCTGCTGGACAAAATAGTCAGCTACCACTTCGACCAGAACAGGCTCTTCCTCACCGACAGGATCGATGCGGTGCTGACCAACAGGTTTATCGGCCCGCTCATCATGCTGGCCACTCTCTTTGGCCTCTACCAGTTCACCTTTACCTACAGCAAGCACCCGGTCGCCTGGTTCGCGAGCTTTTTCGCTTGGCTTTCCGAACTGGTGAGCGCCACCCTGCCCAATGGCCATCTGAAGTCGCTGATCGTCTCGGGGATGATTGACGGGGTCGGCGGCGTCCTCGGTTTTGTGCCGATCATCGCCTTTATGTTTTTGGGGATCGCCTTCCTGGAAGACTCCGGCTACCTGGCCCGAGTGGCCTACATGATGGACAGGATCCTCAGAATCTTCGGCCTGCACGGAAGCTCGGTCATGTCCTATATCGTCTCCGGGGGGATCGCCGGCGGCTGTGCCGTGCCGGGGGTGATGGCCGCCAGGACCCTGCGCTCCAAAAATGAACGCTTGGCCACCATCCTGACCACCCCCTTCATGAACTGTGGCGCCAAGCTCCCGGTGCTGGCCCTGCTCATCGCCACCTTTTTTCACGATGGCCAGAGTCAGATGATGTTTATCCTCACCCTGGTGGCCTGGATCGGCGCCGTGGTGGTGGCAAAACTGCTCAGGATGACCATCATCCGAGGAGATGCCACCCCCTTCGTCATGGAGCTCCCCCCCTATCGCCTGCCGACCATCCAAGGGCTTTTCATCCACACCTGGGAGCGGACATGGCAGTATGTGCAGAAGGCGGGTACCGTCATCCTGGCCATCTCCATCCTGATCTGGGCGATGATGACCTTTCCGGAACTGCCGGTGGGTGAGCAAGCACAGTATGCTCAGCAACGCCAGGCAGTGGCGGCAAGCTTTGCCCCGGGGGGGATGGGAGAGCAGGGAGCGGCAACTCGGGATCAGGCCATGCCCAGCAAGGCGGCCCAACTCAAGGAGAGGGTCAGGGTGATTGACAACCAGGAGGCCGAGGCCGCCCTGAAATACTCTATCGCCGGGCGCATCGGCACCGCCATGGAGGGGATCAGCCAGTATGCCGGCTTTGATTGGCGCACCAACATCGCCTTGGTTGGCGGCTTTGCCGCCAAGGAGATCATCGTCGCCACCATGGGCACAGCCTACTCCCTGGGCAAGGTTGATAGTGCGGAGACAGGCTCCTTGTCCGCCACCTTGGCCAAGGAGTCAGGCATGAGCAAGACCGGCGGCTTGGCCCTGATCCTGTTTGTCATGTTTTACGCCCCCTGCTTAGTCACCGTGGTCTGTATCGCCCGCGAGACCGGCTCGTGGAAGTGGGCGTTGTTCTCCGTGGTGTTCAACACCTCTTTCGCCTTTACCCTTGCCGTCCTGGTTTACCAACTCGGCAGATTGCTCCCCGGGGCGGTCTAAGTCGCCGGGGTCACCCGGCACATGGGACGACCCTGGATGCGGAAGGCAAAGGATTGCCGAGAGATCCCGCCCTCCGCAAGTTGCGATGGACTGCTCACGGGCTCTCACCATGTCGCGCGGCTAAAGAGAAGATGCCCATGGTCACTGCCCTTCCGCTGCGGGCAGCTGCTCCTCCTTTTCATCCTTGTTCTTCTCGTCCGCCGCTGCTGGAGATGGCTTCCCCCTCCGCCCCGGTTGGCTGACGGCGGCAGATGGCACCCCTCCCTCCGCCCCGCCAACTGCGGGCGCCATCTCCTGCCGGCCTCTCCCGCGTAGCGCTCTCCCCATGGGCGCTTGCGCGGCAGGGGCCTCGGGTTGCTGCCGTTCCCTGATCCGTTGCTCCTCTCTCGGCACACTCTCCTCCATGGGCGGAGGCGGGGCAACCTGGGGAGGGGGCGAGGCAACTTGAGGCCTGATCAACCGACGGCCCCTGCCCTCGTTACCCATCTCCCTGCCGTTCTGCTCGGCGGGCATGGCCTCCGGCACGGGTGGCGGGGCCGAACGAAATCGTTTCCCGCTCTCCGATGACGGTACCGATGGCTGTGGCACCACCACCCCACTCTCCACCGGGGGGGAGGAGAGCTCCTCTCTTGGTGAGGGAGGCGAGATCAAACGCTGCTGGCCGCGTGGTGCCCCCCTTCCCTCCTGGCCAGGAAGGGACTCCCTGCCGAACCTCTGCCCACGGCCATCTTCCCTGCTGGCAGGAGGTGGCGCGGGAGGTGACGGCAGCTCCCTGTTGGTGGGCATGGTGCCACTCTCTCCCCCTGGTGCCGGAGGCGCGGGCGATTGCCGATCCCTTCCACCCCCAACCTGATCTTGGCTAGTTGGCAGCTCTCTGCCGGGCCGCTGCCATCGTCCCTTGGGTTTAATCTCCGGCGGTGGAGCTGCCACCGGCGCCACCACGTTGCCCTCCGGGGCTGACGGGGTCTCAGGCACGGCTGTGGGGGGTGCCGCCGG
>CAYSFY010000002.1:0-7246 GCA_964430285.1 uncultured Desulfobulbia bacterium
GGTGCGCGACGAGTGGCAGGGCAAGGGGATCGGTAAGCTGCTGTTCGAGGCCTTGGTGGTGCGGGCCAAGCAGAGCGGGATCAGGGGCTTTACCGCCGAGGTCCTGCGTGATAACCGTAAGATGCAGGCGGTGTTCAACCATTGCGGGCTCACGGTCACCAGCCACCTGGAGGACGATGTCTACAGCTTTCAGATGGATTTTTAACAGGGGCACTCTGCCGTAGGCTCAGTTTTTCTTGGTGGTAGGGGTCGGAATATTTTGACTTAGGTTATTTTTCTGCTATGGTAAATCGGCCGCAAGGGATTGGTATGACCCCCTAAGCAAACGGTAACAATTCCGCACGCATTTTGCCCTCGTGATCAGCAAAGGCGGGGGCGTTTGCTTGAGCGGCTTTTACGTTGAGTTCAACGGATTCGCATACTACTTATTGAAGGAGAGAGTTAATGGCTGATTTCCAAAAGGCGCTTCAGGTTGGCAGGCCACCGAATATCGTTAAGTTGTTTCCCAACTCCAAGGCCTTGATTGTCAGCGGCAAGGTGATTGACCGGGCCTTGATCGCCAAGGGTCGGGCCATGACCATGGCGGCCAACGGCCGCAACAATTTTGTTATCCGTGGCGCCTTGCGGGCCGCCCAACGGGCCAACGCCTGCCTGATCATTGAGATCGCCCGCTCCGAGGGCGGGGCCAAGGCCTATTGCCCGACCAACTACTGGAATATGGCCATGCAGGTGGATGCCGCCTGTAATGAGATGGGGATCACGGTGCCGGTGGCGGTCCATGCCGACCACTACGGGATCAAGAAGCCGTCGGACCTGGCCTTTGCCAAGACCGAGATCCCGACCCTCTTTGAGGCGGGGATCACCTCCATTGCCATTGATGCCTCCCACATGGCCGATGACCAAAACCTGCTCGCCAATATCGCCTTGAACCCCTTCATCCCGTCCTGGGCCGGCTTGGAGACCGAGGTGGGAGAGATCAAGGGCGACCAGGGGTTGTCCACGGTGGATGATGCCGGGTTCTTGATCCGCGGGATGAATGCCCATGGCATCTTTGCCGATTGGATTGCCTTAAATAACGGCACCTCCCACGGACTGGAGGCCAGCGGCCAAGGGATCCAAGTGGAGTTGACCGCCGAGATCCACCGGCAGCTTGAGCCGTACAAGGTCTCGGGTGCCCAGCATGGCACCTCCGGCAACTCATCGGACCGCTTGCGGGAGATTGCCGCCCAGACCAGGACCACCAAGGCCAATGTCGCCACCGCCCTGCAGATGGTCTCCTGGGGGGTGGAGGTCAATGACTATGGTAATGCCATCCTGGATGCAGATGGCAACTTCATCAAGGTCCCGGGAGAAGGGGTGAGTGAAGAGATGTGGCACGAGATGGTCGCCTACGCCCAGGAGAAGGGGTGGAAGGGGGGCAACTATAAGAGCCTGAATCTGCCCTTTGAACCACGGCTCATGGGGCAACCCCAGGCGATCAGGGAGCGGATGGTCAGACGGGTGGAGGAGTTTGTCTACTCCATGCTGGTCAACGTCTTCAATGCCGGAGATACGGCGCCCCTGGCCATGGAGGCGATCCTCACGGCCGGCACCTTTGATTTGGGTGCGAAGTGTACGCGCCTTGAAGACCCGGCTGAGTGGAGCGAGGAGCGGATCAGGCAGCGGGCCACCGCCTTGGCCACGGACAAGGGTCCGGCCGGCAATTTTGACGATTGATGGACAGGGACGGGGTACGCATGGCAAAAAAGATCCTGATTGTTGATGACTCACCGATCTCCAGAAAGATCCTGAAGAGTTGCATCCCCAAAGAGACCCCCTATGAGTTTTATGAGGCGGGTGACGGTTTGGCCGGGTTCGAACTTTACAAGGAGATCAAGCCCGACATCACCTTTATGGATCTGACCATGCCGGTCATGGATGGCACCGCCGCCTTGGCGGAGATCCGTAAGTATGATCCCCGGGCCATGGTCATCGTGGCCACGGCTGATGTGCAGATCAAATCCGTCTCTCGGGTCATGGATCTGGGGGCCTTCATGGTCTTGAAAAAGCCGCCCTCCAAAGAGAGTGTGCGGGAAGCCCTGGCCCAGGTCGAGGGAAAATTAGGGTGACGGCCATGGAACAGGATCAGGTCCTGCTCTCCGACGAAGAGCGGGACATCCTTCAGGAGATCATGAACATCGCCTTTGGTCAGGCCGCCGCGGATCTGGCGGAGATGATCAATGTCTTTGTGGTGTTGAATGTTCCGTACATCAAGGTCTTAAAGGCGGTGGATCTTCCTTGCTATCTCCAGGACGAGATCGTTGGCTATGAGACGATCTGCATGGTTGAGCAGCACTTCTGGGGTGAGTTCAAGGGGAGCGCCTTCCTCATCTTTCCGGCGGGTGCGGGGAAGGAGTTGGTGACCATCATGGGCGAAGGTCAGGACCCCCACTTTGAATCGGCCTTTGTCGATGGCATGGAAAAAGAGACCCTGATGGAGATCGGTAATATTCTGATCGGGGCCTGTGTCGGCAAAGTGGCCGAACTGCTCGCCGACCGGGTAACCTATTCGCCGCCGCGGATTGTGGTCGACAATCACGCCAGTAATGCCATCCCCGCCAATATCTTCGAACTTGACTCCTCCGCCATTGTCCTGCGCACCGTCTTTACCTTTAACGAGCGGGCGGTCAGTGGTTTTTTGTTTCTAGTCACCAGGTGTGAATCGATCTCTTGGCTGCGCAAGGCGTTAGCCGAGTTCATGGAAAAATATGAGTGAGTTGGCCCAGATATTTGATACAGTGAATATCGGGTTGGTAACCTTTGATCGAGAGTTGCGGGTCCTCTACTGGAATCGGTGGATGGAGCTGCACAGCGGCATCACGGCGGCAGAAATTATCGGTTCGCCAATCTTTGATTTCTATCCCGGCCTGAATGCGCAACGCTTCACCAAAAATTGTAAGGCTGTGTTCCTGTTTGGCAATTTCGCCTTTTTTTCGCAAAAACTCCATCGCTACCTCTTTCCTTTTAAGCCGGAGAGTTCCTTCGGCAGCACCTTTGAGTTCATGCAACAGAGTTGTACCATGGGGCCACTTCGAGACCAGGACAACACCATCAATAGTCTTTTTCTCATAGTTCAGGATGTCACCGAACTCGCAGCCTCGGAACAGCGGCTGTTGGATTTGAACACCAAAGACCCGTTGACCGGGATTTACAACCGGCGATACTTGGAGTCGCGCTTACAATCCGAATGCGAGCGGCATTTGCGCTACAAGCGCGAGATGAGTCTGGTCATGTTTGATATCGACTTTTTCAAGGCGGTAAATGACAATTACGGCCATCAGTGCGGCGACAGCGTCCTGAAGGCGATTGCCACGGAGATCTCCCACCTGGCCAGGAGTTCTGATTGCCTGGCCCGTTATGGGGGTGAGGAGTTTTGTTGCATCCTACCCGAGACCTCAGCCCTGGATGCCCTCAGCTTTGCCGAGCGCTTTCGGACTCATATCGCTACGCTGCACGTGGTCTGTAGTGAGGTGAACATTCAGGTGACCATCAGTCTCGGGGTGACCACCATACGGTGCGGTGATGTGCCTGACCACCTGCTGAAGCGGGCCGATGATGCCCTCTATGCGGCGAAAAACGCTGGTCGGAATCGGGTGGTTGAGGGGTGAATGTGGCTCGCGGCATAAAAAAAGCCCGGCGTGAGCCGGGCTTTTTTTTTATCACTGTTTGCTGTCGCTTCAGGAGCGAAACTGCAACAATTACGAGGTGAGTGTGGATGCCTCTTTGACCTCCTGTTTCAAGGTGTTGACCTCCTTGAGACCCGGGACGTTCTCTTCCAGCATGGTCTTGCCGCTCTCTTCCACATCGCGGAGGCCATTTTTGAAGGCCTTGATCCCTTTGCCGAGGCCGGCGCCGAGTTCAGGGAGCTTTTTGCCGCCAAAGACCAGAAAGGCGATGCCCATGATCACAATCAATTCAGGTGTCCCTAATCCAAACATACTCTTCTCCTTTGTTGTGCGGCAGGAGGGGGGTAGCCCTCAAGCCGTCTTGTCCTGGTCACTGGTGTCCTCAACCTTTTTCGTAGGGTCGGACTTGGTGGCCTCCTTGAAATTCTTGATGCCCTTGCCAATGCCGGAGCCAATTTCAGGCAGTTTGCCAGCCCCGAAGATGATGACGATGATCACCAGGATGACCAGTAACTCAGGCATTCCCAATCCAAACATGATCGGCCTCCCAGGTTGAATTTGTTGCAGATCCCAGATAACGCATGGGATAGTGCAGTTATAGCCATAAATCCCGGCCACGGCAATGGAATTTTGTGGCCAGCGGTTTGTGCCCATATGAGGTGGGCAGGCCGCTGGAAGTGGTGGAGGCGCTCTCGCCTTGGGACTACCTTGAATCCGCCGGCCATTTCAACTTGACACCGCAATAATCGTTAAGTAAATACAAAGGGTTAAATCATGGTGGGCAGTTGCTCAACCTAGGGCAGGGTAGGGGCGTGAGGCCGCTGCTTGAAATTTTTTGCAAGGGGAGGGGTATGGTAAAGGTTGGCATTATTGGTGGCTCCGGGCTTGATGACCCGGAGATCTTGGCAGAGGCGCAAGAGGTGACAGTGACCACCCCGTATGGGAGCCCGTCGTCATCGCTCACCTGCGGCACCATCTCCGGGGTGCCGGTGGCGATCCTGGCCCGGCATGGCAAGGACCACTCGATCTACCCCAGCGGGGTCAACTTTCGGGCCAACATCTGGGCCTTGAAGGAGCAGGGGTGCACCCATATCCTGGCTGCCACCGCGGTCGGTTCCCTGCGCCGGGAGATTGAACCGGGACACTTGGTCCTGCCGGATCAGTTTATCGACTTTACCAAGAGGCGGGAGACCACCTTCTTTGATCAGGGGCCGGTGGTCCACACCCCCATGGCCGACCCTTTTTGTCCCAACCTGCGTCAGCTATTGGCGGATGGTGCCGCGAAGCTCGGGATTGCGGCCCATGCCAACAAGACGGTGGTCACCATCGAAGGCCCGCGCTTCTCCACCCGGGCCGAGAGCCACATGTTTCGCGGCTGGAATGCCGACGTCATCAACATGAGCACCGTGCCCGAGGTCAATCTGGCCCGCGAACAGAAGATCCACTACGCCACCGTGGCCATGTCCACCGACTACGACTGCTGGCACGAGGACGAAGAGTCGGTGACCTGGGAGATGATCCTGGCCACCATGCGCAAGAACGCCCACAATGTGATCAAGCTGTTTGTCGACACCATCCCCCGCATCCAGGAGTATGACGATCTCTGCCGCGGTTGATGTCAGTTTAACCTTTTACATTTGCCTGAGGAGGGCACCATGCCGATCAAATCCAAGATCCGTTCCATCCCCGATTACCCCAAGAAGGGGATCATGTTCCGCGATATCACCACCCTGATCAAAGACCCCGTCGGCTTCAGGCTGATGGTTGACAGCCTTACCCAGCGCTATATCACCAAGGACGTTGAGTACGACCTCATTGCCGGCATCGAGGCCCGGGGCTTTATCATGGGCGGCGCCCTCTCCTACACCCTGGGCAAGGGGTTTGCCCCGATCAGGAAGGCAGGGAAACTGCCGGCCGAGGTGGTCAGCCAGGAGTATGCCCTGGAGTATGGCACCGATACCATCGAGATCCATAAGGACGCCTTCCTCCCCGGTACTCGTGTCCTGTTGGTGGATGACCTGCTGGCCACCGGTGGCACGGCCTTGGCCGCCGCGGCCCTGGTGGAAAAGCTGGGCGGCGTGGTGGCGGAGATGGCTTTTATCGTCAACCTCCCCGATGTCGGTGGCGAGCGGAAGTTGCTGGACAAGGGGTATAAGGTCTTTTCCTTGACTGAATTCGAAGGGGATTAACGGCTTACGACTCGGCCATCAAAGCGGCATGTCTCATCAGGCAGGGAGGAGCGTCCAGAGTAAGGACGCCAGGGTGAGGGTGCCGCCAACGGCCATGGTGGCGATGTTGATCGCGGAAAAGGAGCGATTCTCGTCGTGACCCGGGGCCAGTTGCGCATTGATGCGGTTGACCGCCTTCTGCGCCGGCACCAGAAAGAAGATCGCCAGGGCCGAGAGCTGCCAACACGGGGTGGGACCGGCCCCCAACGCTCCGACGAGGATAAACCCTGCGGTCAGAGGGCCGACGGCCAAGGAGAGATCGATGTGCTGCGCCCTGGCCGTCTCCCGGATCCTGATGAGCAACGAATAACAGAAGAGAAATTCCAAGAGCGAACGCCATACCGGCGAGATGTTGCGCTTCTCCCGGGCCTTAATCAGCGCCCAATTCTTGTAAAACCAGTACGTTCCGTACAAACCCACCGTGCACAGGGACATGGCCACCAGTTTGTGGGTGGAGACCGCGAAGTAGGGTGGCGCGGGAGGCAGGGGCGACGCCACGGCATCATGGGTGGTGGTCTGTTCAGTCATGGGTCCGCCGCTGCCTCATCTTTGCTAACAACCCTTAATGATGGCGGTCAGCAAGCGGCGGGTGGACTCCTCCGCCTTTTTGACTTGGGCGATGACCTCATCCATGCGGATCGGTTGCATTGCGTCTGGATTATTGACGTTGGCAATGATAGATAGGCCAAAGATTTCAAGCCCCGCGTGAACCGCGACAATGACCTCGGGCACCGTGGACATGCCCACGGCATCGGCCCCGCAGTTTCTGAGGAACCTGGTCTCGGCCGGGGTCTCCAGGCTGGGACCGGCCACGGCACAATAGACCCCGCGCCGCAGGGGGATCGTGAGTCGGCTCGCGGCCTCGTCGGCCATGGCCAGCAGGCGTCGGGAGTAGGCCTGGGAGAGATCGGGAAAGCGAGGTCCCCACTCTTCCCGGTTGGCTCCGCGTAGGGGGTTAACGCCCATGAAGTTGAGATGGTCGCTGATCATCATCAGGTCACCCGCGGCAAAGGCGGGATTGAGGCCGCCGGCGCAGTTGGTGATGATCAACACGTGGGCACCCAACTCGGCCATGACCCGGACAGGCAGGGTGATAATCCGGGCGTCGTACCCCTCGTACCAGTGGACACGGCCTTGCAGAAAGATGGCACCCTTCTCCCCCAGCCTGCCGTGGACAAGGAGGGCCGGGTGCCCAGGCACCGTGGCCTGTGGAAAATTTGGGATCTCGGCGAAAGGGATCTCCCCCTCAACCTGAAACCCCTGGGGCAGGAGATCCTGGCCGGTGCCGGAGATGCAGACGATCTGGGGAGGCGAGGCAAGGCGCGCGGAGAGGAATGAGGCCGCCGCAATCAC
>CAYSFY010000002.1:7256-14992 GCA_964430285.1 uncultured Desulfobulbia bacterium
GCGCGGGCTGGGGCAGGCGGAACCGGGATGGGTCCGTCGAGTTGTTCGACACGCCACAGACGCAAGTCCGCCGTCTCCTCCCGCACTCTGTTCGCATCTTCCGCCGCCGCAATCACCTGCGCGTGGTAAGCCTCGGCAGCGGCAATCATCGGCGGCCTTGGGTCAACGGCAGGGTGAAACGGAAGGTGGCGCCGGACCCTTCCCGGCTGTGCACGGAGATGGTGCCGCCGTGCTGGGTCTCGATGATCTCTTTGCAGGAGGCGAGGCCCAAACCGATGCCGTTCTCCTTGGTGGTGAACTGGGGGAGGAAGATCTTGGCCTGGATGGCGGGGGCGATACCGCTGCCCTGATCGGCGACCTCGACTGCCGCCTGTTCATCTTCCTGGGAGAGGGTGATGCGGATGGTGCTGCCCGCCGGGCTGGCCTGACCGGCGTTAATCACCAGGTTGGTGATGACGCGGCCGATATCGATGCTGTTAAAGGCAAAGTCGGGGATGGCCTGGCTGCTTACGATCTCGACGTGCTTGTCCGCGAGATCCGGGTGACAGCTCAAGGAGGCGGTCACGTCGGTGACCAGGGTGGTCAGGGAGTTGGCATCCAGCAGCTTACAAAATTGCAAGCGCTTGGCATTGGCCAGGGCCTCGTCCATCATGGTGGCGATGTCTCGCCGTCCTTTTTGCAGCAGGGCGACATAGCGTTCCATCTCCGGCGGCAGAGGGGCCTTGGCCATGAGGTCGAGGAGCAGGAAGGCGGTCATGGCATTGCGCATGTCATGGATCAGGATGTTGGCCTTTTCGTACTCCAATGCCAGTTTCTTGGTGTCTTTCCTGATCCGCTGGCTCAAGGTCTGCATCATGGAGACCAGGGATTTGGGCTGGGCGGCGAGGTAGTGCTTGAATTGGGCGGTGGTGATGCGCAGCAGCTTGGCCTGGGTGCTGCTGACCACGGTGGCGGATCTGGGCTTCTCCTCAATGATGGCCATCTCCCCGATATAATCGATGGGGTGGAGCGTGGTGATGGCCCGTTTGCCCTTGAAAATCTGCAACGCCCCTTGAATCAGGATAAACATCTCCTGACCAGGGGCGCCTTCGGTGCAGAGGACTGTTCCGGCAGGGATATCCAGCTCTTCGATCGTTTCGGCGAAGGCGGAGAGTTCACCGTCGTCAAAGGAGCGGAAGAGATCGATCTCCCGGAGGAGGGCTATTCTTTTTTGGCTGTCCATTGGGAGAGAAAGACTTCAACCTTGGCCTTCTGGCGCTCGGCCTTGATGAAGGTGTCGATCTTTTTCTGGATCTCTTGCTGTTTTAAGAAATTTCGCAGCTTCTCCGAGACATCCTCAAAGGGGATGACCATGGTTGCCTTTTTGTCAGTGGCCTTGATCAGGTGGTAGCCGGCCTTGGTCTGGACGATGGCGGTCTTATCGGGCTCAAGGGTAAAGGCCGCCTCTTCAAAGGCCTTCTCAGTCTGTCCGCGCAGGACAAAACCCATCATGCCACCCGAAGCAGCGGTGGCGTCTTCCGAGTGTTTCTTCGCCAGTTCGGCAAAATCAGCGCCCTTGGCCAGCTGTTGCTGGAGCTCCTTCAAGGTGGCCATGGCCTTTTCCGTATCCGCTTTAGGGGCATCATCCTTGACCTTGATCAGGATATCGCTGACCAGCACCTGTTCCGGTCTGGTGAAATCGGCCAGGTTGGTCTCATAGTATTTACGGGCCTGCTCCTCGGTGATGGTGGTGGTATCGGCAAAGGTCTTGGCGATGAACTTTTCGGTGGCGATCTTTTTGGCGAGATCCTGTTCCGTGAAGGTGTTCTTGAACTTCTCGGTATCCGGGAACTCGGCCTTACTCTTGGTCATCTGCTCCTTGATCTCATCCTCCGACACCTGGATGCCGTCCTTTTGGCTGGCCTGATAGAGGAGCTCGCCGCCGATCATGATTTCGATGATTTCCCCCTCAATCTGGGAGGCCTGTTGGTCGGTCATGGCCGTGGTGCCATAAAATCGCTGTTTGATGCGATCGAGTTCCGCAGAGAGTTCCTTTCGGGTAATGGGTTTTTCATTAACAACGGCGGCGTACTCTTTTTTCTTGTCGATCTTCTTGGTGCAGCCACTGTTCAACATAAAGAGTTGGGAGGCGATTAGGAGAGATGCCAACAGGGTAAGGCATTTGGGTTGGGCCATTGCTTTCGTTCCTTTGCGTGTGGTTGGGCCTTGCCGGGCAGGCAAAGCGGTGAAGAGGTGGTATTGCATGTCCGGATGGTGGGCGGCGGGTGGTGTTGACCAACCCTTTTTACCATGCATCTTGAATATGTCCCACATATCTAACAAGATCAATGATCCGTTTGCAATAAGAAGATTCGTTGTCGTGCCAGATCATCAGCTGAATCATATCACCCCCGATGACCTTGATGCTGGCGGCATCAACGATGGCTGATGGGGAGCTGCCTTTAAAATCAATGCTGACCAAGGGGGCGGCGCTGACCGCCAGGATCCCCTGAAGCGCGCCCCGCTCCGCCTCCTCGGTAAACAGGTTCATGAGCTCATCCCTGGTGGTCTGGCGCTTGACCGAGGCGGTAAACGAGGCGAGGTGGACCACCGGGGTGGGCACGCGGATGGCCAGGGCGGCAAATTTACCCTTGAGCGCGGGGATGACCTCCGGCAGCTGGTGGCTGGCGCTGGTGGTGGTTGGTATGATGTTTCGGCCGGCGGCCCGCATCCGCCTCAAATCAACGCCGTGCTGGAGGTCCAGCAGGTTCTGGCTGCTGGTGTACGAGTGGAGAAAGGTGGCCAGGCTCGTCTGAATGGTGAAGCGGTCATGGAGCAGCTTGGCCACCGGGGCCAGGCAGTTGGTGGTGCAGCTACTGGCGGCAATGATGTGATGTTGGCTTGGGCGGTAGAGATCCTGGTTGACGCCCAGGCAGAGGGTGAGGTCGGGGGTGTCGGCCGCGGCGGTGATCAGCACTTTGCTGGCCCCGGCCTTAAGGTGCTGGGCGGCCTTATGACCCTGGCTCAATTGGCCGCTGGCCTCAATGACGAGATCAATGCCCAACTCGCGCCAGGGGAGGAGGCTGGGGTCCGGCTGGTTCAGGAAGGTGACGCTCTGGCCGGCAATGCAAAGTTGTTGGCCACGGCTCTCCACGGTTTGACCAAAGGGGCCGTGATTACTATCGTAGCGCAGGAGATGGGCTGCACAGTCGACGGCCTCCAGGGTGTTGATGGCCCTGAGCTCAAGGCCGGCGCCGCATCCAGAGAAGAGTGATCTCGTTATCTGGCGGCCAATTCTGCCAAAGCCGTTGAGTGCTATTCTGATTGCCATTGTCCACGTCAGGTCAGGGGATTGAAGTGAGGTGGTTGTATACCACACTTCAAGACGGGTGACAAAAAAAATGGTGATGGCCCGCCAACTCCGGATTGTTTCGCACTGCAACTTCCTTTTGAGTGTGGTATTCTCTCTAATTCCTGGGCAACTGTTTTAGCTGTCAAATCTGATGGACTCGCCAAAAGTCGTGAAGCTGACCATCTGCCAATGTAATGTCAATGTGTTACGGGGCGTGCCAGCGGCGGTTGAACGTTTTTTGCGATACCGTCAAATCTCCTTTACCAAAATCGGAGCACCCCATGTGTCTTGCCATCCCCGGAAGATTGATCAAGATATTCGAGAACACCGGCCTGAAGATGGGCGAGGTGGACTATGACGGCGTCGTCTCCCAGGTCTGCCTGGAGTATGTCCCCGAGATTGCAATCGGCCAATACACCGTGGTCCATGCCGGGTTTGCCCTCTCCATTCTCGACGAGGATGAGGCCATGAAGACCTTGGCCCTGTGGCAGGAGTTGCTGGAGAAGGCCGATCAGTTGCGGGCAGGCCAGGGACAAGGTTGATCGGGAGAGTGGCATGAGCAAATTCCTAAGCGAGTTTCGTGATCCCGGCGTGGCCCGATTGATGGTAGACGAGATCAGACGTCTGGTGAGCAAACCGTGGGTGATCATGGAGGTGTGCGGCGGTCAGACCCATGCCATTGTGCGCATGGGTATCGATCAGGTCCTCCCTGCCGAGGTCCGTCTGGTTCATGGACCGGGGTGCCCGGTGTGCGTCACCCCGCTGGAGATCATTGATCAGGCCATTGCCATTGCCCAGCGGCCAGAGGTGATCTTTTGCAGCTTTGGCGATATGCTGCGGGTGCCGGGGAGTGAGCAGGACCTGCTCTCCGCCCGGGCCGCCGGGGCTGAGGTGCGCATCGTTTACTCTCCCTTGGAGGCGGTGCAGATCGCCCGCGCCAACCCCGAGCGGCAGGTGGTCTTCCTTGCCATCGGCTTTGAGACCACGGCCCCGGGTAACGCCATGGCGGTGGTGCAGGCCGCCCGGGAGGGGTTGACCAACTTTAGCGTCCTCACCTGTCATGTCCTGGTGCCGCCGGCCATGCGCACCCTGCTTGACGCACCGGACAATCAAGTCCAGGGCTATTTGGCTGCGGGCCATGTCTGCACGGTGATGGGCATGGGTGAGTATGAGGCCATCTCTGCCGAGTATCACATCCCCATCGTGGTCACCGGGCTTGAACCCAACGATATCCTGGAAGGGCTGTTGATGCTCATCCGTCAGCTGGAATCCGGGCGCCACGAGGTGGAGAATCAGTATAGCCGTTCAGTGCGGGTGGCGGGGAACCCCCTGGCCCGGGAGATGGTGGACCGGGTGTTTCAGGTCAAGGACCAGAAGTGGCGGGGGCTTGGTCTGTTACCCAAGAGCGGCTTGATGTTGCGGGAGGAGTTCACGGCCTTTGATGCCGCCAATAAATTCGCGGTGGCCGGCATCACCCCCCGCGAATCGGCGGAGTGCATCAGCGGTCTCGTCCTCACCGGCATGAAGAGGCCGGATCAGTGTCCAGCCTATGGCACGAGGTGTCGCCCCGAACACCCGCTGGGCGCCACCATGGTCTCCAGCGAAGGGGCCTGCGCCGCTTACTTTCAGTATAAGATGTAATGGCTATGACCAATTTTTCCTGCCCCTTGCCCATCATGCGTTATGACGCTGTGCAGTTGGCCCATGGCTCTGGCGGTAAACTCTCCGCCGAGTTGATCTCCACCATGATCCTGCCCCGCTTTGCCAATCAGACCTTGAACCGCCTAAACGATCAGGCGGTGTTGACCATGCCGCCGGGAAGAGTTGCCTTTAGCACTGATACCTACGTGGTCGATCCGATCTTCTTTCCCGGTGGCACCATCGGTGAACTGGCTATCAACGGTACCATCAACGACGTGGCCATGTCCGGGGCCATGCCGCTCTACCTGAGTGTGGCCTTGGTCCTGGAAGAGGGGTTGGCCATGGAGACCCTGCACCGGGTCCTGGTCAGCATGGAACAGGCGGCGCTGAAGGCCGGGGTGCAGATCGTCACCGGTGACACCAAGGTGGTCCCCCGGGGTAAGTGCGACAAGATCTTCATCAACACCTCGGGGCTCGGTTGCGTGCCTGAGGGGCTGGATTTGGATGCCACCCATATCCGCCCCGGTGACCGGGTCCTGGTCTCGGGGACCATCGGTGACCATGGGCTTGCGGTGTTGACCAGCCGCGAGCAGCTCTCCTTCATCTCCACCATCCAATCCGACACCGCGGCCCTCCATGGCTTGGTGGCGGTGATGCTCCATGCCTCCCAGGAGATTCGGGTCTTGCGCGACCCCACCCGGGGGGGAGTGGCGACCAGTGTCAACGAATTCGCCAGGAGTGCCGGGTTCGGCATTGTCGTGGATGAGGCCTCACTGCCGGTCCACCCGGCGGTCAGGGGGGCCTGCGAACTCCTTGGCCTTGATCCCTTGACCGTGGCCAACGAGGGGAAGTTGTTGGCCGTGGTCAGCCCCCGGGATGCCGAGCGGGTACTCGCCGCCATGCGGGGGCATGAACTTGGGCGCGGGGCCAGGGATATCGGTGAGGTGGTGGACGAACACCACGGTCTGGTTGCCCTGCGCACCGGCTTGGGGGTCAAACGGGTCCTGGAGATGCCGGTGGCCGAACAGTTGCCGCGGATCTGCTGAGGTTGATCCCCTCCATCTTGTCCCTGGTTCCGCTTTTCTGGAACTCGGGAGTTTTTTTTTGGATTTTCAGGAAAAATCATGTATCTTGTTGGCATTTGTAGCCGGTGATCCCCGTAGTAATAAATGAGGGTCACCCCGCAGCAATTCGGCCGAAAGCACTTTGACGAAACGATTTATCCCCTTGGTGAACGATGAGCACGATACAACGACATAAGATATTGATTGTCGATGATGAGGAGCCGATCCGCGGCCTCATCGTTCAGATCGTCAGCCGGGAAGGGCATGAGTGCATGACCGCTTCCGGGGTCGATGAGGCCATGTCAATTCTGGCCAAAGAGCGATTCTCCCTGTTGATTTCAGACATCAATATGCCGGACAAGTCGGGCCTTGACCTGCTGCGCTCGGCAGCCCTCATTGATGAGGAGATGGCCATCGTCATGGCCACTGCCGTGGATGACCGCAATGTGGCGGTGCGGACCCTGGAGATGGGGGCCTACGGCTACATCATCAAACCTTTTTGCCGCAACGAACTGTTGATCTGTATCGCCAATGCCTTAAGGCGACGGGAGCTGGAGATCAACAACCGCAAGTACAGTGAAGAGCTGGAGGTGATGGTTCAGGAACGGACCAAAAAACTCATGGAGGCCGAGCAGGAGAGTCGCGAGGCCCGTGAGGAGACCATTACCCGTCTGGCCAAGGCGGCGGAGTTTAGGGACAACGAGACGGCCCAGCATACCATCCGTATCGGGGCCTATTGTGATATCCTGGCCCGGGAGGCCGGATGCGCGGCAGGGTTCTGCGAACAGATGCGGGTGGCGGGGCCGCTCCATGATGTCGGCAAGATCGGCATCCCCGACGCCATCTTGTTAAAACCCGGGGCCTTGACCAAGGAGGAGTTCGAGGTCATTAAGACCCACCCCGACATCGGTTTCCGCATCCTTGAAGGTTCCCACTCCGACCTCTTGCTCCTGGGGGCGGAGATTGCCCTCACCCACCACGAAAAATTCGACGGTTCCGGTTACCCCGGCGGTTTGGTGGGCAAGGATATTCCCCTCTCCGGCCGGATCACCGCCATCTGTGACGTCTTTGACGCCTTGACCTCGCACCGGGTCTACAAGGCCGCCATGCCCGCCGAAGAGGCCATCGATATCCTGAAGGCCGGCCGGGGGAGGCATTTTGATCCGGAACTTTTAGACCTCTTCCTCGCCAGCATCGGGCAGATTCTGCTGATGAAGACCAAGTTTGCCGACGGTTAAACCCGCCGGCGTCGGCCACCCCTCTGAGGCGTAGTTGGATCAGGCGCCTTCCGCCCTGCTTCTCTCCTTGTCGTGCAACCGCGAGGATGGACCGGGGGTTTCTTCCCTGTCACCGCCAACTTCTGGGCCTCTTTCCTTTTGCTATCCCGCTCCACAAAGAGGGGCGTACCGTCCACCGGGTCGCGCCCTGTCCAATACATGACCGTTGAGTAGGTGGACGGGGTCGGAGTGAAGACCTGGACCTGTTCCGGGGTCACCCCCAACTCGCGTCGACAGAAGCTCTGCAGGCGGATCATATCCTGCTCACGGCAGCCGGGATGGGCGGCGATGAAGTAGTAGGTCAGGTACTGCTCCTTGCCCGCCTCTCTGGTGAAGCGGGTAAAGAGTTTCTTAAAGGCCAAGAGCGGCTCAATCCCCGGTTTTCCCATCTTGGCCAGGACCTCTGTCTCCGAGTGTTCGGGG
>CAYSFY010000002.1:15018-46150 GCA_964430285.1 uncultured Desulfobulbia bacterium
TCTGGCCGGAGATGTGGTCCTTGATCAGGGCCTTCAGGTAGCGCTGCCCCTCTGCCTGATCGGCTAGAATCAGGTCATAGCGGATCCCGGAGGCGACAAAGACCCGTTTGACTCCGGCCAATTCGACCAAGCTGCGTAGCAGGCCAAGCTGACGACGGTGGTCGATCCGTAGGCTGGGACAGATGGTGGGGGTCAGGCAGCGGCGATGGCTACAGGGGCCGTGTTTCAGTTTTTTCGGGCATTCAAAGCCGTACATGTTGGCGGTGGGACCGCCCACATCCGGGATGTTGCCCTTGAACTGGGGGTGGCGGGTCAACTCCCTGGCCTCCCGCAGGATGGACGCCTCGCTGCGGCTGACCACGGTGCGCCCCTGGTGCACGGCAATGGCGCAGAAATTACACTCGCCATAGCAGCCCCGGTGGGTGGTCAGGGCAAACTGGATGGTCTCCTGGGCCATGACCTTGCCTTGGCGCAGGTAGTATGGGTGTACCGAGCGGCTGAAGGGGAGTTCGTGGATGCGGTCCAGCTCCTCGGGGCTGGGCAAGGGGGCAGGCGGATTCTGCACCAGGTAGCGGCCCTCCTGCTGCTGGCACAGACCCTTGGCGGTCAGGGGGTCGTTATGCAGGTAGAAGGTGTTGAACATGCGGATGAAGGCCGCGGGGTCCGTTGCCACCTCCTGGTAGGGCGGCAGTTCCAGCAAGCCATCCGGCCGGCTGGTGGCCGGGTAACAGAGCCCGGGGATGGTGCGGAAGTCGATCCCACGGCTTAGGTGGTCAGCCAGGGTGAGGATGGTCTGTTCCGCCATGCCGTAGACCAGAATGTCGGCCTTGGCGTCGAAGAGGATCGAGCGCCGTACTCGGTTGCACCAGGCGTCATAGTGGGCGATGCGGCGGAGACTGGCTTCAATGCCTCCCAGGACGATGGGTCTGGTGTGCTTGAAGTGTTGGCGGATCAGATTGGTGTAGGCGATGACCGCCCGGTCCGGTCGGCGGTCGTTGCTGCCGCCCGGGGTGAAGTCATCGGAGTTCCTGCGTTTATTGGTGGCGGTGTAGTTGGCGACCATGGAGTCGACGCTGCCGCCACTGACTCCCCAGAAGAGGCGTGGTTCGCCCAAGCGCAGGATATCCCGGCCCGTGGCCACCTCCGGTTGGGCGATGATGCCGACCTTGTACCCTGCTTGGGTCAGGACCCGGCCAATGAGCGCCACCCCGATGAAGGGGGTGTCGATGTAGGTGTCGCCGCTGATCAGGATGATGTCCGGCTGGGACCACCCCAGGGCAGTCATCTCTTCGGGGGTGGTGGGGAGAAAGCTCATGGTTGGCTAGGGGGGAAGGAAAAGTTAAAGGGGAATGGCATCAGGCCAAGGGGAAAGGGGGTTACTCCTTTCGGGCTAATCATAACCGTAAATATTCCGGGGGGGTATGGAAAAGATAATTATCAGGGAGCCAATGATCAGGTTGGGGCAATTTTTGAAACTGGCCAGCTGCGTCTCCACCGGCGGCGAGGCCAAGGCCCGGATTCAAGCAGGAGAGGTCCGGGTCAACGGGGCGGTGGAGCTGCGACGAGGGGCACAACTGCACCCCGGTGATCGGGTCGAAATGGCTGGGCGAACCTTTCAGGTGGCGGCACCACAGGTTGTTTAAGAGGCAGGCCGAAACCGTTGTTTATGGAGATTAATCCCCAAAAAGACAGACCTTGAGCCGGTCAAACTCTCCCGCCTTGGTCCAGGCGTATTTATCCCGGAACAGTTTGTCGCTGGTTAAATAGTCTCCTTTGGCATAGCGGCCCATGAACTTTTTGAAATTTTGCGGCCCGCTGTTGTAGAGGGCATAGGTTGCCTGGGCCAGACCCTCCTCCGGCAACGGGGGGGCGCCCTGCTTGAGGACGAACTCCGAGAGGTACATCCGCAGGATCTCGCTGCCGGCCTGGATGTTGTACCCTGGATCCCAGCGCAGGGCATCGAGTCGGTACAACCCCCGCCACACCCGCTCATTGATCTGCATCAGCCCCACCGAGGTGTTGTTCCACGAGCGCAGGTAGGTCATTTTTCCGCCTTTTACCGTAAATTGCCGGAAACAGCTCTCCTGCCAGGCCGTGGCCTGCAAGATCTTGGTGAAGAGGTCACCGCGGTCGGCAGCGAGCTTGCCGGTGGCCATGATTTGCTTGCTCTCCTCCTGGAAAAGGGCGCGCATCCTTGTCAGATAGGCTTCAAAATTTGCTCTCTCCACCAGCCATTTTTTTAAGCCCTCTCGGTCAATCGGTGGTCGCTCGGCTGCGTATGCCGCACTGGGGGAGAGCCAGTGCCAGGTTGCGGGGGAGAGGAATGTTTGTCCCTTTATTTCGCCCCCTTCGCTAACCGGGAGGTCGAGCTCCAGCTCTTCGTCCGGAAAGAGCCGATCCGGGGCCTTAAGCGGCGGGCCAAAGCCCAGCATCTTTCGAAGTCCGGGGTCGACCTCGAAGGAGTAATCGAGATCCATCGGCCCCTCTTCGCCGGTCAGCAGGCGGGCCAAACGGATAAGACCGTCCCGGGAGATCTCCAGCCCCACGGTGGGACCGATTTTGTCCAGGGCAGCCAGGGCATCACCCGCAGAGAGGTAGGCCAGAGCGGAAAATGGCGCCGTGGATGGCTCGCGGCTCAGGTATTTACGGATCATGGGGGCAAAACGTCCCCAGGTGTGGACAAACTGCATGCGGACCAGATCCTGGCTAGGGGCGGTCTGGTCGGAGGAGAGGGCGTTCGCCATTTGGTAACGGCTCTCCAAGAGGGTTTGCAGGATCAGGGCGCGGTCCTGGGCCTCAAGGCCGAAGTGCCCAAGGTAGTCTATCTGTTGAACCAAGAAGGCGTCCCAGGTCTCCCAACCACGGATAAACCGTTGCATCTCCGCGGCCGAGAGGCGACGTTCGCCAGCTTGCTGCCTCCCCCCAGCTCCCTGGGCCGCAACATCCATGATTAACTCAACGGAGTACCATTCCGGCCTTGCCTCAATTCGGCCGGGACGAATGCTGTTCAGCCACTGGATGATCCCTGCACGCTCCCGATCGGCAAAAAAGTTGGGCAATATCTCTCGTAACCCTTGGATTGGAGTGGCAAGGTCGACTTGAACTTGATCCAGATGAGCGAAGATTCTCTCCTGGATCAGCGTTGGCAGCTGGCCGGCAAGGAGGGGGGACTGCCCGTCTGCGCTGGTCAAACGTAAATCCTCCGGCTGAAAGGTAAGGACCCAACCCGTTTTATCGAACTGGACATGCAGGCGCACATCTACCATCCCTTCCAGATCAACGAGGATCTGGCAGGTGTTGAGAACGGGCAGCCCCGTCTTTAGAGATACAAAGCTTTTGAGGCGGAGAGCACCTGCCTCGGGGTAGATTTCCGGCCGTGCGAGCTTCAGGAACTGGCAGCTGTCCGGCTCATCGATCACCACTACCGACTCACCCGGTTCGGTGAAGGCCTGTTGGACAAACAGGGAGCGGATCAGGGCGTAGTCGAGTTTGAGGGGGAGAACCATGGAGGTGGCGTTTGCCGACACCAGGGTGGCGTTAAGGATCAGCCCCAGACCGAGGCACAATAGGGTAATCAAACGTATCATGGACGCGAGACTCTTGGTAATGGTTTGAGTAATGGGTTGCGCGGTCGTGGGGCGACATGGGGCGTGCTCTGTCGAAGCCGGTGGGGGGCACGACCTCTGCCTCTTAAGGCCGGCAGCGAAGGTGGATTGAGAGATAGCCTAAGCGATCAGGGAACGCAACAGCTTTCCGCAGCCACGATCCGGTAGGCTACCCAAGGGGGTATCCGCATATCCCGATTCCTGAACGCACAATTCGGATTACTTTGCAGGAGAGACCGGAGGAGTAATCCGAATTACTTTTTCATTGGTTTTGATTACCAAACCTTTGCCATGCTCGCTGTATGTGCCCGGTGGGGCTTTTCTGGTGAGTTGAATGATCATCTGAAGAGGCGGTGTGTTGTAGGATTCAGCTGTTGGTTTCTTTTGCTGGCGTATAACTTGCAATATCTGTATTTAATGATTAGTTCGTGGCTGGGTCTTTCATGGGACTCGCTAGCCCCCGACAGTTTACTTGATGAACATTATTGTCAAGGGCAAGCGCCTCAATTTTGACGGTTTCGCAAAAACCGCTTAACCGTCGCTGGCACGCCCCGTAACAAATTGAAATTACATTGGCAGATGGTCAGCTTCACGGCTTTTTGCAATTCCATCAATTTTGGTGATCAAACTTAAAGGTGATCCGTATGCATACACCTCAGACATTGGCATATGCCAGGGCAGAAGAGCATCCGTTGTCAAAAATTGATTATTCAGGCGTTAATCAGTACCTGCGTGAGATCAGCCGCTATCAATTACTGAGCACCGAGGAGACGGAACGATTGGCCTTCAGGGTCTTCGATGATGCCGACTCCTCGGCCGGGCGGCAGTTGATCACGGGTAACCTGCGGTTGGTGGTCAGGGTGGTGATGGATTTCCAAAAGTATTGGATGCATAATTTTTTGGACCTGATCCAGGAAGGTAATGTCGGCTTGACCCGCGCCGTCAAGAAATTTGATCCCAATCGAGGGGTAAAGTTTTCATCCTACGCCGGTTATTGGATCAGGGCCTACATCCTGAAGTTCATCATGGACAACTGTCGCTTGGTCAAGATCGGCACCTCCCAGGCCCAGCGTAAACTCTTTTACTCCCTCAACAGGGAGAAGAAGCTACTCGCTGCTCAGGGTGTCGAGGCAGAGACCTCCGTGCTCTCGCAACGCTTACATATCAAGGAGAGTGAGATTGAGTCCATGGGGCAGCGCCTCGACTTTAGTGAAGTCTCCTTGGAATCACCTACTGCCGTTGACGGGGAGGTCGGCCATGCCATGATGTTGGCCTCTCATGGTCCCGGCGTGGAAGAGCAGGTGGCTGATGATGAGTTTATTGCCTGGTTCCATGCCGAGTTGGATGCCTTTAAGGCAACCATTAGTGAACGGGAGCAGGTCATTCTGGATGAACGCTTGTTGGCGGAGGAGCCCATGACCCTGACCATTATTGCCAAGCGTTTCAAAGTCTCCCGGGAGCGGATCCGGCAGATCGAAGGGGGCCTGCTGGGTAAGTTAAAGGTATTGTTGCAGCACAAATTAGGAGCAGCGACGGGGATGGCAGCATCATTTTGAATACCAGCCACCTTGTTGACCCCTTCTCCCACTTCGGGCAGGTCATCATCACCATTATCCTCGGGCTTTCCATGGTCTCCGGAGGGCTCGGTCTGGTCAACGTGACCAGCAGACGCCCGCTGGCCATCCCCCTGGCCGGCTTTGCTCTGTTGGCGACCAACCTGCTGTTCCTGGTCGGATTCGCTCTGATCTGCTGGTTTCATTTCCGGATCTATCAGACCCTGCCTCTGGAGTTGCCACAGTCCGTGGTGCCCTGGCTCAACCAGCAGATTAGTGTCATGAACTCCCAGGCCGAGTACGCCTTTCCCCTCTTTGATCCTGTTCATCCGCCGCGCTACATCATTCCCCTGTGGATTGAGAACGAAAAGTACTACTTCTGGTTCATGTGCTTCGGCCTGATGGCCTATCCCGCCTTTCGTCGCACCGCCAACCATCGCTTGCAGGGCGCCCTGCTGCTCTTCCTGGCCATCCAGGTGGGGATTCTCTTTTGGGCCGCCAACCCCTTCTCCGCGCCATTGCCTAAATTCTTCAAGGAGATCGGCCCCTGGTTCAGCGGCCAGCTGGATCCCATGCAGATGTTCGCTGAGTTCATGCGGCTCTATCCGCGGATGATCTTCTACTACAACACCCCCTACATGTGGCTGCACCCGCCCCTGCTCTTTCTCTCCTACAGTGCCATCTCCATTACCTTTATCACCTCGGTGTTCATGCTGGTCAAGCGCGACCTGGAGGTCGAGACCCTGGGCTACGACTGTGCCAAACTCGGTTATTTCATGCTTACCCTCGGCATGCTGCTCGGTTACCCCTGGGCCTTGCAGGCCTGGGGACCCAACTGGTGGTGGGACCCGAAGATCTGCTCGTCGATCATGATGTGGGCGATCTACAGCACCTACCTGCACACCAGGCTCTATGCCAATAAGCGCATGATGTGGTATTTTACCTCGGTGTTGGGGATCGTCTGTTTCCTGGCCATGATCTTTACCTTTATCACCTCCTTCTATTTTCCCGGGGAGCACACCTTTCAGTGATGGTGGCATGATGGCGATTCAAAAGAAGACCTCGTACGATTTTTATCTGATCCTGGCCACCGCCACGGTCTTGGCGATCATCTCCGGGATCTGTGTCTACGGCATGTTCTATTTTAAGTTCGCTCAGCTCCAGCAGATGGCGGCACCGGTCAAGGTCGCCTACATGGAGCGGATGAACCAGGTGGTCAGCCCGTTTATTATCGCCTTGATCCTCCTCCTTGCTGTCTGTGTACCCAAGCGTCTCTTGCCCTCGGTCTGGCTGAACCGCTTTGCCCTGGCCCTCTTGGCAGTGATTGGCGTGGTGGTCGGCCTCTTCGGGGTGGTGATGGCCTTAAAGGTCGCCCTCTGCGTCACCTTGCTCCTGCAATTCGTTGTCCTCTGCATGGCCCTGGCCGGCAACCAGCGCCTCAACTTTGAGCGCAAGGGTTACTGGCTGCGGGTCGGTTCATCCTTGCTCCATCTCGGACTTATTCTTTTTATCCTTGATCTCTTCTTCTACCAGCAACGGGCCCTGCATCTGGCCCTGTTCTGGGTGACCACGGTGGCCACGGTCCTGGGCATGATCGGTTGTTTCTACTCCCCCGCCTTGGCAAGGTTGATGGGTGGTGTCCGGCCAGGGATGGGCACTGTTGATGATGAGGAGGAGACCCCGTCGTCATCCTGAAATGGGCATGGGCAAGGGACCAGTATTGTGAAAATCTGGTTGTCTCTTGCGGAAAAGTAAATTATTTGTACCTTTTCACATCAACCGTGCCCAGGGGTAGCCGCCAATGACGCCTTGCCAGATTGTATTAGCTGATGATCACGTCCTGATTCGCCGGGGCTTAAAAAAAATTATCGATGGCCAGCCTTTTTTGCAGGTCATCGGCGATGTCGGTGATGGCCAGGAGTTACTGACACTCCTTGGCGAGAAGTGTCCTGACCTTATCCTGCTTGACATCTCCATGCCCAATCTTCGTGGGATTGAGGCCATCCCCCAGGTGAAAAAGCTGTGTCCCCTGGTCAAAATTATGATTCTCACCATGCACAGCAGCAAGGAGTTCATGGCCAGCGCCCTGAGTGCCGGGGCGGACGGCTATGCCTTGAAAGAGGATAGTGACACCGAGCTGTTGAGTGCCATCCAGAAGTGCCTGGATGGCGATCTCTATATCGCTCCAACCCTGGCGGAAGGGATTACCCCCCAGGAGTTGGCTGCCATGCGTTCTAAAGTGCGGCCCAGCCACGATCAACTCACCAGCCGCGAAAAACAGGTGATCACCTTGGTTGCCGAGGGCCATAAAAGTAAGGATATCGCCAGACTGCTTTCGATCAGTATCCGCACCGTGGAGCATCACCGGGCCAATATCATGAAGAAGACCGAGATCAAGAGCACGGCCGACTTGATCAAATATGCCATTCATAAGGGCTTTATTGTCCCGCCCCAATAGCACCTCTCGCCTCCGCTCACCCTTGTTGATGATTCGCCGCGGGTACCCCCATTGGAACTAGAAGCGTTGCCTATCCTGGCTGTTTGCGGGGCCAGCGGTTCAGGCAAGACCACCCTGATTGAGCAGACCATCCCCCATCTGTTGGGCCGTGGGCTGAAGGTGGCGGTGGCCAAGCAGAGCCCCAAGCCCTTGGTCCTTGATCAGGCGGGCAAGGATAGCGCCCGCTTCTTTGCGGCTGGGGTTGACTGCCTGATGATGGGCGCACAGGGTCTCTTTACCCGCAAGCAGCCAGTAAACGGGCTTAGCTTTCGTGCTGAACTCATTACCTTGGCCCGGGACCACGATCTGGTCTTGGTGGAGGGCTACCGCCATACGCCCCTAGCCAAGGTCTGGTTGCTGGCGGAGGGGGAAGAGGGTGTGGTTGACGAGGCAAAGATGATCGCCACCCTGCCCTGGGGAGATGCGCGGCTGCCCACCATGGCAGCGGTTATCGACGCATTTTTGGCTCGCCAGTGGCTCAGGCCTCCGGTGCTGGGCTGTCTCTTGATCGGCGGCAAGAGTTCGCGCATGGGCCGGCCCAAACACCTCCTGCTCAAGGATGGTTCCACTTGGTTAACACGGACTGCGCACACCCTGGCGCAAGTTTGTGATCTGGTGGTGGTGGCTGGCCAAGGGGAGATGGGGGGCTGCCAACTGCCGCGACTCCCTGATGTGCCCGGGGTCACCGGCCCCCTGGCCGGACTGCTCTCCGCCATGCGTTGGCAACCGTGGGCCACGGTGTTGGCCTGCGCCTGCGACCTGCCCGATCTCTCGCTTCCGGCCCTCCGCTGGCTCCTTGAACAACGGCAGCCAGGGGCCTGGGCCGTGATCCCCACCTTAGGGGAGTTTCACGAGCCGTTGCTCGCCCTCTATGATTTTCGCAGCCGACCGGCCCTGGAAGGCATGGCCGAGCGAGGTGAGTTGCGGCTCTCAAATCTGGTCGGCAGCGAGGGGGTGCGGGTGGTATCTCCACCCCAGGGCTTGCATATGGCCTGGCGGAATGTTAATTATCCTGAGCAGATTTGACGGTTTCGAAAAAAAACGCTCAACCGCCGTTGGCACACCCCGTAACCCATTGAAATTTCATTGGCAGATGGTCAGCTTCACTATTTTTTTGCGATTTTATCAGATTTGACTGCTTGGCATGCAAACCTCTCTACCCCACAACTATTATCCCTGGAGTTCCCCACAATGAAGAAGAAGTTGGTCATCCTTTTTGCCCTGTTTGTTGCCGCCTGTTCCAACAATGCCAATCAACCCGAGGCCAAGACTGCCGCCACTGCCGGTCAGGGCGCGGCAACCACCAGTCAGCAGGAGCGCTATCTCTCGTACTCCCCGGCCCAGACCATGGAGCTGATCAAGCAGAAAAAAGATCTGCTGATAATTGATGTCCGTTCTCCCGAGGAGCTACGGGAGGGGAAGATTGAGAACTCCACCCTGATCCCATTTATGGAGGTCATGCGCGGTAACTACACCATCCCCCAGGACCGTCCGTTGCTGCTGATCTGCGCGGTGGGGGGGCGGAGCTACGCCGCCATGCAGATCCTCTCCCACAAGGGGTACAAGGAGATCTATAACCTCCAGGGCGGGATAGCCGCCTGGAAGCAGGCCAACCTGCCCTTGGTCTATTAACCATGGTCACCACCCGTAAGCCTTCCCTGGCCGGGATAATCGTCACTCTCTGCTGTTGTCTGTGGCTCATCTCCGCCTGCGGGGAGGATGCCCCCAAGGCCATCAAGATGGGGGAGGTGGCCCCGGCCTTTATTGCCAAGGATCTTAAGGGACAACCCGTGTCGCTAACAGATTACGCCGGCAAGCCGATGGTGATCCGTTTCTTTCTGCCCGATTGCAAGTTCTGCCGCGTGGATACGGCGGTCTTTAATGACTATTACCAGGCCTATCAAGCCAAAGGGTTGGGGGTGATCTATGTCAATACCGATCCCAAACCCGGGGAGATCCAGAAATTTGTCGATGACCTGCGCATTGCCTTTCCCGTGGTGCTCGACCCCGACCATGCCGTGGCGGACAAGTATCGGGTGCAGGTCGTGCCGCAGACCGTGGTTCTTGATCCCCAGCACCGCTTCATCGGTGCCATCCTGGGCGGGGTGAGCAAGGAAGAGTTGGATAGTCTGTTGCTGCCGTTTTTACAGTGAAAGGACACAATCATCTTGGAGGAGAACAATGAAGAACAGGCTCGTGAATTATTTTCTGCTTTTGTTGGTGGCCGGCTGGCTCATGGCGCCGGCATCCTCTCCGGCGGCGGAGCAGGCGGTGGCTAAGGATACCCGCTGCGCGGTCTGCGGTATGTTTGTGGCCAAGTACCCCAACTGGCTCACTACTCTCATCATGAGTGATGGCGAGACCAAACATTTTGACGGGGTAAAAGACATGATGGTCTTTTACTTTGCCCCCCAGAAGTATGGCGCCAAACCCGGGGCCATCATTAGCGAGATCAAGGTCAACGACTACTACACCCTCACCCCGGTGGATGGCCGCAAGGCCTTTTATGTCATGGGCAGTGATGTCACCGGACCCATGGGGCATGAGTTTATCCCCTTTGCCGGCAAAGAGGCCGCGGACTCTTTTAGCAAGGACCATCAGGGGAAGAAGATCCTGACCTTTACCGAGATCACCGCCGAGCAGGTTGAGTCCCTGAGGGCTGGCCAGCGGATGCAATAGGCCATGCGTCCGTCGGCCCTCTTTCTCTGCCTGCTCGGGGTCTTGGCCTTGGTGGACAGCGCCCTCATGCTGCACCGACGCTCCCTGGAGAGAGAGGCAGCTGCCGCGGCCGGTGGGCGGAAGGTCGTGGTGGCCGGGCTTGGGCTTTCCGACCTGGTGGTGGCCACCGAGGCCAGATACACCCGCCATCCCGCCGTCTCCGATGCGATGGTGCCCGTCATGGACCACCCCGGCGCCATCGAACACTTCCCCTCCGGTTCCTTCTGGGCCGGTCCAGCAACAAGGCCCTGATGTCTTTTGCCAAGCAACTCAACATCATCGATTACTCCCTCTCCTCCATCTGGCGCCGGCGCTTTAAGGCGTTGGGGGTGATGGTGGTCTTCAGCGGGGTCATCTTCCTGTTGGCCTCCTTTCAGATGACCACCAAGTCCCTGACCAACGCGGCAGGCGATCTGCTCGCCTGGGCGCCGGAGATTACCGTGCAGAAGATGCGGGCCGGCCGCCAGGAGTCGATACCGGTGGCCTACCAACAGAAACTATCCGCCATCATGGGGATCAAGAGTGTGGTGCCCAGGGTCTGGGGTTACCATTTTCATGAGACCACGGGCGCCAATTTCACCATCATCGGCCTCGATGCCGCAGCCATGCCCATGGGGGAGCTGCTTGATCAGGCCATTGATAGCGGACACCTGCCCAACAAAGGAGAGGTGATCCTGGGGCAGGGGGTCAAGGCCTCCCTGGCCAACAGCGGGACGCAGCTCTTCTCCCTGGCCCGCCCCGATTTGAGCCGCAAGGCCTTCACCGTGGCCGGGAGATTTCGACCCGCGACCGGTCTAGTGACTTACGATACCCTGTTCATGGGGCCGAGCGATGCCCGTGACCTCTTTGCCCTGCCGCCGGAGTTGGCCACCGATCTCTGCGTGACCGTGGCCAACCCCACCGAGGTGCCGACCATTGCCAAGAAGATCGCCACCCTGCTCCCCGACACCCGGGTGGTGACCCGGGAGCAGATCCAGAAGACCTATCATGCGGTGTTCGGTTGGCGCAGCGGTTTTGCCTCCATCTGCCTGCTCACCGCCCTCACCTTCTTTGCCTGGGACAAGGCCTCGGGTCTGACCCCGGAAGAGAAGAAGGAGATCGGCATCCTGAAGATGATCGGCTGGCAGACCTCCGATGTCCTGGTCCTCCGTTTCTGGGAGGGGGTCATTGTCTCGCTGCTCTCCTTTGTGGTGGGCTACACCCTGGCCTACATCCACGTCAGCTTTTTCGATGCCGCCCTCTTTCGGCCGATTATGCTCGGCTGGTCGGTGCTGCGTCCGGGGCTTAGGCTGATCCCGGCGGTTGATCCCGGCGAGTTGCTGCTGGTCCTCTCCCTCACCGTGGTCCCCTATCTGGCCGCCACCGTGATCCCGGCCTGGCGTGCGGCCATCATCCCGGCCGATTCGGCCATGAACTAACGGCCGCCCCATGACCCATCCGCTTATCGAACTGGAACAGGTGTGCAAGGTCTACAACCAAGGGCAGCCCAACGAGGTGCAGGCCCTGCGCGGGGTCACCCTCTCCATCCCGGAAAACGCCTTGGTCTGTCTGCAAGGGGCCAGCGGCTCCGGTAAGAGTACCCTGCTCTCCATCATCGGTTGTGTCTTCCCGCCCACCAGCGGCCGGGCCGCCATTGCCGGCAAGCAACTCTCCAGGATGCCGGACCGATTCCTGACCCTCCATCGCCGGGCCACCATCGGTTTTATCTTCCAGCACTTTAATATTCTGCCCGACCTCACGGTGCTGGAGAACATCACCCTGCCGCTCATGCCCCTGGGGGTCCCACCCCGGGAGCGGCGGCAGCGGGCCGAGCGCTTGATGGCCATGCTCGGTATCGACCATCGCGCCTCCTTCCCCGCCCGGCAGATCTCGGGGGGCGAGGTGCAGCGGGTGGCCATTGCCCGGGCCTTGATCAATGACCCGCCCATCATCCTGGCCGACGAACCCACGGCCCACCTGGACCATCGCTTGAGCCTAGCCTTCATGGAGATCATGCAGGGGCTGAAACGGAGTGGCAAGACCATCATCCTCACCTCCCATGACCCTTTGATCAGTGAGCACCCGGCCGTGGAGCGGATCATTGGCATCGAAGAGGGCGTGCTCCATGTTTCTTAACTCCTGGAGTGTAGCCCTCACCCTGCTCAGTCTGGTCGTCCTGATCCTCTCCTCCATCGCCGTGCGGACGGCGGTCAAGGTCCTGCGCTATTGGGATCCCGAGAGCGACAACAACCGCCAGATCCGTCTGGAGAACGAGACTTGGCTCTCCTCGACCCTGGTCCAGTATGCCATGGGGTTTCAGGTCATCTCCCTGATCCTCTATGTGCTGGCGGCGGACAACTTCAGCCACGTGATCAGCGGCGCCATGTGCGCCACCGGGGCCTTGACCGCCAATCAATACGGAATGCCGGTCCTCTCCCTCAAGATTATCGGGGCCTTCTGCTGCGGGTTGTGGATCTGCCTCCACTCCTTTGACATCAGCTCGGAACGCTATCCGCTGTTGAAGCAGAAGTATATCGCCCTGATTGCCCTGCTCCCCCTGTTGATCGCCGATGGTGTGGGCCAGACCCTGTACATCGCCAACCTCAAGGCGGACATCATCACCTCTTGCTGCGCAGTGGTCTTTGGCGAAGGTGGCGGCAACGACGGCAATCTGCTGGGGGCGGTGCCGCAAGGGAGCATGCTCATCGTCTTTTATGGCACGGCCTTGGTGCTGGCGACCCTTGGTCACTTTCTCTACCGGCGTCTCTCGCGATCGCTTCTGTGGATCAATGGCCTGGTCTGGCTCTTTTTTGTCGGGGTCTCCTTCGTGGCCATCACCACGGTCTTCTCCGCCTATGTCTACTCCATGCCCTACCACCACTGCCCCTTTTGTATCTTGAAGCCCGAGTACACCTGCATCGGTTTTTTGATGTACGGGACCATGCTGCCGGCCGGTTTTTTCGGCATGGCCGCCGCCCTCTCTTGCCTCATCCCGGCCCGCTTGGGAGTGGAAGCCGTCATTCAGCGCTTCCAGAAGCAGGCGGTGTTGCTCTCTTCGCTCTTACTCTGCCTCTTCCTGATCAGCGTCTCCTACCATTATGTCGCCTATCGTTTCCTGGGTGGCGAGGGGTGAGGGGTGGTGAATTATACCTATTTGCGAAAATCTCCTTGTCGCTCCCCATGGACTTTGATAAAGAAACTGTTCAAGAGACTGGGCGAGCCAACAAGGTTGTAATGCCATAGCGGGCAGGACCGTATGTCGGTGGCAAGGAGGTTGTTTACTCAATGGAGCACGAGCAGTGACAGGTAACCAAGAAATGGAATCACTCCAGGGGAGTTTTCTGCTGGCCACTCAGCAGATGCCCGATCCGCGGTTTAAGGAGCAGGTGATCTACCTCTGTTCCCATGATACTAACGGGGCCATGGGTCTGGTGATCAATCAGCCCACCTCGTTCTCCCTGGCGGACATCTTCAAGAGCGCCAACATCGAGGCCGTGGCCGGTGATTGGCCACCGATCTATCTCGGCGGGCCGGTGGATGCCGAAGCGGCCTTCTTTCTCTACACCGCCGACTATCAGGCGACCAACTTTTTGGCAGTGGGCGATAGGGTCTGTTTGTCCCGGGACCCTCAGATCCTCCAGGACATCGCCAAGGGGGTGGGACCTCACCACTATCTCTTTGTGTTGGGGTATGCCGGTTGGGGCCCGGGACAGCTGGAGACGGAACTGACCCACAACGGTTGGCTGTCCGTGCCGGCGGTGAACTCCATCCTGTTCGAGACCCCGGATGAGGAGAAGTGGCAGCAGGCGGCCAGCCATTTTGGTATCGATATCGCCCTGTTCAGCGACCAGATCGGCAAGGCGTGAACTGTTGTTGCGGGAGGTGGACAAGCCCTCACCGCTAGGATAATATCTTCAATTTTGTGCAAGGTCAGGTGGGAAGATCATTCATCTTGCCCATCCAAATTACTCATCTAACCAACCTCAATCGCGACGGACCACCATCACCATGCCCAATCAGAATAATTTTTTTCGTTGCCGTGAATGCGGCTACTGCTGCCATGGCCAGACTACGGTATCCCTTACCCCCGAAGACATCGAACGCATGGCCGCCTATCTCAAGATATCGATTGCCGCGTTGAAGGAGCGGTACTTGCGGGAGAAGGACAATGTCGTGCAGATGCGGGTCGAGGATGGGCATTGCATCTTCTATAACGGCGGTTGCACCGTGCATCCGGGCAAACCTTGGCGTTGCAACGAGTGGCCCCTGCACCCGGCCATCTTGCTGGATCGGAGCAACTTCGAATCCATCAGGGAGTCCTGCCCCGGGATCCCCAAGGATATCAGTTACGAGGATTTCTGTAAGAAGCTGAGTGCCCTGAAACGGGAAGGCACATGAACATTGACTGTGTCTTTTTGGGGCAGACCGCGGAGGCCTACCTGGAGAAGGGGATTGCAGATTTTCAGGGGCGGCTTGGCCACTTTGCCCAGGTGAGGATCAAGGTGGTCAAGGAGAAAAAGGGGAGGATGGCGGATCAGGCGCGGATTGCCACCGAAGGCCGTGATCTGCTGGAGCAGGTCGAGCCCAAGTCCCTGCTGGTGGCCTTGGACCGCAGCGGCCGGCAGTTGGATTCGGATGGCTTAGCCGCCATGCTGCAACAGTGGCAAGAGCAGAATCGGCGGACCGTCACCTTCATCATCGGCGGGGCCTTGGGGCTGTCGCGGGAGGTGGTGTCCGCAGCCGATTTGGTGCTCTCCCTGTCACTGATGACCTTCACCCACGAGATGGCCCGCCTGATCCTCCTGGAGCAGGTCTACCGGGCCTTCACCATTCTCGCCGGCTCAAAATACCACAAGTGATGGGACGCCGGTGGGCACGCTGAAGCAGTTTGCCCTTCCTACACCTGATTAGACCTGAATCACCTCGGTGACCCCGGGGACCTCGGTCTTCAGGAACTTCTCTATCCCGTTTTTTATCGTCTCTTGGGACATGGGGCAGCCCTTGCAGGCCCCGGTCAATTGGACCTTGACCACCCCCTCCGCGCTGACATCCACCAAAACAACATCACCGCCATCCTGCTGTAGGGTCGGACGCATCTTATTAAGGGCGGATTGGACACTCTCACGCATGGACATCTCTCCTCTAAGCAATCGGCGCAAGCACTGTTGGCCGTGGATGAATGCTCTGTTTGTCAGCCCATGGCGATGCGCTGACGGTAACTGGACACAGTGCCCGGGGGGCATCTCCAACGGCAAGGGCGCAGGCATGCCCTCATCCATCAGCACCGTGAAGCGACACCCGCGAGCCGCGACAGTCGGGCAAAACTATACTTGGGGCGCCCTGCCTTGTCGATAGAAATATCCTGGGGGGGGGGGAGCGTGGAGGAGGGGAGATGTTCCAGGGGAGCACCTCTATTCAGTGCTGAAAGGGGGCGGTGGCACTCCCTTTGTCGGAGTTCAGGGTGGTGGTCTTTTTATAGAGACCGATCTCCTGGGAGATCTGGGTGGCCAGCTCTTCGATGGACTTGCCTGAGGTGTTGATCACCGGGATCTTGTACTTCTGGAAGATCTGTTGGGCCTGTTGCAACTCCTGCATGCAGGTGGAGCGTTTGGCGTAGTTGCTGTTGGGATAGCGTTTTTCGCGGATGGTGCTCAGGATCTCCGGGGTGATGGTGAGGCCCACCGCCTTTTTGCGGTTGTGGCGCAGTCCTTCCGGCAGGGTGTAGTGGTCGAGGTTCTGGGTGGTCAAGGGGTAGTTCGCGGCCTTCAGACCCATGTGGGTGGCCATGTAGACGCTGACCGGGGTCTTGCCTGACCTGGAGACCCCCACCAGGATGACGTCGGCCTCGTTGTACTCGTCAAACTTGGTGCCGTCATCGTGGCCCAGGCAGTAGTGGATGGCCTCCACCCGGCGACTCATGCTGTCGTTATCCACGTGCCGCGAGTAGCCGGGGAGCCCCAGGGCCTTGGCCTCCAGGGTGTGCTCCAAGCGCTCCAAAAAGGCATCGCAGACATCGAAGAGTTCCACCTCGGGGTGGTTGAAGATGGCCCGAAGTTTTGGGCTGACCAGGGTGCTGAAGATGATCGGCCGCCTGCCGGTGGACTGCTTGAGGATGTAGCGGATGGTCTTCTCCGCGTCAGCCGCCGTCTTGATAAAGGGGAACTTCTCTTCGTGAAAACTGATCTCGGGGAACTGGCAGATCAGGGACTGGCCAAGGTTGGTGGCCAGGATTCCGGTGCTGTCCGAGATGTAATAGATGTCCTTGGATTTCCACATGATAAGGGCCTCTTGGGTCATGGAGTGTATGGTCGAAAGGGGGCCGCCTCCTTCAGGGGTGACGGCAGAGACACGATACAACGAATCCACCCCCTTGGGCCAGTCCTTTTTGCCTGGGGGCGGATGGCCCACTTTTTTAAATTTTTCCTCTACAGTTGCGCAGGCAGAAGGCCCAGCAAGCCCAATAAAATCAAGGGCAAAATGCAGAATTTCTCAAAACGGTAGTGCCTCAGAAAAATTGGTTATCCCTTGGCCCGCATGGATTAAAACAACAATCTTCGGGTGTCCTTAACAAAGAAGGCACCCCTGTTTGCGCGCACTAATAAGTCAGGCCGCTACGAGTATTTCTGCAAATGGCAAGGTGTTCCAGTCCGTAGGCGTGGCCCTGCCTCCAACCATTCGTGAAATATGAGTAAGTTTGCGTTGATTCGGACATGCCTGGCAGTGCCAACACTAGTATTGCATGGTATATCTGACTGTAGTTACGTTGTTATTCTGTTTTTGCTGGAGAAGAGGAGTGAGATGGAGTGACACATAGGCCCGGTTCGATTGATTACCTGACTCAGTCAGTTTAGGGAGTTGGGCTTAACATCCCTCGTATGCTAAAGGAGTTCCCAGAGCGTTTGTGGCTCAGGGATTCCCTTGAGTGTCACTCCAGCATGCGGTTTCCAGGCCAGTTTCGCCAGTGCCTCCGTCCGTCGGCCATCGAGATCAGATTTCACCGGGGCGCTGATGATCACCCCGTCGTTTTTCAGAAAGCTCGTCACCCGGGCGGCAAGGTTCACGTGGTGGCCGAAGGTATCACCCGAATCGATGGTGACTTGGCCGATATGCACGCCAGCCCGGAGTCGAACAACAGCGTGGCCGGTGTTGTTCACCGCGTCGCAGGCGAAGGTAACGGCGTCGTCGGCATTATGAAAGGTGACGAGTACGCCGTCGCCGGTATTCTTGTTGAAGTAGCCCGACGACTTGGCGATCAACTGCTGAACTTTAGCGAAATGAAGCTGGCGAATGCCATCCCAGGCAGCATCGCCCAGGTCATAACAGAGCTTCGTGCTATCCACGATGTCGGTGAAGACCACCGCCAAGGTCGCTACCTTGGCCCCGCCCAGCCACTCTTTTAGCCCTTCGGACGAGACGTTGCCGACCCTTTGATCCAGTTCGTCCGGCTGCCGGGCCTTCTCTTGCCGACGAAGTTCGGTGAGTCTGGGCTGGACGGCCTGGTTTTCGAACTGGAAGGTCTCGATGTTGATTTGGCAGCGGTCGAAGAACTTGATTAGGTCGGGATCGCCCTTGTGCGCCATTGCAAAAAGCTCGCTCACCGCGATCAGGTCATCAAGCTCCAACACCACGCGAACGCTGCCCGGCTCCGTTCGCACCAGCCGCACGCAGCGTGATGGGATCCCCAGCAACCGAGCCGTTTGCTGGACAACGGCGTCCAATTCGTCTTGCGATAGCCCGGGCCGATTGACCGGCAGGATGATCTCCGGCAGCTTTGTCGTCAACTCGGTCTGGCAACTGATACCATGGGCCGGACGAAGAATCGCCGCTACCTGTTCCGCAAGGAAGTCGTACCGCATCTCGACCGGACGTCGACCAAGGATTCCGGCCACGAGATGCGCCAGCGGACGCGGGTTCTTGTCGCTCAGTTCACGCAAGTCCACCCACATGAAGCCTTCAAGGAAGGTCGGTAGTTCCGGGACCGTTGCCAGCAAACCGGGCAGCACCACGGGCATGACCGGCGACTTTCGTTTCACGAATTTACGGATGAACGCCGCCATCTCGTGATCCTGCCATGGACCCATCCCCGTGGCACCGACGAACACGGCGACGGACTTCACCTTGTTGATCGCCTGTTCAAGCTGGGTCTGCCACGGCTGGCCGGGGACCAGGTCCCACACGTCGAGCCACGGGCGGATGCCGACCCCTTGCAGCATCTCGCCGACCCGGACCACGGCGGCGCGGTCGCGGCTGTTGTAGCTCAAAAAGACGTCGTACTCGCCCAGCTCTTCCTTGTTGCGGACGATGCTGACCGCCATCTGGCGTTTGCGGGCCGCATCGGCATCCGCATCGATCAAACTGACCTCTTGCCTGGCCTGCTCGCTCCCCGGATCACCATCGTCCAACAGCAGATCGAGGAGCGGCGAGCGCACTTCGCAGTTCGGGCAGATGATGTCACCCTTGCCGAGCCGCAGCCGGTTCCGGACCACGGCCTCGTCCCAGGGGTGGCTGCACGCCGGGCAGCGATTCTCGCGATGGGCGACCACGCTGCCCGGCACCGCCTTGGCATGCAGGTGCGCTGCAATGTACCGGAGGAAGGCGATCTGCTCCTCGCGGGAGGGGTTGTTGTCGAAAAAGACCGACAATTGGCTGCGGCTGGGAGACAGCTCCTTTAGTACCACGATGAATTGCCGGCCTTCGGCGTTGGCGTAACAGGCGGCGTCCTTCCAGAAGTCGCGTTCGCTGAAGTGCTGGTGATGGGTCAGCCGCACCACCAGGGTGGCAAAGATCGACCGGCTTGCCCCCTCGAATTCGTAGATGACGCCGGGGAGCTTCTTGCCGGGGTACGGCGAGGTCCGCGTGTACTGGGATGGCAATACGAGAAAGTCGCCCGCCTCGTCATGATCCGCGGGCAGGCGTTCGCGCAGGGCGATATCGTGCTTCAGCAACTGCTCGATCGTTTCGCCGATCACCAACTCCTCGGCCCTTGGATCGAGAATACGCTCGCCCGCCTCCAGTCCCAACTTACCCTGGCGGATCCGGGCCTCACTGACGTGTCCGATGCCGTGCGGGTCCTGGCGGGCCTGATTGATGATGGCCGAGGCATAGGCGTCCAGGTACTCCGGCTGCATCAGGACATAGTCGGTCTCCCGGCTCTCGTCGAAGACGGTGAAGATCAGAAATTGCGCCAGGCCCGAGGCTGCCAGACGACCAATCACGGTGCGGAACTCGGCGTCGCTGACGCTATGCCCCGTTTGCTGGGTGTACCGTCTCCGGAAGCGGTCGAGCTCTTCGACCAGCACTAGGTCGCCCCGCTCTTTCTCTGCCTTCAGGAACTCCCGGATGCGGGTAAACATCGTGGTCGAGATGACCTCGGGCAGTTCGTCCCAGGGAATGGCCGCAGTGGCCGCCTGCTTCAACTCGTCCACTCCCATGCCGCTCTTGGCGCTGGTGCGAAACCACCCCTTGAAGCCGAACTTGTCGCAAAACCGCTGAAGGTCCTCCGGGCTGACCGCCACCCCACCCCGGTCGGCTCGGGCCTCGACCAAGATTTTGGTGATCGGCACGCTGGAGCGGGCCTGGTCGATGGCCTTGGACCAGAACTCCGCCGGCCCCAGAGGGTCTGTCTCGCTACGGGCGTCCACCAGCACCAAGGCAACGGCAGCCTCATCGATGTTCAGTTGATGCACCAGCCGGTAGCCCGCCTGACCGGCCAGGTCCCAGAGTAGGGTCTCCCGCGTCTGCCGGCGTCCGTCTTCCAGAGCCACCTCGCAGCTCTCGAACTGCCAGACATGTCGGCCATGGGTCGATTCCGTGGCCGCAAACTCTCCCGTTGTCAGACGCAAGGCGAGGCCCGACTTGCCGACCCCCGAATCGCCGACCAGCACCACCTTGGCGTTCTTGTAGCAGACCGCCTCCCGCTTCCGCCCCTGGCCCAGCAGCAGGTCGAGATCCAGCTCCCAGAGGTGGATCCGTCGCCATCCCTTGTCCTTTGGTGTGTCAATATCCAAGCCGGTGGCAGCCAGCAGTGGCAGGGTGGGATGAAAGGCGAGCGCTGGGGTCCATACGTTCGAAGGTGTCGACGCAGGGATGACCGCCACCGTCTCCCAGGTCTTGCAACTCCATAGGCGGATGGTCTGATCATTGCTCTTCGAGGCCAATAGACGCCCATCCGAAGAGAAAGCGACACCATCGATAAAACTGCTGTGTCCTTCGAGGGTGCGGAGCAGCCTGCCCCCCCGCGTTTCCCAGAGCTGCACGCTACCGCCGAAATTTCCGCGGGCTAGTAGTCCTCCTTGTGGAGCAAACGACACCACGTTCAAGAGAGAATCACCTTTGAGGGTGTGGAGCAGCTTGCCGCTCCGCACCTCCCAGAGCTTTACCCCATCTTTGCTGCCGATGGCCAAGGTCTCGACCTGCGGGTCAAATGCCATCCCGCTAAAGAAAACAATACTCCCTGGGAGGGTGCGGAGCAGCTTGCCGCTACGCACCTCCCAGAGCTTTACCCCATCCTCACCATCCCCGATGCTGGCCAAGGTCGCGCCCTGTGGGTCAAAGGCTATGCTATGGATCGCTTCAGTGCCTTCAAGCGTGCGGAGCAGCTTGCCGCTCCGCACCTCCCAGAGCTTCACCCCATCACTATCCCCGCTGGCCAGGGTCTCGCCCTGGGGATCAAACGCCACGCATGAGACCCCGCCCATAGGTTCAAGCGAGCGGAGCAGCTTGCCGCTCCGCACCTCCCAGAGCTTCACCCCGTCCTCCATACCGCTGGCCAGGGTCTCGCCCTGCGGGTCAAACGCCACGTTACTAACTCCGCTCTTGGGCGCAAGCGTGCGAAGCAGCTTCACGCCCGGCGGCAGCGGTGGCGTAGCGGCTTGGCTGCTTGGACTACCCTTTACTTTTATCGGTTTCTTTTTCACCATCATCGCATCTCCCTTACCCGTCACCATGCCTCGTTGTCTTACGGTGCTTCCCACTTATATGCTGTGTTCATCAAGGCTCTCGCCGTAGTTGACCCCGTTATTGGTGGGGCCATAAACAGGGTCGTTACATCCTTGTCACCCACGCACCAGCATCACCATCACCAAGCCTCGCATCGAGTATAGTGATCAGTCGCACTGCGGCCCTGCAAACGGAATCTCCTGAATAGAGACCTTGGCGGTCCCGCCATTATTCATGTAAAATTTTTGCCATCCCGGTAGGAGAGGTAGCACCACATCGTTGACAAAGAGGAACAGTTCTCCCGTGCCGCAGGGGGTGAACTCCGCGACAAGTTCCTTCATGGGCGAGGCGGGTGTTGCCGTGTCCAGAGGATTGAGCGGGAGTTCGACATTGCCGCTTCTCCCGATGCGGGCAAAGGGTTTAAACCATGGCTCCGTAACATGGCGGCGGAAGGGGACGAAGAGGGGCATGAACCATGGCACCTTGTCGGTTTTCTCGGTGATACCCTCCAGACCTAAATCGCCCTTCTCTTTGCCGATACCACTATCTCGCCACTCCCCCAGGTCTAAATCGCCCTTCTCTTTGCCGATACCACTATCTCGCCACTCCCCTGCAACGTTGAGGCAAAGACGGTACCGTTTGCCCTTCTCCACTTCGACTCCGCTGGCCCAGTTGCACTTTCTGTTGTCAAAGAGGCCATCCTTGAGCGTGCCTCGCTCAAGTTTTATTGCCGGCGCAGGATCGCAGAGCCACCCTGCCGAGTTGATGATGGCGAACAAGCCTTTGTCGACCCCAGCGATAATCAGATAGAGGGCGACCAAAAGCGTCACGCCGGGCAGTACCCGATGTTTCATCAGGCCGGCGAAAGAGCAGAGCAGCGGATTGTTGCGAACGGCGTACACCCAACCCGCCGGTCGGGCCGCAGTCTCCTGGGGCTTGGTCCAGATGTCACGCATGTCATCAAAAATTCTTCCTTGGAGCACACCAGCGCGCCACAGTCCGAGGCTCAAGAGAGAAACAAGGCCAACGAACTTGCCGGGATTACTCGCATAGGCCGTAAGCCAACGGGAGAGGAAGTCCGGCAACAGGAACGCCGATCCACGGATGATGGGGGCAAGGCTACAGAACATACTGTCAAGACAACAGGGCTGTTCATCGCACAAGAAGGGTGCAAAGGGAAAGATCGCCAGGCATAAGGCCATGGAAAGGGTGAGAAAATAGATGATGCGTTTTCTCCAGACGAGATCCCACACCTTTTCCTGTCGGGCTACCCGAGCGACCGCTTGGGGGTGATTCTCGATCCCGAGTTTTTTTTGCCGTATTGGAGCCACCCCTCGGATATTGACGATGTCGCCTCCTTGGGTAACCACGGCATAGTGAGGCGGAAGGCCGATCGGTGCATAGCTGTCGGTCCCCGCCTCGATTCTCTTAAATACGCTTTCGTGGATTTTAGGGCGTTTGATCGTCACCTTATTGATCGTATCGTCGGACAGGTCAGCGATCTTGCGAGGCTTATAGCGATAGAAGCCGCCCAAGCCCTTTCGCGAGTCATACAGCTTGCCGTTGGCATCGGCCATGGCCTGTAGCCTGACCCGCTCTCCGGGATTAAAGACCAGACCAGACCGTTCCGCCTCGCTCATCATCCAGTCGAGGGATACATGGGCCAAGGCATCGTCGGGGTAGCTACCGCCCACGTTGGAGTGCACCCCGGCGAACCAGACCTGACTGATCCGTTCTTCGTGGATATTGGAATGGTTCTCGTTGCCTCCCGGCTCACTGCCTTCATCCCACAATACCGGATGAAAGGTGTGCCGTTCGTCATCCAAGGCCAGGGCATGGCAGGCCCGCTTGACATTTTCACTCAATCGACGGTTGGGAATCGCCAGCGGAATAATCAGTTTCAGGGCATCGGTCATCTCGTCGATGGGCATACCGTAGGCGTCGACGGTATCCCATAGGCCAAGGAAGTCGATGGGTGGTGGAGATCCTGTCAACTGTTGATACTCTTTCAGATTAAAGGCCGTGTTCTTGATTGAGATGGCGGTATCGCGTAGCAGGCGTGCCGGGTGTTCGAGTCTGCTCGCCGTCCCGAACCCCCTGTTCGCCCGATAGGCTCGAAAGGCCTCGGCCGCAAAACGCCGTAGTTCTGCTTCCGAATCCGCCTGTACCACCCCCTGGTTGGTGATCAGGCCGGCCAAGACGCGAATAGTAAAGGCCCCTCGACTGAAACCGAAACAGAAAATCTTGTCTCCCTGCTCGTAATTCCGGCACAGGAAGGTGTAGAGATCGATGACGTTGCGTTTCAAGCCCACGCCGATGGCACCGCCGGCGATGGCCAGCGGCTTGAAGGACGAGGTGCCGACGCCGTCATCGTACCAGGCAACTTGACCGGGCTTAAGTGAATCGCCCGTTTGGGGTGTGGATAGGTCCAGGGCCTGATAGAGCCGCCAGACATTGGATTTGAAAAATGACGATGCGGCATTGCCGGTACCGTCAGAAAGGAGCACGATATTTTTGGTCATTTAAATTCTCCCGGTTCGAGTGTCGATTAATTACTGCCGATCCAATGTCTGTCGCTGCTCGCGTATCTTCCAGGAGCATACGGGGACTGACATCGGTTGTGCAGGGGACTCTGTGTCGAGTCCTGAGGAGGTAGTTGACCACGGTGGCTAAGCCGTAACCGGTGCATGCGCCCTCGCGGCCTTGATCGAGGATGGGCACCTTGACTTTCCTGTATTTCTTCAAGTCGCGGGCGGTGGGCCCTCCACCAAGGTTGGTTCATACATCCGGTCACGGAAATCGAGCGTGTCGCGCCGGGCGTTGAACACCCGTACTCGAGCCTTTGTTTTCGGAATCAGTGACTTTCGTTTCTCAGCCATGGTGTCCCTCCATCAATCATTGCCTTTCCCTTATCGACCAGCGCCACGAACTGGCGGATATACTCAGGCTTAATAGGATGGTTCGCCGGCACGTACACATCTGTATCAACTCGTGGTAAGACAACACATGCTGGCTCCCCCCTTTGTTACGCCAATCTATGCCAGACCTATGGGCAACCTCATTCAGATCGTTAATTCGCCAGTCACGGGGGCGTATTGCGCATCCGGTAACGAATTTTATCATAGGTACACAGGTAAATCACAGTGTATGATGCAGCGCTATAAGTCAAGCTTTTAGCGACCAAAATGGGGCTGGAAATTTTCTCTTCAGCCCCATAATCCATGAATGGAAACATTATCTTTTTACAGGAGGATCAATGATGAATAAGCAGTGTTGGCTGTTTGGAGCAGTGCCCGCCATGGGCCTGAGCCTATTACCGGCCAATGATGCGGTAGCGAAGGGGGGGTATCTGGGTGCTGAAGTAGGCCAAGAGCGGGTGTTGAATCAACCGGAATACAGTTTTGTCAGCGGCGCGGCGAACTTCTCGTTTGACAACACGGCCGGTGGCTGGGGTGGCGGGGTGCTGGCGGGTTACCGGTGGCAGACCGGAGAGGATCTTTCCATCGTCTTGCAAGGGTGTCTCTCCGCAGGCAATGCCGTCTGGACAATCGATCAGCCGGAACCGGCTTCATTCTGCTATGCCATTCCTGTCAATGCCGCTCTGTCGTTGTTGCCCACCTTGCGGCTCTCACCACGAGTGGCGCTATTTGCCGAAGCCGGTATCGCCTTGGGCAAGATAGAAGAGCGAAAGTCCGCAACGGCTACCAGCCGGTACGATGTGGAGGTGTGACAGCCTGGTGCCGGCGCGGAGGTGAGCCTTGCCTTGGATGACCAGTGGTCGATTCGCATCGGCTATCGCCCTACCTGGTACCGGGAGTTCAGCTACGACACCCACTTGGCCAACGGCACGCAGGTGGAAACGGTTAGTGCCAAGAAGGTGCAAGGCATGACCACTATCGGCCTGATCCGGGAGCGCTGATGGTGAGAGGGCCTGTTGCCGCCGCGCTCCGAACTTTCCGCACTTCCGCTTCTGACAGCTGATTTGGCCGTGGACGACTCTTCAATGCTCCCCGGGATTGGCAAGTAGGGGTAAGGGAAAAACCATTGGCCGGAGTTGACGAAAGAGCTTAGAGAGAAAGGCAGGCGCGGCCCGGGTGGCGAACCTGCCGCTGGTCACCGGGTTTGTCGGGGGGGGGTGCCCAGCGTTTTGGCCTTGAGGCCAATCAGATGTTTGGGCTGCTGATTGCCGTTGAGGGGGCCTTTGCCAACATCTGTAGGGATGTGAGGGTGAGGTCAAACTCGCCTGTGGCGCTGACGGCGACGCCTTGGTGCTGGAGATTGCCGACCAAGGGATCCCCTTTGACCTTTTGTCGCTGCCGGAACCGGACACCACCTTTTGCATGTGATGGCGCGGGAGGTTGGCGGACTTGGGGGCCTATTTTATCCGCCAATTGACCGACGATGACAGCTACCGCATGGAGAACGGGCACAATATCTTGCAGCTGCTACTCCGGCGCGGCCATGAGGCCCTGCCATGATCCAGGGGGCAATCTGCCCGCATCGCTGTCATGGCCCATTCTTGGTTGTCTGCGGATCTACAGCACCCAGTTGTTGAAGGCGTTGCGGAAGGAGTCGTTTAGCTCCTGGGCCATTTGGTTTAACGGTTGGCCTTGGGCGAACTGGCGCGAGGCCTGATCAATGGCCAGGGATGCCAAGGAGGGCATCAGCGGAGTGAGACGGGGGTGGTCGTTCATGGTCTCGCGGCTGCGAGCCAGCAGCTGATCACCGGTTTGGGGCGCGGTTTGCGGCGCGGCCTGGGGCAGGGGGTCGGCCGGTGGAGGTGGGGGCGGGGTGTCCAGGTTGATGAGCTCGTCAATGAACTGTTGCCACAGGGCGGGCAGGGCAGCGCTGAGGACGGGTCCCCCATTTGTCTCTTGAGGGGCAGGGGGGGTGGGCTCGGGCAACAGTTGATCTTTGGGGATATCGAAAAGCGAGGGCAGGGGGTGAGCCCCTTGCAGCCGCTCGGCCAGGACGCTGGTACGGCTGAAGGTGGCATTCAGTTCGCTAATGCTCCCCATGTCGCCGATGTTGGCGGCACCCTTGACCGCCTGGTCGAGATTGCCGCTGAAGAAGTTGCTGGCAATGCCGCTTAGGTCCTGGAAGACCCCAATCAGGTCATTGATCTCTTGGGGGTTCAGATCACCTTGCAGTTGCATCGACATCCCCGCCGCCATCACGCTCTCGGTCAGCGCCCGCATGCCACCCTGGCCCTGGGTGGTGATGGAGTGTTGCGCCGCCGTGGCCCCCTGGCTGATGGTGATGCGGTCCCCCTCCTTGGTGGCCAGGGTGATGTTGATCTCCTGGCTCTGGGAGCGGTACTGCTCGTTCGTCCCCTGCATGGCTTGGGGCCTGGGAGGGAGTTGGTGCGGGGAGGGGAGGGAGGTGGGGTCGAAAGAGGTCTTCATGATAGTGCTCCATATCGTCTAGAGTAGCGTATAGTCAACCTATCGGTTGATACCGCCAGAAACTAAAATAATATGGAATCGCCAAGAGTCGTGAAGTTGACCATCTGCCAATGCAATTTTAATGTGTTACGGGGCGTGCCAGAGGCGGTTGAGCGGTTTTTGCGAAACCGTCAACATAAATGGCAGTTCAGAGGTAGCGGCAGTTCGTGGACAGGGTGAGGGAGGCGTGCAGGGGAGGGGTTCAGCTGATGCCGAGCATCTTCAAGACAATGATTCCGACCTCGTACAGGGCGTAGAGGGGGGCGCCCATCAGCAGCATGTTGACCAGGTCCGGGGTGGGGGTAAGCAAGGCGGCCACGATGCTGATCACCATGATGGCATAGCGGCGGTTGCGTTCGAAGAGCTTGCGGCTGATCAGGCCGGTCTTGGCGGTGAAGATCATGAAGATGGGCAGTTCGAAGATCAGGCCGAAGCCCAGGATGAAAACGGCGATAAAGGTGACGAACTTGTCGATGGAGATTACCGGTTGCAGTTGCGCGGAGCCAAAGCCGAGCAGGAACTCGATGCCGTAGGTCAGGGTGATCAGGTAGCAGAACAGGGCGCCGCTGTAAAAGAGAGCGCAGGTGAAGATGATAAACAGGGCCTGACTCCACCGCGTCAGGTGAAAGGGGATGGCCAAGGCACGCCAGAGCACGGTGACGATCAAGGGCAGCAGCAGCATGAGGGCGGCGGCCAGGGAGAGTTTGACATGGGCAAGGAAGGGCTCGGTCACGGAGAAGAAGACCAGCGGTTGGTGGAGATGGCCCTGCAGCAGGTTGAAGAGCTTGGGCGAGAGGAGATAACAGCAGAGGGTGGTGCCGACAATGGCTAAGCCAAGGGCCAGGAGGGAGCGGCGAATGGCCTGGACAAAGGCGACCAGCCTGGGGTAGGGTCGGTCCGCTAACTCCTGCTCAGCTGGCGTTAACTGGCCGTAAGCCATTGATTCGTAAGCCAGTTGACAGCAAGGGTGATGAGGGCAGTGGCGTCCGCGGGCGGGGCTTCGGGAGAGGCTTGGGAGATCAGGCCCGCCTGGAAGCGGTCAAGGCCATAAAGGGTGTCCACAAAGAGGGCGGCCTTGGCAGCGGAAAAGCGTTGCCGGGCCTGGCCATCCGCATCCATCAACAGGGGGAGGATAAGATCGTTAGAGCGATTGTAGCCGTCCAGCTCTTGCTCCTGCAGCCACTCCCTCACTGTCTGGCCGCGCTGTTCAGCAAACCCCTGGCAGTGCGCTTCACGGATGATCACGAACTGTTCCCGAATCTCGTTCTTCTGGTGAAAAGAGGCGCCACGGGCCAGGGGGTAGGTACGGCAGGCGGCAGGCCGGTCGTCATAGACCCGGCAACCGGTGGGGGTGACAAAGGGACAGCTGGCCCGGCCGTCATCGACCATGGCTAGATAGACCTTGGGGTAGAGGTCCTCGGCGGTGAACTCGATGACCGCATACTCCGCAAGAAACTCCTGGGAGCTTTGCCCCAACGCCATGCGCAAGCGGGCCACATCATAGGGGGGTAGACTCAACTCCAGCTCCCTACAGCACTCGGTAAAACAGGAGACCCCGGCATGGCAGCGGAAGTTGAAGCTCTCCGCGAACGCTACCGGGGTGACGCTGGTCTCGCCCTCGCCGACCAGGAAGGATCTGCTTTCGCCCTGGGAGGGAGTGTGGTCAGGTAGGGTGACCACTGATCAGGCGGTCTCCTTTTTTTCCCATAGGCACAGGATGGGAGCGGCAATGAAGACGGAGGAGTAGGCACCGGTGATGAAGCCGATCAGCAGGATGAGGGAGAAGTCGTGAACAACGATGCCGCCCAGGAAAAAGAGAGACATGACCGTCAAAAAGGTGGTCAATGAGTTGACAATGGTCCGCGACAGCACCTCGTTGATGCTGTTGTTGATAACGTTGGTGAGTTTGCAGTCGTGGCGCGGGCGGGGGAGGTTCTCTCGGATCCGGTCAAAGATGATGACCGTGTCGTTCAAGGAGTAGCCGGCCAGGGTCAACAGGGCGGTGACCACGAGCAGGGTGATCTCGATATTAAAGAGATAACAGATACCAAGGACGATCAGGATATCGTGGAAGGTGGCAATCGCCGCCGCTACCCCGAAGCGGGTGTTGAAACGGACGGCCAGGTAGAGCATGACCCCCAGCATGGAGATCAGGATGGCCTGGCCCGCTTTGCTCCGCAGGGCGTCGCTGACCGAGGAGCCGATCTCGAAGGTGCTCTCCACGACCAAGCCCGTCTCTGGCAACTCGGTGTTCAGGGCCTTGGTAATCTTGTCAGCCATGTTCTCCACCTTCTCTGTGGACTTTTTGAACTTGACGATGAGCTGATTGTCATTGGTCACCTGCTGCAGGTCTAACTCGCCCAGGTCATGTTTCTTCAGGGCCGAACGGACGTTGTCGAGGTCAAAGGGCTTGCCGGCGCTGTACTGGATCATGGAGCCGCCGGAGAAGTCAATGCCCAGATTGGCTTGACCACGGATGATCTGGACAATGGCGACCACGCCAAGCAAGGACAAGAGAAGGGAGCAGGTGAAGGCAATCTTGCGCAGCCGCATATAGTCGATATTGGGCTTGTTGATGAACTGCAAGAACTTCATCGGCTTCATCTTCCTGGTGCTGGTCAAGATGTCATAGATCAGCTTGGAGCCGAACAGGGTGGTGAACAGGTTGAAGGCGACGCCGAAGGAGAGGGTAACCGCGAACCCCTTGATCGGGCCGGTGCCGAACAGGAAGAGGGCGATGGCGGTCACCAGGGTGGTGACATGGCCGTCGACAATAGCCGCCAAGGCCTTGTCATAGCCGGCATCAATGCCGGAGCGAAGCGATTTGCCCAGGGCGAACTCCTCACGCATGCGCTCGAAAATCAGGATGTTGGAGTCCACCGCCATGCCGATGGAGAGGATGATGCCGGCGATGCCGGGCATGGTCAGGGTGGCGTTCATGAAGGCCAGCCCGGCAATGATCAACAGGATATTCAGGAACATGGTCCCGCAAGCAATGATGCCGCCACTGCGGTAATAGATCAGCATGAAGACGATGACCAGGACCGTGCCCAAGATACCGGAGGCCAAGCCCTTTTCGATGGAGTCACGGCCCAGGGAGGCGCCCACGGTCAGGTTGTGGATGATCTCCACCGGGGCGGGCAGGGCGCCGATACGCAGGACGATGGCCAGGTCGGTGGCCTCCTCGTAGGCGAAGTTGCCGGAGATCTGGGCCGAGCCGCCCATGATCTTCTCGCGGATCACCGGGGCGGACTTGACATTGCCGTCCAGGATGATGGCGAACCGCTTGTTGACGTTCTTCTCCGTGACCTGACCAAAGACCTTGCCGCCGTGGCCGGTCAAGTCCAGGGTGACGTAAGGTTCGTTAAAGGTGCCGCCCACCCGCACCTGGGCATCGGCCACCATGTCGCCGCTCATCATCACCTGGTTCTGGATCAAGAGCGGGGTGGTGGTCTCGACCTGGGTCTGGGGGTCCTTGTTGGTCTCGAAGTAGACCTGGGTGTCCGGCGGCAGGGAGCTGCTCAAGGCCATGTTCAGCTTCTTGAGATCCTGGCCGTGTTGCCACTTGCCATCGCTGATGGCCTTGTTGACCAGGGTGTTCAGGTCCAGGCCGCCGTTGTTGTCCACCACCATCTTGAACTCGAGTTGGGCGGTCTGGCCGATCAGGCTCAAGGCCCGGGAGGCATCCTTGACCCCGGGCAGCTGGACCACGATCTCATCCTCGCCTTGACGGATGATGATCGGTTCCGCCACCCCGAACTGGTCGATGCGGTTTCTGATGATCTCCAGGGACTGACTGACGGCGTTTTTCTTGATGAAGTCGACCCGCTCCTGCTTCAGGCCCAAGATGAGGCGCGGGAAAGAGCCCTCCTCTTCGCGTACCTCAATCTCCAGGTTGGCGAAGGTGTCGCCCTTGATCAACTCCTTGATCTGGGACATGGCGCCCTTGTTGGGCAGGGTAAAGACCACTTTGTCGGCCTGGGGGGCCTTGGTCTTGACTACCGAGATCTGCTTCTCCAGCAGGGCCTCTTTCAGGTCCTGGGCCGCAAAATCCAGGGAGTTCTCAACGGCCTTTTTCAGGTCCACCTTAAGGACCAAATGCATGCCGCCCTGGAGGTCAAGACCGAGTTTCAGGCCTGCCGGCGCAAAGTACTTCTTCCACCAATCCGGGACCTTGTCGGAGAAGGAGGGGACGATGCTGATCGCCGAAAAGATGGTGACGAAGCAGAGGAGGATAAGTTTCCAGCGCAGGGACTTGTTCATGATTTTTCCTTTGTTCAGTGGTGGGCATGGCGCCACCGCCGAGAGGCGATTATGGCGTGAGAGCCCATCATTACACGAGATGCCGAGGAGTTACAACGGATAATTTCTAAACGCCAGGGATTATACCTTAGTGAA
>CAYSFY010000002.1:46160-51322 GCA_964430285.1 uncultured Desulfobulbia bacterium
TGAATACAGATGTCAAACTGAGATGCTGAGGGAGGGCGAATTTTCCGTGGGAGGAACGCCGGCCATGGGCCGGAAGGGAGCCCCCTGCCCTGAACTGGCGGTCGTTTACCGCTCACCGGGGAAGGGGGCTCACGGTGTTGCCGTGAATTCTCTTTTCGACCGATGACAATTGTGGTATATGCTGTCGATCCGTACGGGAGTTATGCCGTGGTGTGCCAAGGACCAAGGTACACTGAGCTGGCCTCGCGGAGTGCTGAGTCCCGTCCGGGTGGACGGGAACGGGGGACCCATCCTAATGGGGCGAATCGCCGGATCATCGGCGTAGGTCAATCTCTTCGGCCCGAGCCCGACAGCTAACCTCGTAAGCGTCGAAGGGGAAGCCATCTCCGAATGGAGGCGCCTCCCGTCCTCATTCATGAAGGTGTTTACACCATGTCTCCCGCCCCGCTTGCCGTTGGCCCAGATTGCCCTGTGGCCCCCCTTGCTCCTCATCCGCCTTTGTCCCCCTGCACCACCAACTTCGGTCTCGCCCTGGCCGCCCTCGGCGTCATCTACGGCGATATCGGTACCAGCCCGCTGTACGCCGTTAAAGAGTGTTTCCATGGCCTACACGCCATGGCCTTAAACGAGGCCAATGTCAAGGGGGTCCTCTCCCTGATCTTCTGGTCCCTGACCATGGTGGTCAGTGTCAAGTATGTCACCTTCATCATGGTGGCCAACAACAAGGGCGAGGGCGGCATCTTTGCCCTGCTGGCCCTGCTCGGTTCTCCCCACGGCAACAAGAGAGGCAAGGGCATGGCCCTGCTCTCGGTGGGGGCCATCTTTGGCGCAGCCCTGCTCTATGGCGATGGGATCATCACCCCCGCCATCTCGGTGCTGTCGGCAGTGGAGGGGCTGAGCGTGGCCACCGCGGCGGCCACCCGTTTCGTGCTGCCCATTACCTGCGGCATCCTCTTGGCGCTGTTCATGGCCCAGCGCCATGGTACCGAGACCATCGGCAAGGTCTTTGGGCCGATCATGGTCATCTGGTTTTTCGCCCTCGCCGGCCTGGGGATCACCCACATCATCCACCACCCCACCATCCTGGGGGCCGTGAGTCCGCTCCATGCCGTCCGTTTCTTTATCACCAACCGCCTCCACGGCATGGTGGTGCTGGGGGCGGTGGTGCTGTGCATCACCGGCGGCGAGGCCCTCTATGCCGATATGGGGCACTTTGGCCTGCGTCCCATCAAGCTCTCCTGGTACGTGATGGTCATGCCCGCGCTGCTGTTGAACTACTTTGGGCAAGGCGCCCTGCTCCTGGCCAACCCGGCCGCGGCCGGCAACCCGTTTTACGCCATGGTCCCCGAGCCCTTGCTCTATCCCATGGTCGCCCTGGCTACCATGGCCTCGGTGATCGCTTCCCAGGCCATGATCACCGGCATCTACTCCCTCACCCAGCAGGCGATACAGCTGGGCTTCTGCCCCAGGATGCGCATCATCCACACCTCGGAGCAGACCAAGGGCCAGATCTATCTGCCCGGCCTCAACCTGGCGATTATGGTCGGCTGTCTGACCGTGGTCTTGGCCTTCCGCGAGTCGAGCCGCTTAGCCGCCGCTTACGGCATCGCGGTCACCGCCACCATGGCCATCACCTCGCTGCTCTATTTTGCCGTGCTTCACCACCGCTGGCGTTGGCCGCTGTGGAAAGGGGCCCCTTTGCTGGCCCTCTTTCTCAGCTTTGATCTGGCCTTTCTCGGTGCCAATCTATTAAAGATTGTCGACGGGGGCTGGTTCACCCTGCTCCTCGCCTTCACCATCCTGGTCTGTCTGCTGACTTGGCGGGACGGCAGGACGATCATAGCGGCCAAGCTCTCCGCCGCCGCCCTGCCCGTGGATCAGTTTCTCGACCACCTCCAGTTGAAGTCCCCGCACCGGGTGCCGGGGACCGCCGTGTTCATGGCGGTCTCGCCCTTCGGCACCCCCTCCGCCCTCATCCATCACTTTGAGCACAACAAGGTGCTGCACACCCTGGTCATCATCCTCTCCATCGTTGCCGCCGAGACCCCACAGGTGGAGCCCGAGGAGCGGCTGGCGATCATCCCCTTGGGCAACGGCTTCCACCGCCTTATTGCCCGCTATGGTTTCATGGAGACCCCCAGTGTGCCGGAGATCGCCCGTTTGGCCGCGGAACGGGGTCTGCGCATGCCCATCGACCGCACCACCTTCTTTCTGGGGCGGGAGACCATCCTGGCCGGTCGGCAGGCCGGGGGGATGTGGCGCCCGCGCAAACACCTCTTTGCCCTGATGTCGCGAAATGCCTGGAATGCGGTCTCCTTCTTCGGCATCCCCCTGCAACGGGTGGTCGAGATCGGCAGGCAGATCGAGATCTAGGGGCCTGTCACTGATTAGGTCGGTGGGACGAGAGGCTGAAGGGGTGTAAGGGAAAAGGTACTGTCCAGGATGGCGCACCTTGTTGTTGGTGGGGCGATCTGCCGACCCCCCCAGGCATCGTTTGATCCGCTAGGCAAGCGGCGCGCATTAGAGCAGTTGGTAGAGCAGGGGGAGGGAGATAAAACTCAAGAGGATGCCGATGCCCACCAGCGCGGCGGTGAGTTGCGGCGAGAGATTGGCCAGAATGGCCAAGGCCCCGGCGGAGACCATGGGCGGCATGCCGGCCTCAAAGATGGAGACCTTGACCGCCGTCCCCGTCAGTCCGCCGATCTTGCACAGCACCAGGGCGATCAAGGGGGCAACGATCAGTTTGATGGCGAGGCCGATGCCCAGTTGGGTGGTGACCTCCTTGTCGAGGCGTAAGCAGAGTTTGAAGCCCACGGCAATCATGACCAGGGGCACCAGGGTGGCGGCGAGGATCTGTAAGAGATTGATCGCCATGGCGGGGTAGGCCACGGTTCGCAACAGCAAGGCCAGGATCAGGGCGATAAACGGCGGAAACGAGAGAACCTTTTTGATCACCCCGGCCACGGTCGGCCTGCTCCCCCCGGAGCCATACAGGGCCAAGACCAAGGAGCCATAGGTGGCCAAGGCCAGGAAGGAGCCGAGTTGGTCATACAAGACCGCGAAGGGGATGGCCTGATCGCCAAAAAAGGCCTTGACCATGGGGATGCCCAAAAATGAGGTGTTGCCCAAGGGGATCAACAACAGCAGGCAGCCGGTGGTGGCCCGCTGCCAGTGCAGGAGCCGGGCAAGGATGAGGATGATGGCGCAGGATACCGCCAGCATCACCCAGGGCATGAGAGCCGGCACCAGTAAGTTCCTTGAGAAGACCAGTTCCGGAATCTTGAGCAGGACCAGGGCGGGCAGCGAGATATAGATGACAAAGAGGTTCAAGACATTGCCGCTCCCCTCGGGGAAGTCGGGGAGCCGTCTGATGGCCATGCCGATCAACAGGCAGCTGATGGTGACAAAGAAATTTTCCATGGCATTGTTGATGGAATCGCAAAAGTCTAAATACTCGCTATCCGCCTACATACTATCAATTAATTACACGGTGCGCCGGCATCGGTTGGGCGGTTTTTGAGAAACCGTCAATCATGGTTTGGCAATGGGGAGGGTAACCATCCTGCCGCTTGCGGGGTCACGGTAACGGATATCGCCGGAGATTTGGCTGCTGGCAACCGCTTGGTCTAAGGTGAGCAGGACGGCAAGGGTGCCGGGCTTCACCCCGCTGAGCAGCCACTTGACCTCACCCTTGTCGCTGTTGACGCTGCTGGTGGCCGGTTGGGCACGGACCACCGAGACCCCCGGCGGTAGGTGCTGCATGACGATGAGGCTGGGAGGCGGCGGGGCGTTGATCACGATTTTGATGGCAATCTCCTGGCCCCCCAGGCGCACATAGCTCGCCGTCACCAGCGGGGTGGCCCATCCTCGCTCCGCTATCCCCAGGAGCAGCAGCAAGAGCAGGCAGCTGAAGCGAGAGATGGTTATCGGTTGCGTGCTGCCGTGGGGTGCTGTCGTCATGGCTTGGCTCCTCCTCCATTCATTGAATCACCGGTAAGGCCTGATCCCTATCCCTCGGCCCCTGGCGTCGGTGATCCTTATTTTTCCGCCACGTACTTTCCCGCCTTCCTATTCCAGACATAGCCCTTGCCGGCCCAGATGCCGTCGATGAGATCCCGGTCAAAATCCAGTTGCGCCAAGGTGCCGTACTGATCGTAGACCGCCAGGATCTCCTCGTCGTCAATCACCTGGTCGCGGTCCATGTCTGCCCAGTGGTATGGGGCGATGGTCATGGCCGTGGCGCCGGTGATCTCCGCCTGGGCCTGTTTCGTCTGGTTCAAGGTGACTCCGCCGCTAAAGGTAAGCGAGTCGCCATCATTCCCCTTGACCGGGGCGCGGAGCAGGTAGGCAAAGAGGGTCTGTCCGTGGTCGGTACGGCTGACCCACTTTAAGAGACCGCTGTTGGCAACAGTCGAGGTCAAGGGGGGCTCGGCGTTCACCACCACGCATCCAGGCGGGATGGTCTCTTTCAGGATCAAGGCCACTGGTCCCTGCTGGCTGGTGGTGACCCGAATCAACACCGGAAAGGTCTGGCCGGCGGGGATATGGTCCGGCAGAATCCGTTTCGCGGTCACGGTCATGGCCGGAGGGGCGGGTTTGCTCCGCCACCAGGCGAGAGCACCCAGGATGAGCAGCAGGAGAAGGGGCAGCAGCCAGGGGAGGATGGATCGGCGGCGGGGGCTTCCCTGAGTGGCGATGGTATCGCCCGTGGCCGCGGGCTGGGGAGTTGCCATGGGCAAGGGCGGTTCATCGGTATCCGGCTCCTGGTCATCTTGGCCAGGGTGGAGATCGCTGGGGGTAAGCTCCAGAATGGTGGCAAGCGTAACCTCCAGGGCCTGGGCCAGCTTTTCGGCATTTTCCAGCTTGATGGAGGGGTAGCGGCGATTCTCCCAGCGCGAGATGGTGTCGGTGGTCACCCCGATAAAGGTGGCCAGGTAGAGCTGGGTCAGCCCCTTACTCTCCCGCAGCCGGCGGATGCCTCCGCCATCAATTCTGGCCATGGGGACGGTGCCGGGGCCGATAGTCACGGCAGGGGGTAGGGCGGTCTTTTCCATGAGAGAACTGTGTGGGGGTAGAATGACCTGGTGCAACAAAAAAAGAGAGAGGGTGAATTCTGATAGTCTCGCGAAAAGTCGTGAAGCTGAGCATCTGCCAATGCAATT
>CAYSFY010000002.1:51332-54803 GCA_964430285.1 uncultured Desulfobulbia bacterium
GTGTTACCAGGCGTGCCAGCGGCGGTTGAGGGGTTTTTGCGAAACCGGCAATTCTTGCCCGCAACTGTATCAGGTATACCTGTTCTCTGCTCCAGATTCAAATTGAAAGCGGCCTAGGCGGATCTTTTTGGCGCTCGTTGCCTCCATGGCCAACGGGGCAAGGGCTTTTTCGTATGGGTAAGGCCCGTGGTTTGGGGATGTCGGGTCGACTTCAGGCCATGTCGGCTCCTGTGTCGGGTCATGTCGGCTATGCCTTGCCCATCGACGGGACTATGTTGCGGCTAAAGGACGAATCCCGTGGTGGGGTTCACAGGCACGCACCTGTCTGCAAGCAAAATCGTATGCTGGAGGAATGACCATGAAGAAGAGAAGAATGATCGCTGGGACCATGTTGGCTGTTACCTTGACCCTGGGTTTGGGAACCATCTCCACCTCGGCCGCTGGCCCGCTGCAGGGACCGGAGCAGGAGATCACCATTGATGGCAAGAAGCCCGCGCATTTTAGCCACCCCACCCATGTGCGGTTGGGACTGGCCTGCGGCAGCTGTCATCATGACGGCGACCACAAGCCGTTGACGGCCGAGGCCATTGCCGCCCTGCCGGAGGCCAAGGGACTCAACTGCATCAGCTGCCACAACAGCACCTTTGCCAATAAGGCGTTGCAAAAACCAAAGGATGTCTTTCACGCCCGCTGTAAAGAGTGTCACCAGGCCGGCTATGCGGGCAAGAGCGGACCAACCGCCTGTACTGGCTGCCACGTCAAGCAGGCAAAAAAGGCGGTGGAGGGGTGCTAGACTCGCCATTACGCTCACTTGCCATATCGCTATGATCGACACGATTGCCACCTCGGCAGGGGCGGATAGTGCGGGGAGGACGTGGCTAGGAGACGACGCGGCGTGATGCCTTGGCCAGGGGGGTGCCGCTCCCTGCCAGGCAGGGACTGTAAGCAAACCAAGCTGACGCAGTAACCACGGGAGTCGTCCGCATGGCCCGGAGGTGTTGTTACCCGTTCAGGCCAGGGCCTGAACGGGTAACAACGGTAGAGGGGGGGTACGCTTTACGGACACCAAACAGCGTTGTCGTAATCAAGATAGTCATCGTTACCCATCTTTGCACCATGGGCGTGGCAGGTGAGGCAGGAGTTGGAGCCGTTATTTAAATAGTGCGCGGGCGACAGGGTGGCGTTGACCCAGTTGGCATGGCATTTACTACAGAAGCTGGTCCAGCCGCTGCGCTGCTGCGGGTCGCCATAATGGGCCGGGGCATAGATGACCACCGAGCCTTTCGTGCCGAACTTCTCGCAGGTCGGTGGCGAGGTGGCGGGGTCGGTACACCCCAACACCTGGCTCCCCAGGCGCCTGCTGCCATCGTCAACAAAGGGGGTGCCATCCACCACATCGCGGATCATGTAGGGGTTGCCGGTCTTGTGGGTCGGCGTGTAGGAGCCGTGGGGGTCGTGACAGACGATGCAATTTAGCTCATACATGGGGACCGGCGGCTCTTGGACGTATCCCGGCCAGGTGCGCTTGCTGCCGCTGCCGTGGGGTTCGTTGGACCAGGTCATGTCCACATGCCACGGGGCCTGGGAGTAGGAGGCGCACTGGTCGATACCGGCCAGGATGGAGTAGCCGCTGTTCAGCACCACTGGCCCGCAGTCGCCGCCGTCGTTGTTAAAGGCATCGCAGCGCAGATCCACGGGGATGGAGGCGTAGGAGTAAGCGTAGCCGTCATCGCAGAAATTGTCGCCGGTAAACGAGGTGGCCGTGGCTTGCAGGACACAGTTGTCGCTACAGTCATAGACCTCCACGGTGAGAGGGTCGCCGTCGCTGTCACAGGCGGAGCCCGGGGTGTTGTACCAATTCTTGACCGGCCCCGTGACATTGGCCGGGAAGCCTGGGTGGGTGGCGTCGCTGCCGCCGGCGTGGCAGGAGAGGCAGAAGGTGTTCAGGGTGCCGGTCCATGGGGCGGCCGTGTTCTGCGGGTCAGCGAGCTTTTGCGTGGCCGAGGCGCTGTGGGCGCCGTGGCAGTTGGTGCACTCAACCTTGGCCCCGGTCTTGTTCTGATCGTCGCGACTCAAGGGGTGATGACTCAAGACCATCCTCCCTGTCCCTTCCGAGCCCATGCCGATATCACCATAGACCTCGGCCACGTTCAGCGATCCCTTGAAGCGGGTGGCCACATCGGGGGGGGGATTACCGTTGGCAAAGGGGTCCTTGGGATTCGGCAGCCTGGTGGCGCCGTCGGTATCATGGCATGACATGCAGAAGTCCGAGATGTCGTCGAACTGGTGCTCCATGGAGTTGATGGCCTCCAGGGTGTTGACGTTGGCGCCGCGGTAGAGGACATCCCAGTCGCCGTCGATCAACACGATCTGGCCGCTCATGTGGTCCGACATGTCGTGGCAGACCCGGCAGTCGATGAAGTCCAGGTCCTTGCCGAAGTGGCCGTGGGCGCTGCCATTGCTCTCGGTCCGGGCCGGGAACTCCGGGCCAATGGCGCGGCGGGTGGCGTAGGTGCCGTTTTGCACGGTGTCATGGCAGTTCAAGCAGGTCCCTTCGGAGAAGGCGGCCTTTTCGTTGACCACGCCGCTCTGTTGGTCGAGCACGCCGGTATGGTTGTGGCACTCGGTGCACTTGCGGCCTTCGGGGTCATTGATGCCATGGCCATCGCCCGCGGTCTTGGTGTAGTGGAAGGGGTGGTCGTAGCGCAGGGGCACGGCGTGGCAGACATTGCAGATGCCGTTGAACGGCGCGGCGGATTTGGCATACCCCGTGTTGCCACTGCCCCGGTCGGTAAAATCAACCTGGGCGCTGACCTGCAAAGGCTCGCCGGTACCCCCCTTGGAGGTGATGGCCACCTGGTCGTGCACCATCTTGAGATTGGAGTCGCCGTGGGGGTCATGGCAGTCCCAGCAGAACTGCCCCCCGGCGCCGGGGAGAAACTCGTGGTAGCTATCCACCTTGGCGGCCAGGGAGCTGTTGATGGCCGGGATGGCATCGCTGGGGTCGGGGTCATAGCCGGCGGAGCCGCTCTGATGGCAGACCCAGCAGACACGGTTGGGCTCCTCCGGGGTGAAGTTCGCCAGGCGCAAGGGGTTGGTGGCATTGAAGTGGCCCACGTTTTTGTCGTGACAGTAGGCGCAGGCGAGGCCGGCGCCGGGATTGCCGATACCATCGCCAGGGACCAAAGCGTCATAGTGCTCGCTGCTGGGCCGGCCATGCCCGGTGGTCACCCATTGTGCCCCATCGATCTTGGCCAGGGTCTGATTTTTTTGGAAATCATCCACGTCAGCGGCGGCCAGATGACAATCGGTACAGGTCAGGGTCTCTCCCCAGGTGGGTTGGGTGGTACCGTGGCAGGAGACGGAGACGCCCGCGCAGCTGTGGGTGGCCGGGTCATAGGTGAGGGTCAGCCCGGGCTTGGCCACCACATCGTACTGGTTGTTGGTGTGGCCGCCGGAGCCGGTGGCGGC
>CAYSFY010000002.1:54813-59748 GCA_964430285.1 uncultured Desulfobulbia bacterium
CCCCGCGCCAATCAGGGTGGAGCCGTCGGTGGTGGTGGCGTAGTGGCAGGTGTCACAGGTGAAACCGCTGTTGTTGTGGGCGGCATGGCTATTGGCCTTGGCCGGGGTGGTGGCATAGGAGGGGGGCAGATTGTGGCAACCGTTACAGGGGAAGCTGTAGCCTAGGTCCCCCCAGCCGGCCTTCAGTGCCTGCAGGCCAAGGTCGGGGAGGGTGTTGCCCACGTTGGGCGGGTTGTTGCCGTCAACCGGGGTCAGGTCGGTTCCGTCGTGGTGGCACTTGCCGCATACCGCGGTGGTGGCGAGATGGTTTGCGTCGGAGAGCATCACCGCGCCGCCGCCATCACGCATCTGGGCGGTGTCATGGCAGTTCGTGCACTTCAGCTCCAGGTGGAGATGCTCTTCATGCTTGGAATAGGTGAAGGTGCCGTCGCCATTCGCTTTCTGATCGTTGTGACAGCCCACGCAGGCCGAACCGCCATCACTGCCGTGGCCAAAGGCGACACTGTGGGCATGACAGATGGTGCAGCGCAGGGTGGCGGCGTTGTTCGCCCCCAGGATATCGGCATGGGTGTCGGGCGTGCCGTCCGCCAGGAAGTGCAGGGTCTGGCTGTGGCAGACCTGACAGATGCCGGTGGTGCCATCGGCCCCGTTGTCATCGACAAAGCCGCCCCTGCCGTCAAGGAACTTGACGGCCGTCGGGACAAAGACCCCATCCCGGTCAGGATCAACGGCAATCTGCTTCTTGATCAGTTGTCCGTAGATCAGTCCAAACCCTTGGCCGATAAAGGCAGAGTCGATGGTGCCCCGCACGGTCATGGTACCGCTGCCGGGTGTTTGCGTGTCCTCAACCGCGGCAACCAGCTGATAGGTGTTCTCCTGATTGTTGGCACTGACCACCAGCACCAAGCCCCGGCCCGGGCCGGTCTTCGCTGTCCAGTCGGCCGGGTCGGCCCAGGCCGGTTTGCTCTTGGCCGGATCCAGGGTGTAGACCACGGTGCTGCCGTTGCCCTGTAAGGCGGTGATGGTCCCCTGGGCCAGATAGAGTTCGGTATCCGGCACGGACGGGTCACCGGCCCAGCCCCGGAGCTGTTGTTGGAAGTGGGGGTCATGACAGTCGGTGCAGGTGCGGGCCCACCCCTCCGGGGGCAGGATGTCGGTGCGGTGAAAGCTGCCTAAGGCGGCACTGGAGTGGGTGATCGCTGTTGGCGCGGCACCGCTGCCGTCATGGCAGGTGGCACACAGCGCTTCCACGATGTTTGCCCGGGTGGCCGCGTTGTCGGAGGGTGAAAACTGCCACCATAGCGAGTAGGAGTGGCAGTTGCCGCAGGAGACCCCGCCGGCCTGGGTATGGGGGGCATCGATAACCGCGGCCTGGAGAGGAGAGGGTTGCGGCCATAAGGCCATACCGATGATGAGCAATAAAAGTTTCTTCAATGGGGCACCTCGAAAGCGGTTTGTTCAATGAACTTGCTGGGGATGTTGTTGATGGGTTAACGGGATATAATTGATTTTACCAGTACCGTCATGTTGTATTCACCCTTACCTGGCGTCAACGGTGTGGGAAGTTTCCCCTTGCTCGCGGCAGATCACCCACTGCACCAGGCGGTCCATCCCCTGTTTGGCACGGGCGGCGTTGGCGTGGTTCACCAGGGTGACCAGGAGCCAGCGCCCGCCCTGGCGGTCAAGGAGGTAACCGGCCAAGGCGCGGACCCCGTCAATGGATCCGCTCTTGAGATGAGCAAGACCCTGGCAGGTGCAGTATTCAGGCCCATTGTCATGACCACCATGTTTCATGGTACCGTCCACCCCGAAAATGGGCAAGGAGGCCATCATCTCCGGCATGGTCGGGCTCTTCCAGATGGTGCGGAGGAGGGCGGCCAGGGTGTTGGCGCTGAGCCGGTCCGTGCGTGACAGGCCGGCCCCGTTGTCGATGATCAGTTCGGGGGCAACGATGCCTCGGGCAGCAAGCCAAGCCTTTAAGCGGGCCGTGCTCTTTTCGTAGGTGGCCGGCGGCGGCTCGGCGGAGAGGGCGAGAAAGAGTTGGCGCGCCATGACGTTGTTGCTGAACTTGTTGATGTCACGCACGGCCTCGGCCAAGGGTTGCGATCCCTGAGCGGCAATGACCATGCTGTCGGCGGGGGCAACCCCGCTCTCCACCGTGCCGTCCAGGGTGCCGCCGAGCTCCTCCCACAGGGCGCGGAAGAGCCCCTCGACCTGGGTGTCATTGGTAAAGGGGGACAGGTCGAGATGGTGTTCGCCGCAGCTTTGGGGGTAGGTGCCGGAGAGTTCCACGGCCGTGCCCGCGGCCTGGACGTGGACCTTCTCCAACCAGTCGCCGCACTCGCCCTGCACCAAGTGCAAGCGGATATTCAGGCGGAGGTTGGCAAAGGGCGTTTCCGCAAGGACTGTCACCTGCTGCTTGGCCTCGTCGGGGGTCAGGAGCAGGCGCACGGCGTGGAAGTTGATCAAGGCCGCGTCGGCGCCGGTGTTGTATGGGCGCCAGGGCTTGCCGTCAAAGGCTGCTGGATCGTAGGGGGCAAGGGCAAACAGGGTGCGGTCGATGATGAGGTTGCCCTGGATGTGGCGAACGCCCTTGATGCGCAGTTGGCGCAGCAACAGCCAAAACTCCTCCAGGCTCAGCTTGGGGGCGCCGCTGCCCACCAGATAGAGCGGACCCGCCAGCACGCCGGCGACCGGCAGGGAGGTGACGCGAAACTCGGTCAGCCAGGTGAAGGCCGGACCGAGCAGGTCAAGGGCGGCACCGGTGGTGAGGAGTTTCATCACCGAGGCCGGGGTCATGGGCAAGTCCGCATTTTGTGCCAACAGCCGTTGCCCCGCCTCGGGCCCGTCCAGCTTCTCGACCACGATGGCCATGGCCGAACTCGGCACCTGGGCCGACGTGAAGACGGCCTCAATCTCGGCTGGCAACCGCGGGTTGGCCATGGCGGCAGGGGCAAGGCTCAGCAGGACGAGGCCCAAGATGCAGGTGAAGCGTAGGGGGAAGGCGGAAAAAAGGTGTCGCCGCTGAAAAAAGATCAAGGGAATCGTGCTCCAAGTGGTAATCTGTGTTGGTGGTTGGGCTGTCGTTTGATCTTGGAGGTTTTACTGACAGCTGTTACTCTATCGGCTAACCAACCAGGGGAGCCAGCAAAATTTTTTGTCACCCGGACCATGAAAAAATCCCACCTAATCCTCATCCCTTGTTTGATCCTCTCTTTTTGTCTTGCCCTGCGCACCGGCCAGCCCCTGGCCCAAGAGCCCTTGCGCCTTGGTCTCTATCCTTACCTGGCCGCCACCGAACTTGTCAAAAAGTTTTCGCCCCTGGCCGCATACCTTGGCCAACAGCTGGGGCAACCTGTTACCCTGGAGATCGCCCAGAGTTATCAAATGCATATCGATCGCATGGGCAAGGAGGGGCTTGACCTGGCCTTCATGGGGCCGATCTCCTATGTGGAGATGACGGAGCGGTTTGGCGCCAAGCCGCTCCTTGCCGGTTTGGCCATCAACGGCCACGCCACCTTTCAAGGGATGATCGTGGTCAAAAAGGAGTGCGCCCTCCATGGTCTGGCCGACCTGAAAGGGAAGCGCTTTGCCTTTGGCTCCGCCGATTCCACCATGGGTTTCTTTCTCCCGCGTCTGCTGCTACATCAAGCCGGGGTGGAGATGGCATCGTTGGCGAGTTATGAGCATATTGCCAACCAGCAGAATGTCGCCCTGGGGGTGCTCATGGGCGATTTCGATGCCGGGGCCATCCGCGAGGCGGTCTTCAAGGCCTATGAGCACGAAGGGTTGCGGGCCTTGGCAACCAGCCCGCCCCTGCCGGAACACCTCTTTGTGGCTGCCAAGCGGCTGGGGTCGAAAAAGACACTGGCCCTGGCCAAGGCCATGCAGGCCCTAAACCAGGCGACCCCTAACGGCAAAAAGATCCTGTCCACCCTGCAGACGGATCTCACCGCCCTGGTCCCCATCGAGGACCAGGCATACCATGAACTGCGCATCATGTATCGCGCCGCTGCAGACCATGAGTGAGAGCAAGGCCTTCCTCTATCGTCGGGCCGTGGTCGGTTTCATGACTCTGCTCCTCCTCTTTCTCGTCTTTGCCGATTACCTCATCCTCTCCTATCAGCGCGCCCTGTTGACGATGGAGGCCACGGGGCATGCCCAACACGAACTGGAGTTGATCGGCACTCTATCCCGAGAGGCCCTGTTGGCGCACGACTATATTACTGTAAGAAATTTCCTCACCCAATTCGCCGCTGAGCAAAAGGAGATTCGGGTGATCCGGGCAGTGAACCCGGACCACTTCGTCCTGGCCGAGTACCTTGATCAACGCCCGAGTAAGTTCCCCCTGCGCACCAGCCATGAGGTCCTCTCCCAGGGCCACCCCCTGGTGTTGCTGGAGATGGAGAAAGATCTCTCCTTTATCGACGAGACCTTAAACCAACTCACCTTGCGCCTCATTGCCGTGTCAGTGCTGTTGGCGGCGGCGCTGGGGGCGTCGTTGTGGTCAATCCTCAGGACACGGGCCATGATCCCCCTGGAGCGGGAGATCGCCGAACGCCGGCAGGCGGAAGAGGCGGCACGCCTGAACGCCGCCCGCTTCCGGCAGCTGAGCGCCGCCACCTTTGAGGGAATCGCGGTTATTGAAGAGGGGCGGGTGATTGATGGCAATCGGCAGATGGCGGAGATGCTGGGCTGGGAACCCGGGGAGTTGATTGGCCGACCGGTCACGGATTTCGTGGCCCCCCAGTCGAGGGAACTGGTCTTGAGAAATGTCCAGGCCGGGTTTGAAGGGGTCTACGAGCACTTTCTGTTGCGCAAGGACGGTTCCCATCTGGCCTGTGAAGCCCGCGCCAGGATGATGACCTGGCAGGGGAAAAAGACCCGGGTGACCGCGCTCAGGGACATCAGCGAGCGCAAGCAGGCGGAAGCGGC
>CAYSFY010000002.1:59758-60841 GCA_964430285.1 uncultured Desulfobulbia bacterium
GGAAAGGGGTCGCCGCAGCGGAGGCGGCCATCCAGCAGGCGGAAGCGGCGCTGAGGGATAATGAACTGCGGCTGCGGGCCATTAGCAACAACCTGATCTTCGGCATGATTTATCAGGTACTGCGCTTACACGATGGCAGCCGGCGGTTCACCTACCTGAGCGACAGTGTCCGGCGCTATTACGGGATCAGCCCGGAGCAAGGCTTGGCCGACGCCAAGCTGATTTACGGCAGGGTGCATGAGGATGACCGGGAACACGTCCGGCAGTTGGAAGAGGAGGCCAACAGGAGCTTGTCGCCATTTAAGATGGAGGTGAGGATGGTGAACCCCAGCGGCGCTATCCGCTGGTCTTATTTCGTCTCCACACCCACCAAGCTGGCCGATGGTGCCACCTGTTGGGATGGGATCGAGTTTGACATCAGCGAACGGAAAGAGGCGGAAGCCCAGCTCAGCCGCGGACACAAGATGGAGGCCATGGGCACATTGGCCGCCGGTATTGCCCATGACTTCAACAACATCCTCCACATCATGACCGCCAACCTGGAACTTGCCGGACGCGAGCCTGCCTCGCCGCCGCTCTGTCAGGCCTTGGCGGTCCTTGGCCAATGCGGCGAGCGGGCTAAAGGCCTGGTCCAGCAGATCCTGCGCTTCAGCCGCCAGAGTCAAGAGGAGAGAGGGCCGGTGGCGCTGCCCCTGTTGGTCAGAGAGGCGGCGGCACTCTTTGCCGCGGACAGCCGTTTCGCCACGGTAGCGGTGGAGACGCGCCTTGACGAAGGGCTTACGCCGATTTTGGCCAATGCAGAGGAGTTGCGGCAGTTGGTGACCAATCTTCTGGTCAACGCCGGCCAAGCCTTGGGCGAGAGCGGCGGCCGCATCACCGTTACCCTCATGGGAGAAGATCACGCCTCACCCCTGCCGACCTATGACGACAGGTTGGCACCAGGGCGCTATCAGCGGCTCACCGTCCACGACAACGGCTGCGGCATGGACGAGGCCACCCTTGCCCGGCTCTTCGAGCCCTTTTTCACCACTCGCGGTCAGGCCGGCGGCACCGGGCTGGGACTGGCCATCATCCATGGCATCG
>CAYSFY010000002.1:60851-61754 GCA_964430285.1 uncultured Desulfobulbia bacterium
TCACCGTGAGCAGTGAACCGGGAGTGGGCACGACCTTTGACCTCTACTTCCCGGTCGCCGCGGCCGGCGAGATGCCCGTGATCAGCGCCTCCGGCGGGTTGTTGACCACGTCCTCCGCGCCCTTAACGCCCACGGCTGCCGCAGGCACGGCCCCTCTGCCGTCACCCTCCGGCATCAACATCCTGTTTGTGGATGACGAACAACTCAATGTCAACAACTGGGGCGCGATCTTGACCATGGAGGGCTTTACCGTTCAGGGGTGCACCAGTGGGGTCGAGGCCCAGGCCGCCTTCAGCAAGGCGCCCATGGCCTTTTCGCTGCTGCTCACCGACCTCGGCATGCCCGTCATGAGCGGCAGTGAGCTCGCCCTGGCCCTGCGCCGCATTCGGCCCGACATCCCGGTGATCTTCTCCAGCGGCTGGGTAGACAAGGAGACCGAGGCCCTGATCAAGGAGTTCACCGGTAGCGCCCTGCTCTGCAAACCCTACCAAATAGAATCCCTGGTCAACACCATCCTCACCCTGTGCCAGACCCGCCCGGGTAATCCCCAGTAGGGTACGAAACTCATCGTGCGCCCCCGCTACCCTCATCGCATCACTCCTCGCTACGCCTTTGGATCCCAAAAGGGGGAGGCCCCTGCCACCTCTCGCAGCCGTTGGCAAAAGGCCGCCGCATAGCCCGGGGCGGAGGAGATGTAGCGGCCACTCAATTTCTCGCGATGACGGGGAGTGCTCATGATGGCCAAGATCTTGGCCAGGGGCAAGATCCCCTCCTCACTCCCTTCCCGGAATTCCGACCAATTACGCGCATGCCTTTCCGACCGGAAAAGGTGGATACGGTTTCAGGTGTAGGGCCAATTGTTGGCCCAGTGCTTGACCGGCAGGTCGATATAGCCGCAGATCT
>CAYSFY010000002.1:61764-65911 GCA_964430285.1 uncultured Desulfobulbia bacterium
AATCCGCCGCGACGCAATCCCTCTATGGCATGAATGACCCCGTCACGGATCTCGATGTGGATGGCGAGGCCACAATCGAGACACGGGGCATCGATTGCCACCGTCTTGCCCGCAAAGACCCAAGCGACCGCCAGGGCTTCGAAACCTCATTGGGCAAACCATTTTTGTTGCCCCTCCACCGTCACCCGGTAGTGGGTCGGCAGGTTGTTGAAGGGGGCAAAGGAGGCGATCAGATCCGTGCCCGGGTGCAACCACATGGCCATGCCCTGGCCCATGAGCTCATGCAACAGCCGCTTGCCGCCCTCCGGGTCAAGGGCGAACTTATGGGCAATGTCGGTGTAGTGGGGCGCATGACCGGTGGCGATAAAGGTCTCCATGATAAAGTGGTAGGTCTGGTCCAACTGCTCTAAGTTCGGCATGGTTCCTCCTGTTGGTTGGTATTAGCGATCTCCGGTTTGCCAATAATGATCCATCCCCCTGGCCCGCCTCGGCCGGCAAAGTAGGGTGGCACTATCTCGCCACCAAGGATTGAGGCGGTGTGGCCATGACTCCTGGAAGGTCTGGGGCTGGCGATCACTTCACCGTCAATGATCTCCCCCACCATGGTGTCGGGGAGGCTGCCCAGGTCAGCGTAGGTGGCAATCTTTTTGGCTGGGTCGTTCATGGTTCACCCCCGGGTGGGTACTTCCTGAAGTCGATAAAATGGGGTCTGGCAAGTCTGCATATACTGTTTGAACGAGGGGCATCTGTTTGCTTGCAAGCCCTTGGCCCCCAACTTCATAAGTTGAGCAAAGCCGGGCGGCTGTCCTCGATTTTTTGTAAGTATCCCATCCACGAGCCCATGACAATAGTTTGTTGCAGTGATCGCCCCTTTCCGCCGCTCCTGTCCCATGTTCGCCTATCCTGATGCGGGATAACGAAAGGCCGTGGCCTGGCTCTCTTTCGTTGTCAAATAGATCCCGAACATTCACCAGTTGCATGTGTTGGCGTCCTTGGCCAGCACATGCAGCGAAACTCCACACAGTTTAAGCAAATAGTGGTAGACCACGGTTCATAGGCCTTTCAAAGTGCTGGCGAATGGATTATATATGGTCCAAGTCTTAATTTGTCCCTGTTGACGACGCCCTGCCGCGGGCGAAGCATGCACTTTGGGGCAAGGAAAGGGCCGTTTGCACCATGTCACGGGGTGACGCGGGCATGCCCCAGTAGGGCTGCCCCTGGAAAGAGTCCCCGTTTGAATCCTATTTGGAGGTTAACCGTTTGACACAGATAAAGAAGAAAAAGGCCTTTGCCGAGAAGAGCACCCTTGAGGTGGCCACCAGCCTCTACCAAACCGCCGTGGATAAGAAGGGCGAGGATATCGTGCTCATGGACGTCAGCAAGGTCTCGGGATTTGCCGACTACTTTTTGATCATGAGTGGCCGCTCCACCCGCCATGTCCAGGGGCTGGCCTCGGCCCTGGACGAGAAGATGAGCCGTAAACGGATCAGTAACCTGAAGGCCGAAGGTCTGGATGAGGGCCACTGGGTCCTCCTCGATTTTGACGATATCATTGTCCACATCTTCTACCATGAAGAGCGGCCGGTCTATGACCTGGAAGGGTTGTGGCACGACGCCCCCCGCATCGACCTGACCCGTCTGGGGGGCAAGGAGGAGGCGCGGCCATGACCCCTGTCACCCCGGTGATGTTGATCATCCTCGACGGCTGGGGCGTGGGCGAGCAGACCGCCACCAATGCCGTGGCCATGGCCAACACCCCGAACATGGATGGCTGGGCCAGCCGTTACCCCACCACCACCCTGTTGGCCCATAACGGGGCCGTGGGTCTGCCCGAGGGGCAGATGGGCAACTCCGAGGTGGGGCATCTCAATATCGGCGCCGGCCGCGTGGTCTATCAGGACTTCACCCGCATCAACCGCGCCATCGAGACCGGCGACCTGGCCAGCAATCCCGTGCTCACCCAAGTCATTGACGATACCCTGGCCCATGACCAGACCCTGCATCTGCTGGGCCTGGTCTCCGATGGCGGGGTGCACAGCCATGTCAAACACCTGCACGCCCTGGTGCGCATCGCCGCGGCCCGTGGGCTCTCCAAAATCGCCATCCACGCCTTCATGGACGGCCGCGACACCCCGCCCCAGAGTGGCCAGCAGTTCCTTAGCGATCTCCAGCAGGAGCTCGCCGTCATCGGCGTCGGCCGCATCGCCACGGTGATTGGCCGCTACTATGCCATGGATCGTGACAAACGCTGGGAGCGCCTGCAACTGGCCTGGCAGGCCATGGTGGCAGGGGAGGGGGTCCAAGAGCAGGACCCTGTGGCAGCGGTTGCCGTGGCCTACGCCAAGGGCGAGAACGATGAGTTCATCAAGCCCATCGTCATGGTTGACCCTGCCGGCCAGCCGCTGGCCACCATTGCCGAAGGCGACAGCGTCATCTTCTTTAACTTCCGGGCCGACCGGGCCAGGCAACTGACCCATATCTTCACCGATCCGTCCTTTGCCGAGTTTGCCGTGGACAACCGGCCCCGGCTCGCCCACTTTGTCACCTGCACCCGCTACGAGAAGGGGCTGGACCTGCCCATCCTCTTCCCGCCCCAGTCCTTGACCCGTATCCTGGGCGAGGAGGTCAGCGGCCAGGGGTTGGCGCAACTCAGGATCGCCGAGACCGAGAAGTACGCCCATGTCACCTACTTCTTCAACGGTGGCCGCGAGGCCCCCTTCCCCTTGGAGGAGCGGGTGTTGATCAACTCCCCCCGGGAGGTCGCCACCTACGACCAAAAGCCCGAGATGAGCGCCCCCGAGGTGACCACCGCCCTGTTGCAGCGTCTTAAAGAGATCCCCTACAGCCTGGTGGTCCTGAACTTTGCCAATGCCGACATGGTGGGCCACTCCGGTAAGTTCGCGGCGGCGGTCCAGGCCTGCGAGACCGTGGACCGCTGCCTGGCGCAGTTGGTGGAGGCCTTTACCGCCCTGGGCGGGGTGGTATTGATCACCGCCGACCATGGCAATGCCGATACCATGTATGACGAACTGACCCACGGCCCCCATACGGCCCACACCCTAAACCCGGTGCCCTTTATCATGATCGATGATCGCCATCTCGGCCGCGCCCTGCGTCGGGATGGGGCCTTGAAGGATATCGCCCCCACGGTGCTCACCCTGATGGGGGTGGAGGTGCCCACGGAGATGGAAGGGTTCTCCCTGCTGCAACCGTAATCCCGGGGCGCGCTTACCATTGGGCTGGGGTGGACCTTGGCCCGTGACTGATAACCTGGGCGGCTGGCTGTGCACCCCCCGCCCCCTACCCAAAGCGAAGAGACTATGCAATACCTGAGCACTCGCGGCCGCATTGCGGCCATTGGTTTTAAAGAGGCAGTGATGATGGGCTTGGCCAACGATGGTGGCCTACTGCTCCCGGAGCGGTTGCCGGTGATCGATGACCAGACCCTGGCCCAGTGGCAGGGGCTCTCCTACCCCGAGCTGGCCCTGGCCGTGATGTCCCAATTCATCGACGACATCCCGGCCCCCGCGCTTAAGGCCCTGATCGACCGTTCCTACCGGTCATTCACCCATCCCCAGATCACCCCCGTGGTCAAAAAGGGTGGGGTTTATATCCTGGAGCTCTTCCACGGGCCGACCCTGGCCTTCAAGGACGTGGCCCTGCAGTTTCTGGGCAACCTCTTTGAGTACCTGCTGGCCGAGCGGGGCGAGACCATGAATATCCTGGGCGCCACCTCCGGGGACACCGGCAGCGCCGCCATCCACGGGGTGCGGGGCAAGGCGGGGATCAACATCTTCATCCTCCACCCCCATAAGCGGGTGAGCCCCATCCAGGAGCTGCAGATGACCTCGGTGGTGGACGCCAACGTCTTCAACATCGCCATCCTTGGGACCTTTGACGACGGTCAGGCCATTGTCAAGACCATCTTCAACGACATCCCCTTTAAGGAGCGGCACCACCTGGGCGCGGTCAACTCCATCAACTGGGCGCGGATCTTGGCTCAGGTGGTCTACTATGTCCATGCCTATTTTCGGGTATGCGAGGCCGAGGGGGCAGAGGCGGTGGACTTCTCGGTGCCCACCGGCAACTTCGGCGATGTCTTTGCCGGCTACGTCGCCCGGCGGCTGTTGGGAGAGAAGCGCATCGG
>CAYSFY010000002.1:65921-68883 GCA_964430285.1 uncultured Desulfobulbia bacterium
CGACAACGACATCCTGGCCCGCTTCATCGGCGCCGGGGACTACTCCACCAGCCAGGTGGTGCCCACCTCCAGCCCCTCCATGGACATCCAGTTGGCCTCGAACTTTGAGCGCTATCTCTACTACCTAAACGGCGAGGATGCCGGCCGCACGGCCCAGGACATGGAGACCCTCTCCCGGGAGGGTGGCCTCCACTTTGATCAGGCGGCCATGGGCCGGATTCACGCGGACTTCAAGGGCCGGCGGGTGAGCGAGGACGAGGTGATCACCACCATCCGCGCATTTTATGGTGACACCGGATATTGCCTTGACCCCCATACCGCTGTCGGCGTCAAGGCCGGCCTGGAGTTGAAGGGCGAGCGGCCCATGGTCTGCCTGGCCACGGCGCACCCCGGTAAGTTTGGGGCCGCGGTGACTAAGGCCATTGGCGAACAGCCCCTGCCTCCCTCCCTGGCCGCCCTGCAGGGGCTGCCTACCCGTTGCGAGATCTTGCCGGCCGAGGTGCAAGCGATCAAGGAGTTTGTTGATGGCCATGCGCTGTGATCTATTGAGGATGGGGTTGACGCAGGGGCGGTCTAATCAGACAGGCTGCCGGGCAGGGGCCACCTTCCCCCCCACCCTAACCCTCCCCCGCAAGGGGGGAGGGGACTCTTATGGGGTGGAGGCGTTGTTGCAAACTTTTAGGCGAGATGGGGTGTGGCGCTTGCTTCTTGGGTTTGGGCTGCTGCTGGGGTTGGTCTCCTGCGGCCCGGGTCCCAATCGGGTGGAGATCTTGAAGCATAAGAAAGAGGTCATGTCCGCGCGCCAGGATAAGGACCGTTTTTTTAAGAGCTCGCCCCAGTCACCCCTGTTGGATGATCAGCAGTGGCGGTTCAAGGCCTTGGAGTACTATCCGGTGGATTACGCCTACCGGGTGACCGCCCGCTTTCACTCCTTGCCGAAGCCGGTTGAGTTCAGAATCCAGACCTCCACCGGCCATGAACGGGTCTACACCACCTTGGGGCAACTCGATTTTACCCTGAAGGGCAAGGCCGCGACCCTTTTTGCCTATCAGGAGAAGGGCAACGAGGCAGCGCCCACCAACTCCCTGTTTGTGCCGTTCACCGACCTGACTTCAGGACACGAGAGCTATGGGGCCGGCCGCTATCTGGAGATGGAACGCCCGGCTGCGGGAGAGGCGGTGGTGATGGACTTTAATTTGGCCTACAACCCCTACTGCGCTTACAACTACAACTTTTCATGTCCGATCCCGCCGCCGGAGAACCACGTTGAAGTGGCGATCAAGGCAGGCGAAAAGATTTTTCCCCTGGGGCAGCCCACACACTAAGGAGAGGAACACCATGGACAATCTGGCGATCGATCAAGTGGCCCAGGCCTTCTGCCTGGCCACCAAGAACACCTTGGAGAAGGGGACTGGCAAGGCGGTGAACTTTGTCAAGACCATCCAGAGCATCCCCCGGGTCAGCATCCGGCCCGACATCGGTTGCTTTGTCCAGTATTCCGGCGACTATAACGGCTTGGTGGCCCTGACCTTCTCCGCCGCCGCCGCCCTCCATATCTATCGCAACTACATGCTCACCATGGGTCTGCCTGCCGAGGAGTTGGTCAATGACTCGACCTCGGCCGAGGTGGCGGACACCTTGGGCGAGATCACCAACCAGATCATGGGCCGGGCCATGCGCATGGTGGAGGCCAAGTTTGACCTGAACGCCTATTTTGGCCAGCCCAAGGCCCTCTCCCTCAACAACGGCATCTCCCTGGTGCCGGAGGCCTCGAACACCAACACCATGGCCGCTGACGAGGACAGTGTCTTCGATAATCGCCGGATTGTCTTTAAGCTGGAGGATGGCTCCCGCTTCTATCTGGAGATCGCCATGGAGCGTATTGAATTTATTGTCATTGATGTCTAAATCAACACACACCAACAGCTGGAGGGTATCTCTATTATGAGTAGTTCTTGTGGTACATGTGAAAGTAAGAAGCCAACTTGTGGTTCGTCCTCATCCCAGACCCAGGCCCAGGCCCATATCGCCCAGCAGGAGGTGGCGATCAAGACCTCGCTGGCCAAGATCAAGCACAAGATCCTGGTGATGAGCGGCAAGGGCGGGGTGGGCAAGAGCACGGTCTCCGTCAACCTGGCCTTGGGCCTGGCCAAGCGCGGCCTGAAAGTCGGCCTGATGGATGTGGACCTGCACGGCCCGGACATCTGCCGCATGCTCAACCTGGAACATCGCTTGCAGGACGCCGACCACCAGGGCAGCGGCCTGCTCCCCCCCATCCAGGCCACGGAGAACCTCAAGGTCACCTCCCTGGAGTACATGATGGAGGATCGCGACGACCCCATCATTTGGCGTGGCCCCTTGAAGATCCAGGCCATCCGTCAGTTCATCGCCGACATGGATTGGGGCGAGCTGGACTACCTGGTCATCGATGCCCCTCCCGGCACCGGTGACGAGCCCCTGACCATCGCCAACACCATCCCCGACGCCCAGGCGTTGGTGGTGACCACCCCCCAGGACATCGCCTTGGCCGATGTCCGCAAGTCCATCAACTTCTGCCACCATGTCAAGATGCGCATCGTCGGCCTGGTGGAGAACATGAGCGGCCTGATCTGCCCCCACTGCAACCAGCTGGTGGATGTCTTTAAGAGCGGCGGCGGCGAGCGCACGGCCAAGGATTTCGGCATCAACTTCCTGGGCCGGGTACCCATGGACCCCCGGGTGGTGTTGGGTGGCGACGCCGGCACCCCCTATCTGACCTCGGATCAGGATAGCCTGGCCATCCAGGCCTTTAGTGCTGTGGTCGATAATGTCTTAAGAGAGCAACAGCCCGCCAAGCCCGTCACCTTGGCCACGGCCGGCAGCTGCGGTTGCGGCGGCGGTGGTTGCGACCCCAACAAGTGTGACTGCTGACCATCTCTGCCGATGATGGCGGGGCGACCCACCGGGTCGCCCCGTGGCAACA
>CAYSFY010000003.1:0-9462 GCA_964430285.1 uncultured Desulfobulbia bacterium
CAGCTAGCCGTGTCATCCCGGCTGCCGTCATCAACCAACACCAGTTCATAGGTCAGCGCCAAGGGGGCCATGGCCGCGCGCAGGTGTTCCACGAACAGGGGAATAACTTGGGCCTCATTGAACACCGGGGCAACAACGCTTATCTCAACATCTCTCTGGGCCATGACCTCTCCTTCACGTATTTCATGTTAGACTGGAGCTCATCCTTGTTTTCTTAAAAATAACCCACTTACACACGGCAAAATTTGCCAAGGCACAGAGGCCGTCGACCCCGATTTTGGCCATGGTCTGGACGACAAGATGGCGACTCAGCGCTAAAATATCAATGAGAAGCCACAGCAGCAAGGTTGACACGGCCATGGAGGCATAGAGCAACAAGAGATACATCACCGCCTCCTGGGCAACACTCTTTCCTCCGTTCCCGTCACCCCGAGTAAAGGTAAAAACGCGGTTACCCCAGAAGGTAGAGAGAGCGCCCAGATGGCGAGCCACCGTATTTGCCAGCAGGACGCCCCAGCCCCAGGTGCGCAACAGATAAAAACAACCGGCGTCAAGGGCCATGCCCATCAATCCCACCAACAGATAAAGAATCAGTTCCTTGCGAATGGTACCATAGACCATTGGTTCTCCCACATGCGGTAAAAGGCAACACCTAAACTCAAGCCCCACCACAAACGCATTGGCGCACCAAGGCGCTGCTATTATAAAAAAAGGGCATCCCCCATGTTTCTGTGGAGAATGCCCTTCAAGCTGGCAATCATCAAACGTCAGCCAGCTGTTTGCAATATCATTGTTTGCTCGATCATCCCCCTCATCGAGCCTTGAGCCACCGTCTTGACCTCGCTAGAGGGCAAGGCGAATGGCGTCACGAGAAGAGAGAGGCGGCATGATGAAGCCTGCTACCTCACTACTCCTTTTTGTCCCGACGAACAACCCGAGATCCTGTCAGCATTAGACCGGCAAGGCCCAACAGGCAGAGTGCCAATCCCGACCAACCCATGCCCGTGGAGATCATCAAGGTACTCACCCCGATGAGCGGCAGGAGTGCGCCACGGGTCACGGCCCGCAGGGTATCATGCTGGGCAATGAAGTCCGCCATGGGCGGAGAGAGACGGTAATAGGCATGGACGAAGGCCGTACCTGGTGCATTGGTCAACAAATACTGATCGCGGAAGGCCCGTAGGGTCGTGACCTGAGGCTCCATGTACGATCCAAAGGCAGCCGTGGCGATGAAGCAACCGCCACCACCACCATCGTCGCCACCACCTGCGGCTGGAGCCGCAGGCAGCTCGGAAGCCGCCACATAGGATGACATGTGCTCCAACAACAGGCCCACATGGTAGGTGGTTTGGCCGGCAGCCGGGGTGTCTTTATCCGACGTAAGGACTGTGCCGCCCTTTGCATAATTCTTGCCACCACTTGTACCATCGATACCAGCCAGCTCAGGGGATCCGCCTTCAGGCAGATAGTAGATCTTAAAGGCCGGGGCGCTAGTGGCACGGATAATATCGAGGTTCACAACCACGGGATTGGAGAAGTTGAGCAGGGTGCCAGCGGCCCCCATTTCGATCTTCACCAGATCGGTATCATCCTGCCAGGTCTTGGCGAAATTGGCCTTTTCCTGGGCAGTAGCCACGGCAACGCTAGGCGCCTTGATCAACGCATCCGTGGCCAATGTCCCATCCTGCTTGGTGATGGTCGTGTTAGCCGGGATCGTCACAGTGACCTTCGATTGACCAGCAACGACAGGTGTGACCATGGAAAACTCATTCACAGTCTTGCCGGTATTCGGCAGAACCACATCCGAGGTCACCGTCGTACCCTGGGCAATGGTATCGGTATTTTGCGGTGGCACGTAAGTGGTATCACCCGTAAAGGTAACCGCCGCGTGATCAGTCACCGCTGGCGCTGTTGCGTCGGTACTGGTAGAGCCGGTGTACAGCGCCCCACCAATGGTGATATTGTCGCCGGTGGCGGCACATAAGGTGGCATTAATATTGAAAAGGACGCCGTCAGGGGCAGCGACTCCGCTGACATTCGTATTTTCTGGCGCATAAAAGTAAATGGTGGTTTTGTTCCCCACCATGCCGTAATCCACGGCTGCATCCTTGTACGGTTGGCCTGGTGACGGCGGGGTTGATTGCGTCACCCACTCTCCAGGGGAGTTGTCGCCATTTTTATCGACCACTGCGCTCCAGTCAGCCAAGCCGGTGGGGTACAGGGTCCCGGTTCCAGCGGTGACAGTGACCCCCTGCAAACAGACCTTGCCGGTATTCAGGGTGAGCCGACCGGCGGTAAAGTCGGTAAATCCAGTCACATTGACCGGGATGGTCACCACATCATTGACATTCTTGTTCGCCAGGTCATTAATGGACACTGTCACAGCCGCTAAGGCAGGGGCAGGGGCCATCAACATACCCAGGAGAAGAACATTGATTATCTTCTTCATCGATTCCTCCATCTGTTCTGGGTTAATGGCCGTATTACTGAGGACAGTTTTTGAGTTTCCGGACGATTAGGGCGGCGTCATAGGCAGTGACCTGGCCATCATTATTGACGTCCATGCCGGTATTGTTGCCGTTAGCCGACTTTTTGGCATTATACGTGTTATTCAGTGTATTGCAGTCTGCCAAAGGTGCCGCAGTGGTTGTTGTGGTCGTTGCCGCAGCCGTCGTTGTGGTCGTTGCCGCAGCCGTCGTCGTGGTCGTTTCTGCCGCCGTCGTCGTGGTCGTTTCTGCCGCCGTCGTCGTGGTCGTTTCTGCTGCAGTCGTGGTGGTCGTTTCTGCCGCCGTCGTCGTCGTGGTTACGACTCCGCCGCCGACCGTAACCTCAATTACGGCTGTTTTTGTGCTACTCACACTATCAATATCTAAGGTAGACACACGGACCTGATAGGTACCGTCCGCAAGACCTGTGATGGTTGTTGTGGTATCAGGAGGAGCGACCGCTTTTTTCTTCACAGCGCTTGCACAATCGGTATACCAAACATTATAGGTATCGGCTGAGCCAACAGCACCCCATGTAACTGTCATTTGACCACTGCCTGGAGTTACTTGCACATTGGTGGGGGCAGGCGGAGCTCCTGCGGCCGGTGGGTTATCAACGCCCCATGAATCGCATTGGGTAGCAGCAAAAGCCGAGCCACCATACAACATCCCCATCATTACGCCAGCACACAATACCGCAGAAATTTTCTTTCTCATCGTTTCCTCCCTTCGTGTTTTCGTTATTGAGCTGTTGAGAACAAACCCGTTTCTTTGTTTCATGGACAATTTAAGCCGTAGTCATCGACCACGAGCCATTGTTACCTTCTGAGGGCCGCAGACCATCACTTACGGATGGTCTCAACGGCGAAAATACTTGCGCAGCAGAAACAGTGTTGCCGCCACGGCAGCGACAAGAAACACAATAAGGCCACCATGGGTATCCGTGTCATCATCCTTGTCCCGAGGCATCGGACTCTGCGGAGTCGCAACTTTTTCAGACGAATCGGCAGCCGCCTGGGGAACTGTTGTCTGCAACGCCTGATCCGTGGTCTTACCGGTTCCGGACCCGACGCCATCTCTCGGGGGAGCTGTAGAGGAAGCGGGTGATACGACACCTGCGCCGGAAGTTTCATGCTGGTTATCCGTACCCTCCGTTGCCTGTCCTGTTTGGCCAACGGCACTCTCTTGCATCTGCTGCTGGCCACCACCGCCATCTGCGGAGTGCAACTCCCCGCCACCACTCAAAACAGAAGCATCGTGCTTGATCTGCTCATCGATTTTCTTAAGTTCGGGCGGCAAGTCCGGCTGGTTCTTGTCAGAATTCGACTGTGCCGCTGGGTGATAGGCCTGACCTGGCATGGGCGGCATCTCTACCACAGGGTCGGCGGCAGTGGACAGTACAGGTGTCAGCAACAGTGCGGCTGCCAGAGCCAGCAGACAATGAGTGAAATGCAACGCTTGACTTATTTTCATCAGAATATCAATATCATGTCGCTTTTTCAATGGGGTACAGCCCTCATTTGTTTGCTGGGCGTGGGACCAATGGGCAAAATAAAAAATTAGGTTGTGAAATCGTTCAAGCATCGTAGCCTTTACCCTTTTAATACATCGCATAAATTTCTGTAATATCAGTGTGTTTAAAAGCAACCCGTCACTTACATCCTCCTGCTCATCACTCATAAGTGTTAATCAAGGAAACTGAGGTTACTCTTATTTATTCGGCATGTTAAGCGACAGCAACTATTTTACAATCGTAATTAAAAGACACTATACTCCACCTCTCTCTTGCAAATCCAGTAAAAAAACAAACTCCCCCGAGGAAAGATGCGCTACGGCTCGACCGGGTCGCTAGATGCCGCCAGCCAGCACCGACAATGGCATCGTTACTCTGTCCCCCTGACAGCTTATGCCGTCCGGCGGATCGACATTGTATTCTGTCATCCCTAAACACGGCCGCACACCACCATAAAAAAAAGCTGGGTATGAAGAGGATGTCGCCACCCTCCCATACCCAGCTTAAGCGGTTAGTAATCGTTAAGGATTACGCCCCACGGGTCGTACGTGATCGATTATGGTTTGCGGGTCGGAGCCTTCCACCAGTAGTTAGACTGCTCAAGGGTGAAGGGTAGGCCACTGTCGCCATTAATGATCGCGACATTGTCCACGGCCCAACCGCGACCACCATTGTACAGGGAGTCCTGGGATTGGAAGTTGAAACGCAGTTTAATCTTCTGGCCAGCAAAGGGGCTTAAGTTGGCCTGCTTCTTCACCCAGACCGGCACGGCATCGTTACCACCGGAACTGAAGTTGATGTCCGCCTGCTGGACAGCGGCCTCGAAGTCAGGATTCATGAAGGTGACGATCTTCCAGTCATCGGCGCTGTTAAAGGTATAATCACCAATTGTCACCGGATATGCAGCAGCCACCACCGCAACTTCAACCTTCATCTGGTCGTACTGCCACTTGGCCACATCCACGCTCTCCACCTCAAACCAGGCGGCAAAATCCAGGGTGGCGAATGAGTAGTTGGCCAGATCGATTGCCGACGAGGTCAAGGTACCACTCTTGGCGCCGCTGGAATAATTGCCCACCATATTGCTGATGGTAGCCGTGGTCTTGTTGCCAAACCACGCGACTCCAGTACCATCATAGGCCGGGAGGAGATAGGCCCCGGTAGCACCACCATCAGCGGTACCGTCGGCGTTGGCGTCAATCAAGGGGTACTGTATCTGGCCTTGAGCCGGACCAACTGCTTCCGGGGTGGCAAGTGACCACCAGCGAACCGTATTCTCGCCTTCATCGGCGACACCTTCCACTTTCCACGGTCCGTTATTGGCTGCCGTGGTGAAGAGCGAAGGATCACTCCCATCCACTACAGCCACCTCAAAGGTCTCTAGGTAGCCGGTGGGGTCCGGGAAACCAGTGATATCGACATTGGTCTTGTCCGGCTCAGGCTCAACCTCCGTGCTGCCGATCGCCGGCGGCATATCAACGGTTGCAACAGGGGTCAACTCCAGGTCTGCCGGGGTGATCCAGCCAATGAGCAACTCATAGCCCGTCGCATCCAGGAAGAGGTTGTTGGGGTAGTAGGCATCAGCCGCGGCATAGAGGCCGAGCATGCCATTCAACTGCGGGTCGACAAAGGGGAAGAGGTATGAGCCATTGAGATCGGTCTCCTGCTTCTCCTCAAAGGCCATGGTGGTGTTGGGCAGGACCACGAACTTACCCACCGACAGGGGGGCCAATGGGTCTGCGTTGGTGATATCAAACTCACCGTAGGATGACTTCTCTTGCAACCCAAGATTGCCGAGTAGATACTTGCCATCCATTTGAATCCTGATGGTCACGCCGGCTTCGAGATACGATTTATTTTCCTCCCCAGGTTCTTGTAGGTTGCCGACTTGAAGCAAGGTGAGGTAATTTTTTTGGATAAGATTGATCGCATCAATGAAGTTGAAAAAAGGTGTCTGCAAAGCATCAGCCTCGGTCTGCGCCAAAGGAGTCACTTCGCCAGCGTCCCGCGTGCCATTGCTGTTCACGTCATCCCATGAGTTTAGAATGACTGTCCACTTAAAGGTACCACCAGTGCCAATCGGGGCGGTAGCATAGTAGAATCCGATATCATTGCCGCCAAACACGGAAATCTGTCCGAGCTGACTAGCCGAGAAACTGGCCGTTTTTTCCAATTGGCCAAGATCGAAGGTCACATCCAGATAACCGGTGGCACTCTCCACATAGTTCAAATTGGAGAAGGGATGAGTGACGGTGATCCTGACATCATAGGTGCCCACCGGATTTTGGCCCAAAGAGTTTTTCTCGTCCGTCGTCAGATTGGCAATAAAGGTGTTAAAGTTGGTGATCAAAGCAGTCTTGATATCCTGCTGGGTGATGGAGTTTTTGCCCACGGCTTCAGGGACAATCGGCACCCAGACATCAGTCCCCTGTCGGCTGATCTCCCACAGATAAGTGGCCTCGGAATCGAGCCCAACCATGATAGTGCCATCTTCCTCAGCGATTTTGTCCAGGACGATGGGATTTTTCAAGGTCACCTGAGCACCAGCAATGCCGACCTTGGTTTCTGCGTCTTTGATCACGCCACCGACAGCAGCCGCGGCCGGCACCTCTAAGAGATCTGCCGTCTTCACGGTATCATCAATTACGTTAAAGGTAGCGGTACCGTCAAAGTAGCCGTCCTTCTTGATCAACAGACTCAGGTTGGGGTTATCCGGCGGCAGTATGTACTCGATGGTGGCCTGACCGTTTGCATCGGTGGTCACAAAGGCATCGGAGTTGTCGGTGGTCACCAGGGCACCAACGACAGGACTGTCGAAGTTCTCGTCAAGCACTGCTCCCTGGCCCTCGGTATTGGTGGTGACGATGCTGTCTCCGCTGACCGACTTATAGAGGATACCCTTATTGGTTACAGTAACCTGGATGCTGCCCTTCATGTATGCGGTCTTGAAGGCAAAGGCAAAGGGTTTGAGGCCAGACAGTTTGGTGCCTGACACGCCTTTCAAGGTATAGGCCTTGGGGCCGTCTTGTTCGGTGACCGTGTCATCGCTTGGATCGGTGGTCCCCTTGTCATCCACCACCTTTGTCTTGGTCACCACACTGGTGAGTTCTGCAGAAGGAGTAGTCACTTCGCCCACCTTGGTCCACACCCCGTCCTTATACTCCAGCAGATCGACTGAGCCGATAGCGCCGTTGTTCAGATAGCTATCCAGATCAGCACCGGTCAACTCGGTGATAAAATTGCTCGCTGATGCGGTGACTATCCCTGAGAAACCGGCTTCGGTTTCACTGATATTGTTTCCCAAGGAGTCGGTGAAGATGACATCGGCCCCAGCCACTGCCTTGTAGTTGGGGTCAAGTCCCTTAATTTGGGCGAGATTGGGAATGGAAAGTGGTGATGCATAAGGAGAGACCGCCACCGTAATATCCTTAGTAAGCTGCATTTTTGAGACAGTAATGCAGGCCTTACCGTCGGCGCTGCAAACCGTCTTAGGAGTCGGTTTACTGGCGGCCGTGTCCGCCTGGGTCAAGGTCACCTTGTTGCTGTCCTGGTCCTGGGCAAACATATAGAGTTGACCACCGGTCAAGGTGGAGGCGGAAACGGTGTACTCATCCCCGGAGCCCACGGAGATCACGTCGGTGGAGGTAAGATTGGCGGGCAGTGGGAAATTGCCGTTGGCATCGGTGGTGCCAATCAAGACACCATTCAACTTCACCGGGGCATTGGCCAGGGGCACATAGGTGTTGGCGCCGGTAGTCTTATAGACCTTGCCCACTTCGGGCGGGGTATCGGTGGGGTTGCCGCTGGTGTTGCCGTTCACCCAATAGCCATCGGTGGAGGCCACGGCGGAGAGGGTGGCAAAGCCCTTAGTCGCGGCATAGGCAGCGCCCCCATCGGCCATGGCCGTGCCATCGGTTTTATACGGCAAGGCAACGGCCCAGTTGGCCCCCTGCCACTTCCACAGGGAGAGCGGCTTCACCTGAGCAGCGCCCAAGGCGGCCACAATATCGGCGGTGGACTTGACCTGATCGTATTTCGAGCCGACCAAGTTCCAGCCGGCGACCAGGGTGCTGGTGGTGTTGGCGGGTGCCGTGCCGTCGATGGTCAGGGTCCCGGCAGCAGACATATTCAGCCAAAAGCCCTGGCCGGCATGGATCTCGGTCAACGAAGAGAATCCTTTATTGGTGGCATAGGTGCCGATCTCCGCGCCACTCTCGCTGGCCAGCCGGACCTTCCACTTTGATGCCGTCGCGTCCCAGGCCCAGGCTGTGATATAGCCCTTGCCCGCCAACACAGTATCAATCGCCGGAGCCGTCGGCTCCAGTGGGGTGTTGACCAAGTTCCAGTCCTTAACCAAGGTGATGTCCTTGGTTGCGGCATCGGCAACCCCGGCCCCCACGGCAAAGGCCATCGCCACCGTCAAGGCAACAACAAATCGCTTGTCAATTACCTTTTTTTTACACTTCATCATGTCGCGCTCCTCTTTTGAATTTAACGACCACACTCAGGGCATTAGCGCCCCTCTCCCACCACGATTAGCCATGTTTATGGCCCGGCAACGGCACCTCCCCGGGCATCCGAAAAAGCCTTACAACATTTATCTTAGCGCAGGCAAAGTCGATATTCAAGCTTGATCACAAAAAAATTATACCACAAAAAAAGTAGGGAGTTCTCCACACAATTAGGTTTGCGGAAACCAGTTACGACGGGTTCGCAAAAATCGCTCAACCGCCGCTGGCAAGTCCCATAACACATAGAAATTACACTGGCTGATGGTCAGCTTCACGACTATTTACGATACCAGCACTTATGCCGTCGCCGTGATGCTGATTGTGCAGGTTATTTTTGCTCGACGGCTTACCCCTGGGTAACACGGAAGACCTCGGCAACCGTGGTGATCCCTGCCAGGGTCTTCCGTCCGCCGTCCTGAAGCAAGGAGCGCATCCCCTGTTCCATGGCCCGCTGCTTGATGGTGGTGGCGTCGGAGGTTTGGAGGATCAACGCCTTGATCTCCTCGTCCAGGTCCATCAACTCGTAGATCCCGCATCTGCCCTTATAGCCGGTGTGCAGACACTCCGGGCACCCCTTTTCACGGTAGAGCAGGTGCTCCGCACCGGCATCAGCCATGCCAATGCTGGCCAGGACCTGCCGGTCCGGGGTATAGGGCTCCTTGCACACAGGGCAGAGCGTGCGCACCAGGCGTTGGGCCAGGATGGCGTTCACTGCCGAGGAGATCAGGAACGATTCGATGCCCATATCATGCAGGCGGGTGACGGCGCTGGCCGAGTCGTTGGTGTGCAGGGTCGAGAAGACCAGGTGGCCGGTGAGGGCGGACTGGATGGCAATCTTCGCGGTCTCCAGGTCCCGGATCTCGCCAATCATGATGACGTCCGGGTCTTGCCGCACCAGGGAGCGCAGCCCCTGGGCAAAGGTCAGGCCGGCCTTGACGTTGACCTGCATCTG
>CAYSFY010000003.1:9472-14689 GCA_964430285.1 uncultured Desulfobulbia bacterium
ATGGTGAGGATATTGATGTCCGGCTTACTGATGGTGGCCAGGGCGGCATAGAGGGTGGTGGTCTTGCCGCTGCCGGTGGGACCGGTCACCAGCACCACGCCGTGGGATTGGTGGATAAGGGTCTGGAAACGGCTGAGCAGGGAATCGGGCATGCCCAAGGTGGTGAGTTGCAGCAGGACACTCGACTTGTCCAGCAGACGCAGCACCACCCTCTCGCCAAAGGAGATGGGGATGGTGGAGACCCGGAGATCGACATTTTTGTCGGCGATGCGGATCTCGATGCGCCCGTCTTGGGGCAACCGTTTTTCGGCGATATCCAGGTTGGCCATGACCTTGATCCGCGAGATGATGGCCGACTGGATATGCTTCGGCGGGGAGAACATATCGTAGAGAATCCCGTCAATGCGATATCTCACCTTAAAATCCCGCTGGAAAGGCTCAAGATGAACATCACTGGCCCCGGAGCGCACCGCCTGGGAGAGCATGAGGTTGACGAATTTGACCGTGGGCGCGTCACTGGTATCCTCCAGCAGGTCACTGGCCGCCTCGATCTCCGAGAGGATGTGATCCGTGTCATCGTCATGCATGTCGCGGATGACCTGATCCGCCCTATCCCCCTGGTCCTCGTACACCGCGTTGATGGCGGAGAGGATGACCCCCTTGGGGGTGAGGACGAGGCGGCACTCCTGCCACCCCAAAAAACGGCAGATGTCGTCGGTGGGTTGAAAATTCAGCGGGTCATTGACAGCCAGGCAGCACGCCCCCGCCATGGTAAAGGGGACCATGGCATGTTTTTTCAAGAACTGGATGGGGATGCGCCGGCAGAGCTCGGCCATATCGACGGCATCAATGCGCATGACCACCGCCATGCCGAACTGCCGGCCCAGGGCGTTCAGCAGCTGCTCTTCGGTGATGCGATTCTGGTGACGAAGGATCTCTCCCAGCCGTCCCCCCTTCTCCTGCTGCACGGCCAAGGCCGCTACCACCGCCTCCGGGGGTAGCGGACAAATTTCGCGCAGGATGACGCCGATCCGCTCCATGCCCGTGGTCACCGTGCTCATTGCCCGCCTGACGCGGCACCGGAGAATGGTTCTTGGTTCCGGGCCGCGGGCGGGGCTAGACGGGACTCGACCTTTTCCAGGTTACGCCGGGCGATATCCGAAAGCGACAATCCCTTCATCGCCGGATCGGTGGTGACCACGGCGGTATCCACACTACCAACGGTCAAGACCCGCTCATAGGATTTCGCCGCCTGCCGCCACTCGCCGCGGTGTTCGTGGATCACCCCCATATTGACCAGGGCGAAGGGGTCGTCCGGGGACAAGGCCAAGGCATTGTTGATATATTTTTCCGCGGAGACAAAATCCCCTGCGCTGATGGCCCGGTACCCGAGATCGGTGAGACGGCGGCAGGCTTGCCTCTCCTCGTCACTAACGGAGATGGGGCTGCCCCCCCCAACTGCCGAGACCTTGTCCATGCGCTCTTTCCGTTCCCGGAAGATCTTCTCGGCGTCACCGGGGTTATCTATGATGTAGGGGGTGATGAAGATGAAGAGGTTGGTCTTATTGGTGGTCTGTTTTTGCCCTTTAAACAGCCAGCCCAGGATCGGAATATCGCCCAAGACCGGGACCTTGCTGGTGCCGTTGTCGCTATCCTCGCCGATGATGCCGCCGATGACCACCGTATTCTTGTCCTTGACCATGACCGTGGTCTCGGCGGAGCGATTTAAGGTGGTTGGCCGGAAGGTCTCCGAACCGGACTTGAGTTTGACCACCTCCTGGAACAACTTGAGCCGGACCACCCCCTCCTGGTTGATCTGGGGGGTAATCTTCATGGTCACCCCCACGTCCCGATACTCGTAGCTATTGAAGACCCGATCGGTGGCGTTGATTGGACTCTCTTCCTTGGTGAGATAGGGGACATTTTCGCCGACCTTGATTTGGGCCTCCTGATTGTCGGTGGTCAGCAGTTGCGGGGCCGAGATGATCTCGATATCGGAATCGTTCTTCAAGGCCTGGAACACCGCCCCCAAGCTTGGGAAATCATGGCCGTTGATGGTAATCGTTCGCCCAAGCACCCCGAGGCTTAAGCCGCCGGGCAGCACTGGTGTGTCGGCAGCCAAGCCGCCGAGGTTGGCATAATCGGTCAGGCTACCAAAACCGCCGAAGTACGCGGATCCGCCGTCCTTGATCCCGCCCCTGGTCTCGACACCGATGCGGAGGTCCTTGCTGACGTTGACCTCCATGATCAGGGCCTCGATGTAGACCATCTGCCGGGGGATGTCGAGCTTCTTGATGACATCCTCCAACACCAGGTAATCCTCCTTCTTGGCGGTGATGACCAGGGAGTTGGTGGCGACATCGGCCATGATGTTGATATCCGAGGAGAGGGACTGGGTGCGCACCGGCTCGTTCTTGCTGGTGCCTTGAGGGGGAGTGGTGGTCGGCAGGGTGGTCAACTCCTTGGCCAACTCCTCGGCCTTGGCGTTCTGCAGGTAGTAGACATGGATATCCCCTTCACCGCGCGGCAGCTCCCGGTCCAGGGTGGCGACCAACTCCTTTACCTTATGGATATCCTCCTTGGTGGCCAAGACCACGACGGAGTTGGTGCGCTCATCGGCCATGATGCTGACCACGTTTTGCGGCCCGCCTCCCGGGATCTGCCCTTGGGGCCTGGGGTCGCGAGCGATGGTCTGAAACAGGGGGGCCAGGACCTTGACCAGATGTTCAGCCGAGGCGTGGTGCAGGGCAACCACCTCCAAATCCTTGTCCAGGCCGGGGGCGTCGATGATCTTGACGATATCGAGCAGACGGTTGATATTGGACAGGACATCGGTGACGATCAGGGTGTTGGTGGGGGCATAGGAGACGATGATACTGCTCTTCGAGACCAGGGGCGAGAAGACCTTCTTCAGCTCCTCGGGGTTCGCGTACTGCAGGGGAATGACCTGAGTGACCATGCGGTCGTCGTGGTCGCCGCTCTGGGCAAATCGCGTCTCCACATCCATGGAGTGGGCCTGCACCGCGGGCACCACCTTGATGATCTCCCCGGCACGCACGGCGGCAAAGCCCTGGACATCCAGGACCGACTCAAAGATCTTATAGGCCTCCTCCACACTCACCGCGGTCGGCGACATGATGGTGATATTCCCCCGGACCGCTTTATCGATTACGATATTTTTGCCGATCAGCTCACTGATAAATTTAATAAACATCGTGATATCGGCATCATGGAAGTCCATGGTGATCTTGCCCCGGGCCTCGGCCTTGGGCGGCGCGGCGGCAGGGGCATCCTCGGCCCGCACCGGGGTGGCCAAGGTCACCAGCAAGACCAGGACCATGACCACCTGGATGGCGCACAAGAACAACCGCGATTTCGTGTTACAGGGCAACGCAGGCATATGGTTTATTTCTCCTCTCCACCTTCATAATTGCCGGGAATGCGTGGCGCATCCCGATCATCTCTTATCGTGGCTATAAACAATTCTCAACAACTCTTGTAGGAGCGTCGTCCACGGCGCGATCACACTTCAATCGCGCCGTGGACGACGCTCCTACGGAATCACCTGCCAGCTGAATGATCCCGGAGAATTGGCTGAGAATCCTTTATAGCCATGTCATTTATAGACAACGTCCCGGCACCGCGGTGGCTCCTACTGGAGCTCGACAGTCACCGTCTCCGGTTTGCCACCACGAATAATGGTGAGAGAGACGTTGGTTTGATTTTTCAGCCCCTGATAGAGGGCAAAGGCCTCCTCGGGCGAGGTCACGGCCTTGCCGTTGGCCCCTTGGATGACATCACCGTTCACCAGGCCGATCTTGTCGAACAAGGAGCCGCCGGCGATATGGTCCAAGGCAAACCCGGAGGTCCCATTCTCCCCACTCACCGGTTTGATCTTGACCTGAGAGAGGAGGCTGCTCACATTGCCCATGGCGCCTTGCACCTCCCGACGGTCAAGCACCACCCGATTGCCCCTGCCACCGCCTTGTCCGGCCCCGCTCCCCTGACCTGCGCCACCACTTGCCGGGTTGACATCCATGGCCAAAATCTCGTCGCGGCCTTGAACGCCAAGCACGACCTTGGCCCGCAATATTTTCCTAATTGTCGCCTGGGCCACGGTATCTCCCTCACGGTAGACCTCCTGCTGGCCCGTCCCCTTGTCGAGGATGACCGCCCGCGGCTCAATCCGTCCCTCCGCGCCCACCACGGCCACGGTCCCCAGCAACTGGAGATTTAAGGTGGTGACGGCCAGGGAGTCGATCTGTGCCTGCTCAGCCCCCGGGGTCGCAATTGCCCGGGCTTGAAACAGATTGCGCTGCAAGATCAGGTCGAGATCACGCTGCGGCAGGGGCCGCTTCTCCCCTGGAGTGGCCTGCGGGGGTCCGCCCCCAGCCTGCCCGGGCTGGGGCACGATGAGTTGCGCCCCCACCAGTTGCCACCAGATCCCGGCACAGAGATAGGCGACAAGGGTCAAGGCCACCATATCGATGCCTTTTAAGATGCGTTGCCAGTTCTGTCGTTGCATATCACTTCAAGGTAAACTGGGGCGCGGAGAGTGCGCCGTGCAACAAAAAGGGGACCTTCCCCTCCCTGCTGTGTTGTTTCAAAAACTCCCGCGCCTTGTCGCCGAGGTTCAGGTTGACAAAAAACGAGGGGAAGAGTTCGCACCGGCCATCGAGTTGCACCGGACTCTGGGGCAACGAACGGTTGAGTTGCACCGTTCCCGACAGCTCGCCGCTAAAATCCCTGCTCCGAAAATTGCCTTTTTTAACAGCCAGATCAGACCCTTGCAAGACCAAATCGAGCAGTACCTGCTCGAAATCCACCCGAGTCAAGCCAAAAACGGGCTCGGCCAAGCCCACTCCGCCATCCTTGAGTACCAGGGAGGCCTTACCCTCACCCTGCACCCAGTCGGTCCGACCGTGATAGTGGAAGCTCCCCTTGAGCTTGCCGCTCACCTCCCTCCCCAGCAGGCTCAAGGGCCGCGCGCCCAAGGACAATTCCAGGTCGTTAAACTCACCGCTGAGGGCCACCCGCGAGGTCGATCGTTCCGGCAGGGCGATTGAGCCGGAGAGGGTGCCCTGCCCAAGGGTTGCGTGATAGTCCAGGGCATAGGCCCCCTGCAACAGGGGCATGATTGCCGGGGTGAGGGCCAACCGATCAATGGCGAGCAAGGGGGGAGTCAGGCCAGGCAGGGAGAGTTCAACCCCGGCCAGG
>CAYSFY010000003.1:14699-19118 GCA_964430285.1 uncultured Desulfobulbia bacterium
AACGAACCGATACCGAGGCGAGGTGCCAAGAAAATTGCGGCATGCGCTCCCGCAATGCCCGTTGTGTCGCCTCTTTCACCGCGGTCGCGGGCAGACGCAGACAGATAAACAGCGCGGTGACCGCCAGAAAATAGAGGCCATGGGCCAGCACCTTGGCCACCGGCCTCTCCGCCCAAGCGGCCTCTCTCTCCTGATACGCTCTCATTTGCCGAGGGAGGCGACCTGGACGACGACGTCCAGCATAGCGTCCGTTTGCGCCCCTTGCTGGATGGATATCCGTTTGATGCTGATTAACTGCTCCGGCACTTCAATCTTCCCGAGATAGCCAAGCAGTTGTTGCATAGAGACCCCCTCCAGCTTCATCTCCACCAACGATTCGGAGAACTCATCCCCATGGCTCACCGCCGCCATGGGTTTCATGTATTTGATCTTGTCCGCCACCCCGGCCTCGCTGGACTTTGCCTCCAAAAACGGAAAGAGCGAAAACCCTTTGCCCTGGGCGGCCAGCCGCTGTTCGATTGCCGTGCCCGCATGGTGGGTGGTCTGATATTGCGCTTCCAAGCGCAGCATCTCGGGGATGGCCGCAACCCTTGCGGCAATACCTTTTTGCAGCCGCGTCTTGCTCTCCAGAAAGGGCAGTATGCCGACCTGGAGGATCAGAAGCAGAGCTCCCCCCAGGAGCACCAGCAACAAAATCTTTTTATCACGTGCAGTCAACCTGATCTTTGTCATCGTCGGTGTTCCCTTACTGTTTTCCCCGTCTCCCTCTCCGCCAAACCGCGTTGGCCGTGTCCCGGCGTCACCGTTGGCCACGCCGTTCGACCCGCACCCTCTCGTGGCCTCGGCATGATGAAGCCCAGCCTACCCTGGCGCGGGTGCAGCCGGGATAGGATGTCCCCAGCACCATCCACCATTCCCCCCTGCCCCCGCATCACAGCCCCTTGCGCATCCGCAACTCAAAGGCGACACTGTTTTGGCGATCCAGGGTGGCGGAACTGATGGTCACCTCCCTGACCATGGGGGAGGCGGCCAGCTCCTGTTTCAAGGCATCGACGGTGTTGAAGTTATCGGTGACCCCCTTAATCTGAATGGTATCGGCATCAACGACCAGCGTGACCACTTGCACCTGCCAGGCCATGGAGGTCCGGGCCGAGATCTCCTGAAGGAGGTCAAGGATCGTCACCCCGCTGACCTCAAGGCCCGTTACCGTGGCCTTCTGCTCCGCCTTGATCATGGCCTGCATCTGCAACAGGGGGTCCACCTTCAGTTGGGCCGTGGGAAAGACCCGCTGAAAGATCTGCCGCGTCTGCTGATCCAGGGCGTGATAGCGGTGAGTCAACGCCCGATAATCCAGCCCTTGCTCAAGCGCCAGCAAGGCCAGGATCAGGGTGGCCCACAGGGCGCCCTTGCGCATCTCCCGGGCGTAGGGGAGCCCGACCCGGGTGCGCTGATAGTCACCGGTCAGGAAGTTAAAGCCCATGTTGCTCCGACCGCTACGCAGGGCCAGGGCCAAGGCGGTGTTCATGGTCCGTGGCCGCCACTGGCCCTTCATCTCCGGACGGCAGGCGATGCCCAACTCGGCGGCCAGATCGAGGGCCACCACCTCCCCTGGGAACTGCGCGGCCACCAGATCGACCAGGGCCCGATCCCCCATGGCCTCGCCGGTCAGCACCACCCGCGTGGGCGAGAGGTCAAGGCCATGCTCCACGCCATAGGCATGGAGGGTGGTCATCACCGCGCGAAGAAAGTGGTGATAACGAGGAGTACCGGCCTCGCCGCTGCCACCTATCCCCTGGCGCAAGGGGCGATGCAACACCACCACCCCTTGTTGGCAGAGGGTGAGCACGCCATCGTCAAGGTCCAACAGCACTATCGTCTCCTGCCCTCCACGGGTGGTGAGCAGCTGCTGGGCCAGGGCATGGTTGCGGCAGTCAACGGCGATGAGGTCGAGGTGGTTGTCGTGGAACCCGGCCAGAAATCGGTCCAGGGCCTGGCGCATGACAGCGGCCACCATCACCGTTGACTGCTCCGCCTGGCGCCGGGAGGTGCAGAGGTCAAACTGCACCTCTTCCAGCGGGGCGAGCAACCTCGGCTCCAGCTCATAGGCAATCACCTGGCGGATCTTGGCAAGACTCGTAAAGGGCATGACCAGCGAGTGGAAGGAGATCTCCCTGGCTGCAACAGCGCTGATGCAGGGCAACTGGCTGCCGCCCACCGCCTCGACCGCCTCCTTGAGCGCCCCGGCAATACTCTCGCCGCCGGCATGGGGCACGGAGTGGCAGGCCTCAAGCCAGCGCCGGTTCAGGCGCTGGCCGCAAACAACCACGTTCACGGCAGAGGGGGATATATCTATTCCTAATAGTTTGTTCACAAGTAACGACTCAACTCGTTTAGATTGTCGGATAGGAGCCGGTTAAGGAAAGGCGTGGTGTCCTGCGCCCCTACTGCAAGGTCAGGGTGGCCGGGGCCTCGCCATGCACCCAAAACCCTTCGCCGTAGCTGATGGACGCAAGCAAGGCGAACCCCTTGTCGGCAAGGTAGCCGGCCAGGGCCTGAGCGTCCAGGGCGTTGGAGAAAAAGGCCCAGCGCCCGGCCAAGGCGTCCCACTTCCACAAGGCCATCGCTCCCTGGCCTGCGAGCAAGGAGTTGACCGCAACCCGGGCCGGCACCTGGCTGGCGAGCAGGTTCCAACCGGGATCAACGATCAAGGACTGCTGGCTGATGGTGTCGGCGGCCCCCTCCTCCACCCCCTGCGTATCGCTATTCAACCACACCCCGTCATCGCCGCTGATGGCAGTCAAGGCGACAAACCCCTTCTCCTGCACATAGGCGTTAAGGAGCTCCGGGGTGGCATTGGGCAAGGCCACCGCCCAGGTGGGGTCCGCGCCCCCTGTCCATTGCCAGGCGCTGACGATATGGGAGAGGTCACTACCAAAGGTCTGCAAGCCGGCACTGGTCACCTGCTGTAGGTTCCACCCCTTGGCCAGGCGCGTGGCCAGGTAGGCGTTGACCGTATAGTCATAACTGTAGGCGGCATAGACATCGAGGGTCTCATTGGGGTTGGGCAAGGCGGACACCACCACATAGGCGGTGGCATAGAGTTCATTGTCCTCCTTGGCCACCTGGGCCTCGGCCCCTACCGTCGCCTCCACGGCCTCTGCCCGACCCAGGGAACCATCGGCCGTCACCGGCACCACCCACAGCTGCCAACGGGGCAGTTGCTCGCCCGCGAAATCGACCTTGAGGCGGTTGGCCAGCCCGCTCACCGAGCCATCCTTGATCGCCACCTTGAGATAGGTAGAACCATAGTGAGAGGGTGCCTGCCAGTAGCCGCTGACCGAACCGTTGGCCACCGGGGAGAACTGGGGATCAAGGGAGATGGTGTCGGTGATGGTGATCGGGTCGTAGAGTTGACCATCGCTATAATTGGCATCCAGGTCAAGATTTTTCGCGGCAAAATCCACATAGGCCGCGGCCAGGGTGTGGTGAGGGTTGACGTTCTGGCCGGCGAGAAAGGCCTCAATGGTGCCAACCACCGAACTGCCTTGAGTCATCATCCCGGCCCACAGGGCCTTGATCACCTCACTGCCATCCGGGTCCGAGGCGGCATGGTAGTGTTCGGAGAGGTACTTTTGAAAGAGGACGGCAGCATAGTCCAGATCAGGATCAAACAGGGACCATTGGGGCGAGGAGGTCATCTGCCACACGTAGTTGACGTAGTCGTTGACCAGGGGGTAGACCACATCCTCCATCCAGGTGGCGGTGCTCTCCGCCAGCCAGCGGACCTTGTCATCCGCCATCATGGCGCTGTAGTCCACATAAGCGATCTCCACGGCATGGAAAAACTCGTGGGCGGCGGTCACCTGGATGAGGCTTAGGACCATATCCTGGCTCAGGATGATATAGGGATCTCCGTTCTGATAGGTCGCCGTAACCCCGTACGTCGTCCCGGGCAAGGTGATACCCTTGGTGCCGTTGAAATCAACCGCCGGGTTTTTGACCCCGGTATTGGCGATATAGACATCCAGGTAGGCCGTGTCCGTACCAGGCGGGGCCTGAAAGCCCATCTCCGTGATCTCCTTGGCCCAAATGAGCTCCATGATCCCGGCCGTACTCCCCTGAAAGGCATCCAGCCCCTCCGCCACCGTGGTGTCGCCACCCACCAGCTTTTCGATATATTTTGGCATACCGTCGCCGTCCGTGTCTGTCCAGTAGCCCAGGCTGAAGGAGGTGCCCCCCTTATTGATATACGCGGCATAGTTGCTGCCAAAGATGATGCGGCAGCGGGGGGTCTTGACGATGGTGGCCCCAGTGACCGTGGTGGAGGCATCGATCTTGGCCAACCCGGAGATGTTTTTGCGGTTGTCCCCCAGCGGGCTCGGCAGATACGAGGCAGCGGCCAGTTGCCGTTGGGCATGA
>CAYSFY010000003.1:19128-30719 GCA_964430285.1 uncultured Desulfobulbia bacterium
GATGGTGGCCAACTCCGTCATCAGGTTCTGGCGCCCCGGCTGGCCGGCCGACAACGGCAGGTCGGCGCGGGGCCGGAAGGCTTGGGCCGCGGGCACGGCGCCCAGCCCCCCCACCAGCAGGACCGCCAGCAACAGGGCCACTCTCCGCAAACTGACTCCGTGTCTCATGGTCCTCCTCCCGCGCCACTCCCCAGGTCTACCAGCGCGGTAATCCCCTCGGCCTGCCGGCGATAGGTGGTCAGGGCCTGCTCCCGTGCCTCGGCGGTCAACCCCGCCAGGGCCGCGCCCAGGATCGTTTCCCGGGCCGCGAGGTCCTGTTTGATGCGGCCCATCTCCTCCCTGCCGTAGCCGCTCCAGGTTGATTGCGGGTCTGCGCTCAAGGCCTTTTGCAGGTGGTCCAGGGACTCATACAACAGGCCGAACTGGGCGTTGAGTGCCGCCACGATCTCGGGCTGGCGCCCCTCCCTCATCCCCGTGATCATGGCATCGAAACGCTGGCGGAAGGCCTTGGTGCGCAGCTGGGCGATGCGCACCTCGCCCTCGGCCAGATAGCGGCTGAAGGGGTATTCGTCAATGATGATCCGGAATAAGCCTTCGGCCTGTTCCGGTTCGCCTATACTCTCGAAGCTCATCCCTGAAAAGAGCATGGCGTTGATCACGTCCTGGTGGTCAACGGTGGCCCGGGCCTCGATCAACGGGGCAAAGGTGGCGATCGCCTGACGGAACTCGCGGTTGGAGGCATCAATCTCCCCCTTCTCCCGGTGATGGACCGCCTGATTAAAGTGCTCCACCCCATGGATAAAGACCCGCACCGCCGGATTGCGGGCCAGGACCCCGCCGCAGCCTGCGGCAACCGCCACCCCGATGAGCAGCCACAAGACCGGCTGGCGCAGGCGCGACAACACCACCTCGGCCTTGGCCGTGATGGCAGGGGTGGTGCCCCCTTGCCGGTGCCGGGCACGCATGGCCAAGATGGGCACCAGGGCCAGGGTGAGGAGGGTAAGCCCATTCCCCAGCCAATCCATGCCGGTGCGGCCATAGGTGAGGGTCACCTCGGCCTGGCGGGGGATGACCACCATCAGATGCGGACTCACCGGATAGACCCCATGGGCGCCCTTCACCCGCCAGTTGGGGAAATACGAGACCTTGACCAGATGCGGCTCCCCGATGCGGTCGGTGGTAAAACGGATGGTGAGATGATCGAGGGAGGTCTCGATCCGGGCCGGAGCCAAGGTCTGGCCACGCCAGGGAGTGAGGTCGGTAAGGGGGGCGCTCTTTGCCTCCTGCAAGGCCGCCCGGTCCTCGGGGTCCCGCACCAGATCGCCAGCCACCAACAACACGTCGTTGGTCTCGGGCAGCCGATACCAGTGATAAAAGTGGGCGAGCCAATCGCGGCCCGGAATCATCACCGGTCTCACCGCCGGCACCTCGACAAAGGCATCCCGGGCCAAGGCGTGGCGGTAGACCGCCAAGGAGCCGGCGGTGAACTCGCGCTTGAAGTTCGCGGAGTGATCCAGAGCTGCCTTCGCCGTATCCGTGCGGACCACGAACTGGGAGACATTGTAAAGATCGCTATGCACCGGCAGGGTGTCGGGCCGAATGCGGGAGAGGATATAGGGCACCGGCTCCTTCAGATCCCGGGAAAATTCGCTCTGAAAATAGGCCATAAACTTACCGGCCGGCGAGGAGGAGTAATGGATCCCCTCCATGGTCTGCCTGCCGGAGAAGTAGAGCAGCGATTCAAAGGCCCGGTCACCGCCGTAGATGCCGTAGCCATCTGCCTTCTCATAGGCCACCCGGGGGGCGGCCAAGGGGGTGGGGAACCGCCCCTGATAGCTCTCCCGCAGGAAGGTATTGACCCGCATGAAATCGCCATAGCCGGCCAAGGCCTGATAGCCCCGGTTGTTGTCCCGAAACCAACTCGAAGCGGTCTGCCCGGTGATCAAGGCCAAGAGCATGGCCACGGAGAGGGCCGTGATCGCCGCGGTCACCCGCTCCCAGCGGCTCGCCCCGCGAAACCACAGGTCCGGCAAGGAGACGCAGACCAGGAGATGGATGGCAAAGAGGATGGGCGGCAGAAAGCGGATGTCGGGGATCTGCAGGTAGTGGGCGGCGCCATAGGTGGCGAGGCAGCCGCCGCTCATGAACAGGAGGATGGCCAAGCGGTCATCCCCTGCCGCCCGGGCCGCGCCCAGCAAGCGCTCGCGGCTCCGCCGCCGCAGGGGCAACCAGCCGAGGGCAATAAGAGTTGCGCCACCAACCATGAAGCGGCCTGTAACCGAGAGGAGGGTCCCCTGCCACGCCCCGGTGACCACCCCCTTAGCCAATACGCCGGCCAGGGCCACGGCGCCGCCACCCCCCCACAGGAGCAGAAAACAGGCCACCAGCCAACCGACAAAGGTCTGCCAGGCGCTCTCCTGCCGGCTGGCAACCAGGCCTCGCCAGGCAACGCCCCCTCCCAGCAATAGCCCCACGGGCAACAAGGCATGCTCAAGCCAGCCGGCCAACTGCCAGCCCACCATAGCCTCGGTCAGGGTGGGGGCACCAAATCCCGTGCCCCAAAACTTCTGGCCATAGAGACCGAATTGGCCAAGGAGGTAGACCGCGATCACCACGGTCAACAGCAGGGAGGCCAGGGTGAACAGCCGCCACCATCTCATGGCCGCCGTGCTGCTCAGCCTCAGCGAGGCCAAGGCCGAGAGTGGCGTGGTCACCACCAACAGCAGCCCCAGGCCGCAGGCGCTGTAACGCCAGTTGGCAAAGTCCTGCCAGATCATATAGACCGGGGTGGTCAGGCCGTTGCGGTAGGCGAGGAGCGGCAGGAGCCAGAAGGCCATGACCCCGAAGCCCAAGAGAGTGGTCTTGAGGACGAACAGACCCTGGCGGCTGAAACAAAAGACCGCCATGACGATGAAGACCGCGGGGATAAAGACGAAGAGGTGGGAGAGACCGATGAAGCCCAACAACACCCCACAGCCGATCCACCCCCGTCCATCCCGCCCCCCCCGCCACATCAGCCCCAGAAAGAGGGGGAGCAGGGAGAAGGCAAACATATAGGAGAACTCGCCGGAGAGGGTGCTCAGCATGTTGCCGCCAAACATGGTGTTGCCCTCGTTGAGCATAAAGACCAGCGAGGCGGCAGCCGCCAACAGGGGGGCGGGGAAACGGAAGCGCATCAAGCGCATGCCCAAGTAGGAACAAAGCGGCAACAGCACCACCCCACTCATGGTCGCGCACTTCAGGGTGACCGTGAGCGGCAGGCCGAACCAGTAGGCAGGCAGGGCCGCCAGGAGGAAGGGGGGAATGAAATAAAAGGTAAAGTTGGGGTAGCCGCAGAAGTTCCCCATGTCCCAACCGGTAAGACGTCCCGCCGGCAGCAGGACATCATGCAGGTGTTGGGCGATCCCCTGCCAGCTGGAGGAGTCGCCGCCCACCAGCACGCTGTCGATCAAGAGCAAGCGGGGATCAAACAGCAGGCCAAGGGTGGCGTAGAGGAGCACCAGGCCGGCGGCATCCACCAGCCCAAACCAGGCAGGCGCATCCTGCCCGCCCCCGGCTCCCTCTCCGGCTCGCCCCAGACCACGCACGGCCAGCGTCAAGGTGACGAGCATAAACATGGCCGAGATGGCCAAGAGCGCGCGGCGGAGAAGGGGGATCGAGACCATGGAGGAGGAACCGGCCGGGGCAATCACCACCTGGGATAGGCGGAGACCGTATAGTGTTTCCCCGCCAGTTCGTACTCCGCCACCGCGGCCACGGGATAGGTGGCGTTGACCATGGCCGTGCGGTTACGGACAAAAAAGGCCGCGGACCCCGACCGGCCGGGCGGCAGTTGCACCGTCTGCAGCGAGGAGGTGGCGGCAAGTTCGTTGGGGATGAGCAGGCTCACCCGGCACTGGACCGGCGCGCTCTCCCGGTTGTCGAGACCCACCGTCAACAGCGCCCCAGCATCATTGACCGCCACCGGCCCCTTGGGCAGGACCATGGCCACTCCCGCCTGGCCCCTCTCCTGGGTGGTGGTAAAGGTGGCGAGGGAGACGGCGGAGAAGGGATAGCCGTTGGTGTCATGGAAACGGACCAGGACCAACAACGGAAACTCTCCCGGGGCCAATTGGCCATGGGGGATGGTCAGGTCGAAGCGATGCGTTTCGCCCGGTGGCAGCTCATGGCGGGCGGCGGCGGTGAACAAGGCCTCCTGGAAGTGGACCTCGGGACCGACATCCACCGCCAGGTCATCGCCGACATTACGGACCGTCAGCTCAAGACGCACCTCCGCCGCCGAGTAATGGACCACGGCCGAGGTGCTGATGCTGATGCTGCCGGCCAACGCGCTGCCCGGACAGACAAGGATGAGAAGGAGGGTGAGCGGAAGAAAGCGGGGGCTCAGCCAAGACAAAAAGGAAGTATAGGGATGCATATTGAGACGCGACCTGCGGCCGCAATCAAACTCCTCATGGGCACATGATTAGGAGCCGTTCCAACAATAACTTGAACAATTCCGCCCCTCCTTTACGGCTCCTTAGACCGTTTTGGATGCAGGGGATGAGGAAGTTATTCCGTTACAACGGCTTACCAAAAAGCAACAAAGGGGATTATTCACCTCGTTGGAAAGTTACCCTGAAGCCCCGTAAAAAGAAATAAAAAAAACCGTGATTCCGCCGCGCAAGCTCGGCCACTGACCACACCACAAAAACGGCTTGATTTCGTTCACGGGTCATGATTTACTGGTTGGTATCTTATTGACCATCCCTATTTCCACTCTTAACTGACAAGGCCTTACACCATGCAACTCCGTACCCCCTCGGCACTAAGACGACCATCACTGCTCACTCTTGCCTTCTGGACAGCCCTGTGCCTCTGCCTATTCGCGCTGCCCGTCACCCCTCCGGCCCATGCGGTGGAACCGGCATCCCAGTCCCTCTTCACCTTGAAGGATGCCACCGATTCCCATCTCCTCCTGGTCCCGTCGATCCATTTAGTCCCCCCCGGCAGCACCCTGCTCCACAAAGACAAGACCCTCACCGAACTCCGTGCCCTGCCCAATGGCAAGGAGATCGAACCCCTGGCCATGGCGGACATCAATTTCTTCGAGGGCCAACTGCGCAAACGCATCGGCAAGGAGGTCAAGCTGACGGTGAAAGAGGCCCGCTTCGACGTCCATCAGGACTTCATGGGCAAGAAGGTGACAGACCTCCTCTCTATCGAATATACACTCGACAAGCCGTAACCCGGCTACCGCTGTCGCCCCTCCTGAATACGCTGACCTAGGCTCTACGCGCAGCCGCGCAACACTTTCATCCACCATTAAAAGGAGGCCATGCGATCCATGAGGAAAAGCCTTTTCTGTCTGCTGACCGCTGTACTATTCCTATCCCTCGCCACGCCAGGATTGGCGGCAACCCTCTCCCTGAACGCCGGCTGGAACTTGGTGAGCAGCCGAGCGCCAATCACCGTCGCCCAAGCCTTCAATACCCCGCAGATCGTCAGTTGCTGGAGTTGGGACACCACCCTGGGCGCTTGGAAGGTCTACCTCCCCAAAGAGGGTGACGGCGGCCAGGGGTATGCCACCGGCAAGGGGTTCTCGCTGCTCACTGACATTGCCCCGGCCAACGGCTTCTGGGTCAATGTCACGGATACGCCGGCCACTACCTTCCCCCTCGCCCTCACCCTGAGCGGGACCGAGACCACGGCCTCGGTCCTTGGCCTAAAACCCGGTTGGAACCTGATGGGAGTACCTTCCGCCTCCCCCATCTCCGCCACCACCACCTTTGCCGACAAGGGGACCTTTACCAGCGTCTGGAAGTGGAGCGGCAGCACCTGGTCGGTATTTCTTCCCGGCGAAACCATCCCCGGCGCCTATGCCGCCAGCAAGGGGTTCTCCGCCCTCACCACCCTCCAGCCGGGAGACGGCTTTTGGGTCAATTGCGGTGCCACGGCCGAGACCCAGGTCACCGTGGTGGAGCAGCCCCCCTTGATGGGCAAGGTCTCCGAGGTGGTGGACAAGAGCGACAAGGCCTCCTACAAGCCCTTGGCCGGGGCCGAGGTCTGGGTCAATGGCCTCTCCGTGGGCAAGACCGACAGCCAGGGGGTCTTCCAGGCCACCAATTATGGGGAGAGCGTCCTCATCGCCATTAAACAGGAGGGCTATGTCGACAGCAGCGAGACCTTCACCGTGCCCGAGAGTAAGCAGCTCTACCTCTTTGTCCAAAAACAGGACCCAACCACCGCCACCCTCACCGCCACCGACACCGAGGTCATTGGTAAGGCCTCGGCCTTGAAGCCCACCCCTAAGGTGATCACCTCCGCGGACGGCACCACCTCCCTGCAGGTGGTCAACATGAGTCTCAAAAAGGACATCACGGTGGCGGTAACCCCGTACGCCTCATACAACACCGCCCCGCCCGTCTCCTTCTTCTCTGCCGCGGGACTCACCTCCCCCGAGGTCTTGGGAGGGGGGATCGTCAACATCGTCGACGCCAGCGGCAACGAAACCGACAACGAGACCGCCGGTTTTTCAGCCAAGATCTCGGTACGGACCTCGAAGCTTCTGGGCAAGTGGAGCGTGGAGGCCCTGGAGAAAAAGGTCAACACCGACAAGACCGGCAAGATCCATCTCTTCACCAGGAGCGGCCCGGGATGGGCCAAGGTGGGCGACGCCATCATCAATACCATTGACGACAAGACCCAGATCAAGGCCCTGATGCCCGCCCCGGGGATCAGCACCTCGGCCTTGGCGCACTTCGTCTTTGTCCTCGACAGCATCGGCGAGGCCCCCAAGACCGACCAGGTCACGGGCACGGTGATCGACTCCCTGACCCAGCAAGGGGTACCGGGGGTTTACGTGGGCATGGACGGCGTGGACACCGAGAGCGTGACCGATGACCTGGGGAAATTCACCATCCCGGTCAAGATGGCCGCCTTAAAGGAACTCAACCTGCCGGCCATCTATCTCTACACCTGGAAGGATGGTTACTCCTCCGCCTACCAGCAACTCCCCACCAGCGGGGAGACCATTGCCCCCCTCTCCGTTGCCATTGAAAAATTCGCCGCCATGACCCAGATCCAGGGTACGATAAAGGACGGTGACGGCGCCCCCATTGCCGATGCCAAGGTCACGGTCAAGACCCCGTCGGTGCTCACCGAGATCCTGATCGACGGGCCGGAGGTCACCACCGGTGCCAAGATCATCACCGGCAAGGAGGATGAAGCCACCTTTAAGTGGGAGATCCTGGACCCCACGGATTGGGTCACGGTGGTCAAGACCATCCAGGCCAAGGGCAAGAACACCCTGGCTACGGAGGACATCAACTCCCTGATCACCGCTCAGACCAGCGACACCTATTTCCCCATCCACCTGGAGGTCACCCACGGCGGTGGCAACGGCGCCTCGTTCGTGGAGATGGCCAACGGCGGGGCCTATGTCTACACCTTCTCCGATGGTACGCAAACCGTGCAGGAGATCTGGTTCGATCTGGTCCCCGACTACAGCAACTTCTCCTTCATGGATACCTGGACCGACGGCAACGGGGCCTATGAGTTCTATGGCATCGAGGAGAAGCTGACCCCCTTTCTCACGGCCAACGCCGTGGCCACGGGGTTCGCCTCGGCACCGTTCACGCCCCTGCCCGCCGCCGACCAGGAGGGCACCTACACCCTTGATTTCGCCCTGATCGCCAAGCCCCCGGCCCAACAGTTGGCCTGGGAGTTCGAGAGTGGGGCCGGGGAGTGGACCACCTCCTTCACCTCCCAGGGAGCGGCGGTGAGCAGCCAGATCGGCTGGCAGGCGGTGACCAATCCCGAGCAGAAGGCCCTGTCGATCAAGCTCAAGGAGAGCCTCTACCAGCCGGATTCGGTGTGGGTGGATGTGGTGGGCACCATTGTCGGCCCCATCACCATCGACCAGACCCAGAGCGATGAGTTCTACAAGGTGGCCACGGCCCAGCTCTCCTTTCAAGAGAACAACCAGACCAAGACCATCCCGGTCATCCTCTACGATGTCCACGACTGGCTGACCGACACCCCCCCGGACGGATTTTATGACTGGCTGGAGCCGGACTACAACCAACCTTCAGCAAGCAGCTTCTACCTGTGGTACGACTCCGAGGCCAATCCCAACCAGTCGCCCACCCCTTACGACTCCTATCACTTGCAGGCCGGCAGCACGGTGATGGTCTCCTACGAAGGCCCGCCCGCCGCCCCGGCCCTGCCCCCCGCCTTTTTGGGCAGCACCGCCTTCTGGGTGGGCAACCAGGCCCCGGGCGCCGACACCGGCACCTACTACGATGCCACCCTGCCGGTGAGCACCAGCAACCCGGTCACCATCTATGACGCCACCTTGGAGAGCCCACTGCTGGACCTGACCAGCTTCAGCCAAGCGACCCTCCAGTTTGCCAGCTGGTTTGAGGTCAACGCCGCCATGGACACCTACAGCAGCCTCACCGTGGAGGTGGCGGTGATGGACCCGGGGCTCGCCGATGGCGAGGCACTCCTCCTGGAGACCGATTGGGCACAGACCACGGTCAAGAAAGGGGAGTATCTGCCCCTGGTCCAATACAACCCCAACAGCGGCTACTACACCGGCGTCACCCCGGCGCCCCTGGCCAAACCGGCCCTGGCCAAGATGGCGCCAACCCAGGCCAGGGGGGGGACGACCCTCCGCCGGCTGACCAAGGCGGCCGCCCCCAGCACTGCCCTGCGCCCAGCTACCGCCGCCATTGCCCCCAAACCGGTCAAGCTCTATGACAGCATCCTCCCCGATGATGTGGACGGCGACGGCTTGGCCGACAGCTGGGAGGCCCAGTGGCTGTGCGCGGTGGATGGCAACCTCGACCCCATGGGTGACAATGATGGGGATCTCTTCTACAATATAGAGGAGTATTACGATCAAACAGCCCCCTGCGACGACACCAGTCAGCCCCTGGATGTGGACGTCAACTATCTCCTCGACTCATGGGAGTTTCCACAAACTTGCCCCCTTGTGGGCGGAGATCCATCCGCGGATGCCGACAATGATGGCTTTAGCGACTTCGACGAGTTCCTCGCGCAAAGCGACCCCTGCGACCCAAACTCACCAGCCGATATCGACAACGATGGCATGCCTGACAGCTGGGAGGCGCAGTGGAGTTGCGCCGTGGCCGGCGACTTGCTCCCCGATGCCGACCCAGACAGCGATGGCACAAACAACTACGATGAGTATTGGGCCTTGACCGACCCCTGCACCGGCATCCCCGCCCCTGTCCCCTTCTCCGGTTGGCCGCTGACCTCGGCCGGCGAGGGCACCGCCCCGGAGTGGATGCCCTATGAGATCAACCTCTCCCCCTATGCCGGCCATACCATCAAACTGCGCTACACCTTCAGTTTTGCCAATGGCAAAAACAACCTCTACCGCGGTTGGGCCATCGATAACGTGCGGGTCATCGATCAAGAGAGTTACCGCTATTTTGAGTTGTTGACCCCTGACTTTGGCTACTATAGCGACTACAGCTATCAACCGGTGACCACCGGCAGCAGCTGGGCAGGCAACTACACCCTGGCCATCAGCAACGGCACGCAAGATGACATGTTCGGCACCCAGACCCCTTGGACACCCGACAACCAGGGGATCACCGTCAACCAAACCGATCTCGCCTTTACCACCACCATCCTCTTTGCCGGCAAGCCCTGCACGGTGGAAGGGTATTTTTACGACGAGACCTACAGCGCACTGACCTTCTATTTCTCTGATCAGGCCACGAGTTCCGAGATCAGTGGTTGGGGCGACGCCACCCGCGGGACAGATGGCCTGATCACCGGCACCATTGCCGGCTACGACTGGTCTACCGGTGGCACATTCTACCAAGGGAGTATCGTGATCCAATAAGTAAGCATAAATCCCGGTTGCACGGAAAAGACCTTCTGCGACTGGATAACGACCATTATACAAACGGAGGAAAATGATGAAAAATCAACTTGGGAGTCACACCGCAGCCTTGCTGCTCACCGCCTGTCTGGCCCTGCTGCTAAACGGCTGTCTAGGGGGAGGGGGATCGGATGGCAATGGTGGCGCAGCCGGCCCCACCACCACGGCCGTCACCACCGATGCCAACGGCGAGGCAACCTTCAACAACACCACCTATACCTTGGTTGATGAGTTGGGCGTCACTCAGCCCGGCATCGAACTGACCATCGACACCAAGACCGGCATGGCCGAGGTGGTCTCCCCTGACTACACCTACAATGCCGTACCGGCCAGCAACAACGGCAAGACCGTCGTCTTCACCCAGAAGGTGGACAGCGCCAAGTTCGACTGGCAAGACGACGATCTGGACGCAGAGTGCCCGGCCTTTACCGAAGACATCGGCACCCAGAATATCGAACTGCCACCCACCCAAGGGCAAGGGCTGGCCAAGCCGACCCCCAAGACCCTGGCCTCCTCCGACGGCAAGGCCTCGGCCGTGATTACCAAGATGACCTTGACCAAGGATATCACCGCCGCCATCACCCCGTACAAGGCATTGAACTACATCCCCATGACCGATCAGATCGCCACCCAGATCGGCTCCACCCAGGTGACGGTGCTTGCCGGCGCAGACGTCAACATCGTCGACAGCCTGGGCAAGCCGACCACGGCCGAGGCCGCCTGCTTTACCGGTACTCTCACCTTTAAGGCCAGCAACGAACTGGCCACCCCGGCCGAGATCCAGGAGGCCATCGCCGGCAATGAGGTGGTCCTCATCATCTTTAAGGACAAGCAGTGGCATAAGGTCAACGCCTCCATCACCTACGATGAGGCGACCTCGACCATCACCATCCAGAACGCACCGGCCTCACTCCGTCTCTACCCCTTCCTCTTTGTCCAGGCCCCGGCGGTGACCACCTTTACCGTGACCGGCACGGTCCACGAGAGCGTGGAGACCCAGCAGTCACAGTCATCGTATCCCACCATTGCCGGGGCCACGGTCTCGGCCAGCCTACCCCAGGTCCTCCAGGCCTTGGTGGTGGACAACACCGCCGGTACCATTACCATCGGTGGTCCGGACACTTACAACTATCAGTACGATTGGTCGCTCTTCCCCATCAGTAACGGCGTGGTGGATTACAGCGCCGACCTGTTGGCCAATGTCACCTCGGCCAGCGGCAATGTTATCAGCGGTTCCACCACCTTCACCGTGGATGATCAGGTCAAAGCCCTGATGCCGACGGACGGCCAGTACCTGATCGCGGTGGCCACCTCCCACCAGAAACAGACCGGCATCATCACCAAGAACGGTACCACCTACACCATCCAGATGAACCCCCTGGCCGCGGATGCCCTGACCACCACCAGTGGCGCCGACGGCACCTACACCCTCACCGGCCTGGTGGTCGCCGATCAGCAGTTTTACACCCTTGAGCCGAGCAAAAGCGGCTACCAGGGCTTCACCTCAAACCTCTACGGCACCATCAGCAACGGCACTATCAGCAATTTCGACCTGTGGATGCATAAGGTGGCGGTAACGACCACAACCACGTCCACCACCACAACCGGCACCATGAGCACCACCACCACGACCATGGGCTCTGGCCTCAACAACGGCCTGCTCACCGGCAACTTTGCCTTTGTCTCGGCAGGC
>CAYSFY010000003.1:30764-39603 GCA_964430285.1 uncultured Desulfobulbia bacterium
TTGAGGAGTGGTGGACCTCCTACGGCACCATGACCTTTAATGGCACGGGCGGCTGGAACGAGTCGTTTACTGCGAACTTCAATCAGGGCTCCCCGTTCACGGGCACACTCCCCACCTCCGGTAGCGGCTTTGAGCTCTATGAGGTCTACAACCAGACGCATCTCTCCCTGTGGGGCTCCGACATTACCGCCGTCGCCATCGGCGGCGTCAATGCCGCTGGCAGCACCGGCGTAGCCGCGTTTACCTCCACAACCCAACGTGAGCCCCTGTTCTTCACCAAGATGGGTAGCGGCTACAACTACTCGACCAACCTCATGGGCACAAACTGGTTCTTTGTCTCCTACAACCCGGTGGGCACCACCCCCTATAGCTGGCACGACCGCATCACCTTCGACAGCACCGGCTTTACTAGCCCGTCGCAAAACCAAGTCCCCGCCAGTGGCACGACCACCCTCACCTCAGCCGGCACCTTCACCCTGCCGGCTCTCGACGCCACAGGGACTCCCTTCGCCTCGCCCCTGGATTGTTCGCTCAACGCCAACCACGATCTGGCCCTCTGCGGTCAAATCCAGACCGCCGGCCAACCAGTAACCGTGGCCGGGGTCAAGCTTGGTGCCACCAACAGCTACACCCTGGCCTCCATTGCCGGCACCTTCCATGTCGCCGGCGCGGTGAAGTCATCAGTCGGCACCCAGTCCCGGCAAGGGAGCATCGTCGTCGACGGCAACGGCAACTGGAACGGCACATTCATCGTCAACGACTCTGGCAGCTACGCCGCGAACGGCACCTACACCTACGACGGCCCAGCTAACCCGGGACGCTACACCCTCACCGAGACCTCCCCGGGGAGTGCTGTCCTCTACTGCGGGGTCAGCGCAGACATGGCCACCACGGTCTGCCACATCGCCTCCGACCCATCCAATGCGGTCGGCTTCTACTTCGGGGTAAAGGCGCCCGCCTTAGTCCCGTAAGCGAAAGGGTATCGCGGGCCTGGTTCTCCCGGACGATCCTTGTCCCACAAGGGGGTTGGCACATGCCAACCCCCTTTTTTTTTTTTCAACTTGACCGCCACTACCGCGTTCCATATAGTAATAGATGTTAAATTAAGACCCCCTGACAGAAACATCACCACGCAACCATCCTTTCAGTTTTTACCGCGCCGACCGCTGCCGGCACCACAGACATTACTTTTTGGAGGAAGAGACGATGAAAAAAACGATGACGCGCCTTGTTGTCGCCGCCTGTATGGCGGTTGGCTGCTTGGGAACAGGCCAGGCCATGGCCGACACCACCTTGACCTTGAGTGCCGGCTGGAACCTGGTCAGTTCCACTACCCCGGTGAGCGCCGTCGCCACCACCTTCAGCGATACCCAAAAATTCACCTCTGTCTGGACCTGGGACACCACGGCCAATAGCGGTACCGGCAACTGGCAGGTCTTCCTGGCCAACGGCAACACCGCCACTTACGCTCAAGCCAAGGGCTTCGCCTCCCTCTCCGCCATTGGTGCTACGGAGGGTTTCTGGATCAACAGCGTGGCGCAGCAGAGCCTTACCATTACCGGTCAGGCCGATACCGGTACCACCCTCTCCCTGGTGGACAATTGGAACCTGAAGGGGGTTAACTCCACCCTGGACGTGGCCCAGGTGTTCAACACCAAGGTCGCTGCCGGCGATACCTACAAATACGCCTCCGTCTGGAAATGGAGCGGCACCACCTGGTCGGTCTTCATCCCCGGTGAGACCACTCCCGGCACCTACGCCCAAACCAAGGGCTTTGGCAATCTCGCCACCCTCTCTCCCGGCGAGGGATTCTGGGTCAACGTCCACCCCAGCCAAGGCGGCGAGGTGGTAGTCACCCCACCGATCATTGCCGGCACTGTCAATTATCCCACCAAGGCCACCATGGCCAAAATCGCCGGGCTCCACAAGGCCGGGCTGTTCGCCACCTCCACCACGGTGGAGATGCCGCCCACGCCGGGGGCCACGGTGAATGTGTACCCCGCCTCCGACACCGCCCAGACCGACCCGCTGGCCTCCACCACCACCAATAGCGAAGGGGACTACCTGCTCACCGAGGATGACTTCGACGACCCGCAGACGACCGAGGTCGAACTACCGCCCCAAGTACCGGTGGTGATCAGCGCCGAGTTCAAGAGCCCCATCGACCCCTTAAAAAAGATCCAGGTCCAGGCCCTAATCGACCCCACCGACACCACCAATAACGGCCAGGTCGATGTCAACCCGCTGACCACCGCCATCGGTGACAAGATACTGACCTTTATCAAGGACACCTTCAAGGTGGATCTCAACAAGGAGATCATGGACGCCGCCAAGGCCTTCATCGACCTGATCGTTGCCCAGGTCGAGGCCCAAGGGCTGACTAATTTCACTGAAAACGACTTGGTGGTGGGCCAATATCAGTCCGAGGAGTCCGAGGAACTGGACAACAGCTATACGCCTCCGGCCAACCAAGATGTTGCCGGCACTGTCCTTGACGATGCCACCGACGGCCTGTTCACCAGCATGGAAGGTGCCTTGATCGACAAGGCCGAGGAGTTCAGTCAGCCGATCACCATCGACGACGCAACCAAGACCAAGAATCTGGAAAAATTCTTCGCTGCCTTAGGCTTTGCCGTCCAGACCGCCAATAACTCGCTGCTCGTCTTCATCCCCTCGCCGCAAGAGATCCCGGAGGCCAATCTGCCGGGGATAATGCAGTTCAACGACCGCGCCTTCCGCCTGCTCACTGCGGCTGACTTGACGCCCGAGCAGTTACAACTCATCAACCATCCGGCCTTTCTCCACTCCCTCAAACAGTCCCTGCAACAGATGCCGGCCCTCTCCCATGAAGCCATGGTCGCCCTGCAGACAGCCATTGACAGTGACCAGACCGCGGCCTTGACCACGATGGCCGGCGTCATCAAGGACAAATTCGTGTGGCAGACCGAAGGGGTGCAGATGCTCAACGGAGTGGCCATGTTCAGCGACAAGATGCAGACCCCGCAGACCGGAGCCGATGTCAATGCCACCGAGCTGATCGCCGGTATCACCGGCAAGATCGGCGACACCCCGGAGGAGGTGGCCAAGGGGATCGCCAAGAAGCCGCACAACATCATGCGCCTCGCCGAGCAGGTGATCAACCAGAAGATCAATCAAATCTGGGCCGACCCCGGCATCACCGACAAACCCCTGGCCGTGGCCGTGTTCACCCAAGGGCTCACCACCTTTGACGACTTGAAGGAGTTGGTGATGGAGAGCGATATCTTCCAGCACGAGGTCAAGTCCATCAGCCACCGCATTTACGCTGCCCTGGAGCCGGAACTCTACGGCCAGATGTTGAGCGCCTCCACCGAACTGAAGATCAAGAGTTCCTTTCTGCTGATGCAGCTGATGATCGACCGTGACTATCTGATCGATGCCGACAAGGGGTGGTTTACCACCAAGACGGCAAACGGCAAGAGCTGGGTTGAACCCAACTTCGGCAATGTCAAGTGGTTGGCGGAAAAGACCCCGGGCCCGGGCATCGTCAACCAGATGGTGGCCCAGCTATTAGGGGTGGAGATCACCGACAGTGTAGGCTTCGCCGATCTGGTCAACGGCGTCAATCAAGCGGCGGGCAACATTGCCGCGAACCAGGAGTTCTTCATCGATCCGAGCAAGATGGGAGAGATCGCCGGCAAGACCGGAGAGGTGACGGAGACCATCGTCAGCGGTGAGATCAAGCAGTACGACGGTGAGCCCTGGGCCACTCAAGGGATCACCATCAAGACCTATGACCAGAACGGGCAGTTGGTGGATGCCCAGGGCGGCACGGTGACCACTGGCGGCGATGGTGCCTTCACCGCCACCATCGCCGCCAACCACCCCTATGAGATCCACTTTGCCGGCACGGAGTTCGTCATGCCCTTCTTTGCCGACCCGTTCACCGCGGAGCTTGAGTTGGGTGAGATCTGGCTGCCGCCGCCCGCGGACATGGGCGGGGCCAAGGGGTTCCCGGGGATCGGTCTGTGGGTGGACCAGACCTTCTTCGACTTCATGGGTGCCAACAACCCCAACAACGGCAAGGCGGAAGGGGTTGATTTCTCGAACTTCAACACCAATAACCCGTTCATCATCTTTGTCGGGGCCACCAACGGCACCCCCGACCTTTTCTGGACCTCCGTGGCGGGTTTGAAGACCAACGGCCAGGCGCAGATCGCAAGCTTAGGCAGCGGCGACACCCTCCAGCACGGACTGGGATCGCCCCAACTGCTCCAGCATCTCTTCACCCCGGATGAACTTGCGGCGACCACTCCGATCACCATCGGCACCCAGACCTTTACCTTGACCTGGGGGAGCTCGGTGCCCACGCCCATGGACGACAACGCCGTTTACGTGATCAAGGACAACGGCGGCCAATACTTCTTTATCGAGGTCCGGGATTGGGAGAAGAACGACCAGGGCCAGCCCGGCGGCATGATCGACCTGGGCTTTGCCAAGCTCGGCTCGAACGGCGTGATCGAGGTGCCCAGCGAGACCTTCATTGGAGGGCAAACGGAGCCTGGGGATGGCGGCCCGGGCATGGGCTTGTACATGGCGGATCTGAACCCGGGAGATGTCTACGACCTGGATGGCAAGGGGTGGTCGGCCCCAGCCACCGAACCGTTCGGCTATAACGCCACAGCCACAGCCAACAGCGACATTGCCTGGCTCGCCACCTTCTACGACACCTATTGGAAGGGAAACACCGACGATGCCCAGCGGAAGGCAGCCCTGGCCAACTCGGACCGGGCCATCAGCGTGGTGAATGGCGCCCTGTTGGCCACCGTGGAGTTCTCCACCAACACCACCCCGGGGGTGCTGACCGCCACCTCGGTGCCCGGTGGCGTGGTGACCAATGTCGTTCCCGGTGACCTGTTCCAGGTGACCACGGCTGGGAACGCCACCTTCCTGCTTTTGGCCAAATCGGTGGATCCGGACGCCATTGAACTGGTCATCATCCCCAAGGACAAGGTGGTGAATGCCCAAGGCAATCTCCTGCCTGGCATCTTTGACCAGGATAAGGACGGCATCCCCTCCATCTTGGACGACAACGACTTCAACATGGATGAGTTTGATCCGGGTGATTTCACCATTATCGACCTGGATGGGGACGGGGTCCCGGCCCAGTTCGACCCCAATGACAATGACCCCAATATCCCCAACTCCGGCGGTAAGCCGGCTATGATTGACGCAGCCAACAAACTGATGACCCTCTGTCTCGGCTGCCATACGACTGATAATCACAAAGCGGATGTCAAGTGCGACAATGTCGACTGGATGGCCCATGCCACCAAACCGGGTGTGCCTCTGGACGCCTTCAATGCCGTCTCCCAATACGTCACCGGCAATATCTGTCCCCTCCCTGGCGGCAATCCCGGTGGTGGTCCGGTGGGCAGCAAACCGGTGGCCCTGGATGGCCTCTGCCTGAACTGCCATGCCGACAACCAACTCAAGGTTAGTTGTACCAACCAGAAGTGGCTGAGCCATAAGGCCTCGGTAGGCGTCGACATCTACAATGCCGTAACCCAGTATCTCACCCAGGCCACCTGCCCGTAACCAAAAACGGGCCTGATTACCCAAAGGCTTCCTGTCCGGGCTCCGCTCCGGGCAGGAAGCCTTTTTTGTCACGGCCACCCAGGGTCGCCGTATCGGCGAATCGAAGCCCCACCTTAGCAACCACCATCACCAGGAGCCATCCATGCGGCAAGGAATGAGACGAATCATGATCATGGCAGCGGCTTGGCTGACCATCCCCCTGTGCGCGGTGGCCACCGCCTTCACACCCCCTATTGATGCAGCCCCGGTCCCTGATATCGCAGGCGGCTTCCAGCCCCTGCTGCGGCCCTTTCTTTCCCAACTGCCCGAGGGGTTGTACAGTACCGCACCCTACACCCTCAGCAGCTTGAACCGCATCAACTACCACCGCGCCTGGGCCGGTGCAGCCCCAATCGCCTTGCAGTCACAGATCAGTGCCGCTGCCCAGGCCCATGCCGTCTATCTCAATCTCCATCAGAACGCGTCCCATGAAGAGAGCAGCACGCTCTCCGGTTTTACCGGACAATGGGCGTGGGATCGCATGGCCTATCAGGGATACAACTATAGCGCCGCGGGCGAGGTGATCTCCTTTGGCAAGGACGCCCAGGGTGGAATCGACGCCTTGATCACCGCCATCTACCACCGCTTCGCCCTCTTGGATCCGGGGTATACCGAGACCGGCATCGGTGATGCCCCCCATGCCGTCTACCAGCTGTGCCAGGTGATCAATCTCGGCCGCCCTGCCGGCATCGCCGCCGCCACCCAGGCCGTCTCCATCTACCCGGCGGATGGCCAGACCGAGGTGCCCACCTCCTTTGACTCCAACAGCGAATCCCCGGACCCGATGCCGACCTTGGGTGTGGTCGGCTATCCGGTCAGTATCCAGTTCTCCACGGAGCAGAGCGTGACCCTGGGCACCTTTACCCTAGCCAAGGAGGGTCAAACCCCGGTCACCACCACCCTGTTGTCGCCCAGCACCGACAGCAACATCCAACAAAGTGGCAAGAAGAACTTCTCCCTCATCCCCAACGCCCCCTTGCAGGCCGACACCGTGTACCAAGCCACTTTCATTGCCACGGTCCAGGGCAAGGCCTACACTGCCAGCTGGAGCTTCACCACCGTCCCGCCCGCCACCCTAGCGGTGACGCCCAACCCGGCAACCTTTGCCATGGGCCAGGTCGGGGAGTTAGTGATTAGCGACGGCAGTGGCGGCTACCAACTCAGTTGGTCTCCTGCCGGCAAATTCACCGTGGCCTGGTCCGGCGACGGCAACGCCATGCTGATCACCCCGGTGGCCACCGGCACCGCCACCATCACCCTCACCGACACTAGCACCCAAGCCAAGGTCCAGATCCCGGTCACCATCATCAACGGACCAGCCGCCCTCACCGGCAACCGGGCCTTGGCCCAGGGGTGGAATCTCCTCGCCCTCCCCCTGACCCCGGCCAACTCCTCGGTCAACGCCGTGCTCGGGGGGATCCTCAACCAGGTGGTCTCGGCGTGGAAATGGACCGGCAGCACCTGGGCCGTGCTCATCCCGGCCAACGATGACGACGGGGCGCAATACGCCGCGGACAAAGGGTACACCCTGCTGCAGGCCATCAACGCTGGCGAGGGTTTCTGGATCAATGCCGCAGCGCCCGTGACCCTCGCCTACTCCGGGTCAGCCCCGGCCGATGCCACCATCCCCCTTAGTCAAGGGTGGAATCTGGTGGGCATGAAGAGCACCAAGGCAGCCCCGGTGGGGGATCTGGCCTATCCAGCGGGCTCCACCGTCATCTCCCTGTGGGCCTGGACCGGGACCACCTGGGCGGTCACCCTACCCCAGGAGAGCGATGGCGGCGCGGAGTACGCCGCCTCCAAGGGCTTTTATCTGTTGCAGACCATCAACCCCGGCGAGGGTTTCTGGGTGAATGTGCAGTGAGTTAGACGTTTGGGAAAAACGATCTCAATGGCGCGCAATATTCCCTGGTAACGGCCCCTAAGCCGTTGACAGGGAATTCAAGGTTGTCTAAGATGACCGCTTCGCATTCGTCTCTCCCTTGCTAACGATTGTTACCCTGCCCTCGCCAATCACCATGCCAGTTTTCGAGTATACCGCCCTCAATGCCGCGGGCAAGACCGTCCACGGCATTGTCGACGCCGCCAGCACCTCGGTGGCGCGCGACCTGCTGCGGACCAAAAAACTCTTCCCGGTCACCATCACCGGCACGGTTTCCCGCCAACGGGGCCGCCCCCTGTTCGCCTTTGGCGGCCTGATGTCGCGAGTCTCCTCCGACGAACTCAACCTTGCCACCCGTCAGTTGGCCACCCTCCTCGGTGCCGGCCTCCCCCTGGTCTCCTCCCTTGACGCCCTGCTCAAACAGGCGGACAACCCGGTGCTGCAAAAGGCCCTGGCCCAGGTCAAGGACGCGGTCAGTGAAGGGAGCTCCCTGGTCCAGGCACTGAGCCAACACCCCAAGCTCTTCTCCCGCATCTATCTCTCCATGGTCAGGGCCGGCGAGGCCTCCGGGGCCTTGGATGTGGTCCTGGATCGACTGGCCGCCTTTGGCGAGCACCAAGAGCTCTTGAAGAGCCGTTTCAAATCGGCTATGGTCTATCCGATCTTCATGGCCCTGGTGGGTACCCTGGTCCTCTTCAGCCTGATCACCTTCGTGGTCCCCAACATCACCAAGATGTTTGCCGAGATGCAGCAGTCCCTGCCCTGGCCCACGGTGATGTTGATCGGGGTCAGTGACTTTCTGCGCGGCTATTGGCTGTTGCTGTTCGTGGGCCTCATAATTTGTGCCTTCGCCCTGGCGCGTTACGCGGCCACCGAGCGCGGGGCCCGGGCCTGGGACACCCTCAGTCTGCGATTGCCCATGGCCGGCACCATGCAACGGTTGTTGGCCATGGCCCGCTTCAGCCGCACCCTGGCCAGCCTGCTGCGGACCGGGGTCCCTTTGCTGACCGCCTTGGCCATTGTCCGCAATATCGTCAATAACCGGCTGATTGCCGAGGTCATCGACTCCGCGGTGAGCGAGGTGGAACACGGCAAGGCCCTCTCCCTGGCCTTGGCCGCCAGCTCCTTGTTCCCGCCGATGATCATCCAGATGATGTCGGTGGGCGAGCAGAGCGGGGCTATGGAGGATATGCTGGACAAGGTGGCGGACAGCTATGAGCGCGATATCAATGCCAAACTGGCGGCCATTACCGCCATGATCGAACCGTTCATGATCCTGGCCATGGGGGCGGTGGTGGGCTTTATCGTTATTGCCAGAACCATCACAGGTAATTACGCCTG
>CAYSFY010000003.1:39613-43000 GCA_964430285.1 uncultured Desulfobulbia bacterium
TTTGAGATGGACCAGATGATCCATTAACGAACAGAGGCTGTAGTCTTTCCGGCTGTAGGCTGTAGGTGCCAATCATCCTGGCCACGCGACAACGGCTAACCGCCTACAGCCTATCAACCTAAGCCCCAACCCCAGGACTCACCCCCATGCCCACGCCCACACCCCGCAGCACCCATCGCCAGGCCGGTTTCACCTTGATTGAATTGATGGTGGTCATGGTCATTCTCGCCATCCTGGCGGGCCTGATCGTGCCCCGGATCATGGGCCGGCCGGAAGAGGCCCGCCGCACCAAGACCACCATTCAGATCCAGAGCATGGAGACCGCCCTCAAACTCTATAACCTGGACAATGGTGACTACCCCACCACCGAACAAGGGCTCCAGGCCTTGGTGGAGGCCCCGACCGTGGGCAAACTGCCCACCAAGTGGCGTCAGGGCGGCTATCTGGAAAAAGGGCGGGTGCCCAAGGACGCGTGGGGTAACGACTTCATCTATCTCCAACCCGGTATCCAGGGTGAGTACGATATCATCTCCTATGGCGCGGATGGCCAACAGGGTGGCGAGGGCAAGGACGCCGATATCTCCAACTGGGATATTGAGTAGTCCCGCCGGCATTCCGTGTCCAGTAATGGTCCGGCCAAGGGGCGGATGAGCCCCGCACCCCGCAGCGGAGGGGGGACACCCCCAGGGGTCCGCCTCGCCTCCAGGCGCCAGTGCCACGGCTACACCCTGATCGAGCTGGCCATGGTCCTGTTGCTGGTCACCATTATCCTTGGCCTGGCGCTCCCCCGCTTTCGCGGACAGCTGTTGAGCAACGACCTGGGCCGGACAACCAGGATGATCGGCGGGCTCGCCCAGGATGCCCGCCTCTGCGCCATGCGGGAGGGGAGACCATACCATATCGGCATCGATCCCGACGCGCATCGCCTGCGGGTGTTCAGGGAAGAGGCCATGCAGGATGGCACCAGCAAAAAAAGCGAGAGCCGGGAGATCAAGGGCGTGGCCATCCCTTCCTCGGTGACCATCACCGATGTTTGGCTCGCCGGCAAGGGCAAGGTTGTCGGCCCGGTGGAACTCAATTTCTCGACCAAGGGTCGCGCGGATCAGGCCGTTATCCATCTGCAAGGGGCAAGCGGCGAGCAAATCAGCCTGATGATCGAACCGTTTTTGGACCGGGTGAAGAGTGTCCCCGGCTATCTCGAAGTAAAACCATGACCCCCTGCCACCCCGCCACCCCCGGCATCAATTCCGCCCACGGCTTCACCCTCCTGGAGGTCATGGTGGCGCTGGCCATCATCGCCATCGCCTTCACCGCCATGCTCTCCTCCCAGGCCCGTAATGTCTCCTTGGCGGCCGAGAGCAAATTCCAAACCACCGCCCCCTTGCTGGCCCAGGACATCATGACCCGTTACACCACCGAGCAGCGGAGCGGCAGCGGCCCGGAACAGGGTGACTGGGGCAGTGCTTTCCCCGGGTACCGCTGGCAACTGCAGGCCACCCCGGTGACCATGGCTGGGGCCTCGGAGCTGCCAGGCCTCTTCCGGGTTGACCTTGAGGTGTCGTGGCAGGAACAGGCCCGTTACACCTATCACCACCGGGGCTATCTCTTCACCCCCCCCCTCCCCCAATGAGCGTAAGCGCTTCCTGCCCAGGGCAGAGGGCTGCCGCGCCCCCCCACCGTGTCCCTTTACCATGGAGCGGTGGCCCTTGGGCTTGCCGGCGGCTGGCGGGCCCGGGCGGCTTTACGCTGCTGGAGATCCTGCTCGCCATCTTCGTCTTCTCCCTGGTGATCTCCATGATCGCCATGACCATGGGCCGCTCCATGACCCTGGCCAACGACATCGAACAGCAGGCCGAACTCTACGCCATGGCCAGGACAACCTTGCTGCGCATCCAGGAAGAGATTGAGGCCATCCCCCCCTTGCCGTCGGCCACGAGTACGGAGCACGGTCCGGTGAGCAGGCGCCAGTTTGTCCTGCCGGATCGGACAATGGCGGACGACGAGCAGCAGAGCACGGTGGTCCAGTTCATCTCCACGGCCGACGTCCCGGCGGCAGGCACCCCCCCCCTCCGGCCCCACCGCTCCCTGATCACCTACGAGACGCAAAAAGAGGAGGACACCACGCTCACCCTGTTTCGTACCGCCACCCCCCTGACCATGGGGCCCCAACCCTCCACAGGGGACCGCGCCATCCTCTGCGAACTGCTGGTCGGCATTGATTTCCAGGTGACCGATCGGGCGGGCCAGGAACACGCCAACTGGGACACGGACGCCAACCCTGATGCCGGCCTGCCGCAACGGGTTACCGTTACCCTCCGGTTCCGCGACCCCAGCGAGGAGTCCGGGGAGAGCCGCTTCATGACCAGCTTCCTCATCCCGGTACGTCCCCACCGATGAACACCGTGGTGACCAACAACCGTGGCGTGGCCCTGCTCACCACCCTGCTGGCCCTGGTGTTCATGGTCGTCATCACCCTGAATTTCGGCGAGGTCATCCGCCGCAATCTGACCGGCGCCAACTACAGCATGACCCGCATCGACCTTGATGAACGGGTCCGCTCCGCGGTCAACCTGGCGCTGGCCGTGTTGTATGCGGATCAGCAGACCACCCCCTATGACTCTCTCCACGAGCCTTGGGCCGATGAAGGGGTGCTGGGCCAGCTGGCCGGGCAACTGTTTAACGATGGCGACCTCGACCTCGCCATTGAGGATCACAGCGGCCGCCTGCAGATCAACGCCTTGATCACGGAGCAGGGCACGGTGGATGTGGAACAACGGGGGCGCTTCCTCCGCCTGCTCACCTCGTTTGAGATTGGACTCTCCCCTGACGAGGCGGAGCACCTGTTGGACGCGCTTACCGATTGGCTGGACACGGATGACGAGATCGCGGGCTTCGGTGCCGAGAACTCTTGGTATCACTCCCTGGCCTCCCCCTACGAGTGCAACAATGGCCCCATCGCCTCCCTTGACGAGCTGACCCTGGTGCGTGGCTTCACCCCCGAACTGCTCTCCGGGACCACGAAGCGTCCCGGCCTGGCCCAACTCCTCACTCCCTACAGGGCAGACGGTTTGGTCAACATCAATACCGCAAGCCCCCTGGTGTTGGCCTCCCTGGCCGAGGGCCTCGATCAGGCGACCGTGGACGCCCTGCTCGCCTACCGTGCCGACAAGAGCCATGACCTCTCGACCCCAGAGTGGTACAAGAATGTCCATAGCGATCTCTCCCTCGCCAACACAACGGTCAACAGCCGCTATTTTGGCGTGCGGGTCAGGGGTACTCTGCGCAACGTCACCATCCAGGCCCAGGCCATAGTCTTTCGCGGGGTCCAAGCAGCCCCCCAGGAGCCGCCCCCCCTCCCCCCCTTCATCCGCTCCTGGCAGGAGGAGT
>CAYSFY010000003.1:43010-49974 GCA_964430285.1 uncultured Desulfobulbia bacterium
GCGGACAATTCCCTTGCCATCCAATTGCCCCTGTGTCATATATCGCGGAGAGTGGTTGCCGCCACCCGGCCCGGTGAGCCGCTTCCCCTCGGACCTGACGCCCCTCGCCCCGGCAAACCCATGGCGCTGAGGGGCCTCTCCTTTCTTGGCATGCTCTGCTGTGTGCCCTGCCTTACCTTGCTAACACCCATGTGCGGCAAGGTCCTGACCCCCGGGCAATCGATTGCCCCGCCGGCCAAGCCGTCAGCTGGCCACGCCTATCAATTCCCCCGGCCGCGCCAGGGGCTTAGCGGGTTCCACTATCAGCTGAGTCTGCGGGGGGGAGGGTCCCTCTCCTTTCAAGGCAGAGAGCTCGGGTTGCAAAACAAAAAACTGGGCTTTTTACGTTTCGCCCTGCTCCAGGAGGTGGGTGTCGACCACGGTCAGTTGACCATCCGCCTGCCAGACGTGGACAAGGGTACTGACCACGCCCCAGGCACCGTCTCTCCACCAGCCATGCCGGAGCTGCACGGCCTGCTCGCCCCGTTTCCCGGCGCCCATGCGCTGGGGCTGGTCTGCAAACCGGTTAGCGTCACCATTGAGCAAGGAGAGCAGGGGCCAAGCGCCACCATCATTGCCGACAGCGCCCGGGTGGAGGCGGACAGCCCCTTCATCCACTTTAGCGGCACGGTCACGCTCACGGCCGGCGACACCGTCCTGACCACGCCCGGGCTGGAGGTGGCAACGAAGGACGCCACCATCAGGGCGGAGACGTATACCGTGTCAACGCCACAAGGGAGCAGCCATGGCCAAGGGCTGCGCAGTGACATCTTCCTTGGCGCGCTCCCTGAGGCGGCGCCCGCCACCACACACCAACAAACCAAGCTGATCAGCAACTAACCATGGTCATGCCGGAAGCCACCCCGGCGGCAGCGGCCGTGGCGGCATGATCGCAGGCGGACCACCTATTTGCTAACGACTGCTAACCAACAACTGAGGTAACAACAGATGATCAAACGTTTATCCACCATGCTGCTGATGGGGATGTTGCTCCTGGGCGGTAGTGCGACGGCTCTAGCCTCCAGTGCCACCGTGGCAACGGGGCGTTTAATAACGGCTCGCCCACCTTTTCCGGCATCCTGACCGCCAACACCACCTTCGCCTCGGCAGTGCAGAGCGATGCCAACGACCGCGAGGCCCGCCTGTTTGCGGCGGTCACCCGCGTGCTCGCCTCAGCCCTGACCAATGGCCCGGGCAGCGCGGGCCTCACCACCATGCGCGATCTTCTGGAGTCCTTCGGCCTTACCAGGAACAGCAACGACAGCATGATGGCGGGCCCCCCCTTCGCGGCCACCCCTGACCTGAACGGCAGGTACAACCCGCCGGCGACCATCCCCAACCTCAGCCAGCTGACCGACTACCTCGCCGGCCCCCTGGTCACCCTGCTTGATGCCGCCACGGCCGACCTTGACGCGATCATCAACTCCACCACCGTTGCCAACCCCTTTGTGGTGACCTTGACCGCTGCCGAGACCGGTGACCTGCCGGTGGAGATCGATCTGGGCGACGTCCTTACCCTGAAGGCCATGTTCTGCGCGCTAAAGGCCCAAGCCCTGATGCTCCACGCCTGGGAGATGGACAACGTCGACCTGCGCCAGATGTTCATCCTCGGCAATGCCGACATCCTGCAACTCCAGCGTGACCTGCTGGACAAGTACCAACAGTGGATGAAGCTGAACACCAATGCCACGGCCACCATGACCCAGGCCAAGAGCGCGCTGCTCCTGGCCATTACCACCTCCCAGGCGGCCTATGACGCCATTACCGGCGAGACGGACGACCAGACCGACGACCTCCTTACCTTTGCCGACCAACAGGCCATGGACGAGGCCAAGGGCGCCATCGCCATGCTCACCGAGGTCAAGGCCTCCATTGACGAAAATCGTCCCGCCATCCTGGGCGAGGAAGAGTGGACCTGGTGGTCAACCGATGGCATGCAACACCACTTGTCATTAAGAAGAGACAGCAGTGGCACCATCGTCGGCGGCAGCACCGATTTCGGCTGGGAGATTGACCCGGTTAGCTCGCAGATCAGCAGCGACGCCTTTACCATTAAGGCAAGTCAGACCGTATCCTGCGTCGGTACTTGGCAGCTCACCGGCACCGTGGCCAACACCACCATCACGGCGATCGACAGCACGGTTAGCGGTTGCGCAGGCCAGCTGGCCAATGAGACCTTTACCGGCGGCAAGGGGTACATCAATGCCGATGCCGGTTCAAAGTTTGACTTCACCGTGCTGTTCGGCAAAAACGGTCAGGCCCCTCTTGAAGTCCGCGCCTATCTCCCCGAGTTCTGGGCGGATGGGTCGCCCATGGCCGGCTCCATCACCGACCCGACCTACGGCGGCCTCTGGCCTTACATGACCATGGAGGACAACGACTTCACCGCTACGATCCCGGTGGCCACCATCACCCTTGATGGCTCCGCCGCCGACTGGAACGGCATTGCCACCCTGGGAACAGGTGGGCTCTCGGGCAGTTACCCATCTCCCAACAGCGACATCGAGACCATCTCCGTGGCCAGGGATACCACCTATCTCTACTGGCTGCTGCAAACCGCCGCGCCTCCCCCCCCACAGTCGATCACCTTTCAGGTAACCGTGTCTCCGCAAATGGAGGTGAGTCCCTTGACGGCCCTCGTTACCTTGGACGGCTCGGGGACCAAGTCCTATACCCTGACCACCTTCGACGCCATCGGCGGCCAGATGGTATCAGGCACGGCAACCGATGTCGCCATGGGCAGCGTCATCGAAGGACGTATCCCGCTGGCCCAGTTGGCGGGCTTCACCGCCCTCGACATCTCGGCAAGCTCCTGGCAGGCGGAACCACCATACAGCACGGATTTCTGGGAGAGCAACAATGCCCTGATGCTGCCGACCACCACCCTCTCCGGGAGCATTCAGTATACCCCCCAGGTCACTGGCGTTGATGTGGGCCAGACCTTGATCGCGGCCTACAACGGACCGGACCCAAACACCGCCTCGCTCCTCGGTTCGGCTGTGGTCGATGGGGTGGGCGCCTATACCATCCCGGAACTGCCCAGCGGTAAGCCCATCTATCTTGTTGCCCTGGGGGACACCGACATGAACGGCATCCAGACCCTGATCGACTATGCCGGCACCGGCGGCCCCGTCACGCCACAAGCAACCGGCGCCACCCAGAATATCCCGATCGCGCAACCAACCCCGGCGGAGACCACCTTCTCCACGCCCATTGTCCCGGGCTGGAACCTCCTCAGCTCCACGGTCGGCTTCAAGGTAGCGACCACGGTGGGCAATAACACCGTGTTCAAGAGTGTATGGAAATGGGAAAACAACACCTGGGCGGTCTACCTCCCAGGCGGTGACCAAGGCAAGGCCTATGCCCAAGCCAAGGGTTTTGGCTTCCTCGCCACCATCAACCCGGGGGAGGGGTTCTGGGTCAACAGCTCTATTACCATGACCAGTTCAGCGACCGGCACCCCTGTCTATGGCCCCATGGGCCTAAGCAACGGCTGGAACCTGATCGGCCTGAAAACCGAGTACCCGACCACGGCGGCCTCCATCTGCGCCAGCCAGAGCGGGGTCACCTCCCTGTGGAAATGGGAGAATGGCACCTGGTCGGTGTTTCTCCCCGGCGAGGAGCTCCCCGGCGCCTATGTTGCCAGCAAAAATTACCATGCCCTGACCACCATTGCCCCTGGGGAGGGCTTTTGGGTGAACAAGAAATAGGCCCATGCCGCGTAACGGCAGGGTCATCCTTGTCGGTTTCGCAGAAGCCGCTCAACCGTCGCTGGCACGCCCCGCAACCCATTGAAATTGCATTGGCAGATGGTCAGCTTCACGACTTTTTGCGATTCCACCATCTTTGGATGCAGTTATTTCGTGACGGCTCCTCAAAACAACAAAGGCCCCATTCCATCACGGAATGGGGCCTTTGTTTATGGTGGTAACCCAGCGGCATCAAGGCGATGACGCCTTGTGGATCAAGGAACAAACGCCAGGCACGGGCCAGGAACCGGGTCCCAGCCGTTGTCGGTGCTTCTCACCCTACTGCAGGACCAGTGACGCCCCCGAGATGGAGCAGTTGACCCAGAACCCCTCGCCAGGGAGGATGGAGGTGAGCAGAGCAAACCCCTTACTCTGGGCGTAGGAGGCGCCGCTGTCCGGGGTGCCGCTGCCATTCTTGCCGCTTGGCAGATTGACGGCCCAGACCTTGCTGCCCGTACCCGAATCCGTCCACTTCCACAAGGAGACGATGCTCGTTTGCTTGCCGGCAACCAGGGAGGCAACCGGCACCTCCTGCCCCCCCTTCAAACCCACCAGGTTCCAGCCGTTGACCACGCTAAGCCCGCCAGGGACCAGCGCCCCGGGCAGGGCAAGGGGGGGGGCCGCCTGCAGAGAGTTGACCCAGAACCCCTCACGGGGGGCGATGGAGGCGAGGGGCAGAAAGCCCTTGCTCAAGGCGTACGAAGCGCCGTTGTCCGGCGTACCACTGCCATCCTTGCCACCGGCGAGATACACCGCCCATGTCTTTCCGCCCGTGTCGGCATCCACCCATTTCCACACGCTGGCAAAGAGCAGGGGGTCGTTAAAATACTGATCAACGGAGACCACCGTCTGCGCGGCAAGGAGATTCCACCCCAACTCCTGCTTGATAATGGAAGTGGAGAGAACTACCGGATCCGGCAGGGTTACGGTGAGGTTGGAATCATCCAGGGCAGAGAGGTGGTAGGGACCGGCAATGGAGAGCGCCGGCAAGGTGAAATTCAGGGTGGTGGCGGTCTGTGTCGTCGGCAGGATCGACAGCGGGGCCGGCACCACCAAGCTACTGCCACTCCCCGATACATACCCTGGGACATCCACGCTCTGAACCGAGAAGGTGTTGCTTGGCAGCGCCTTCTCTCCAGCCTTGACCAGGGAGTCGCCACTGATATCGGCGATCTGCAGGCTATTCAGGTCGGCGATATAGAGCCGCTCGCCAACCACGTTGACATCGGCGGCCTTGCCCGGGGTATCGATCTTGGCTGCCTTCAGGGTGGGCGCGGCCGGATTGGTCACGTCAATGGCCCGCACCCCGCTGGCCCCGTCCGCCACATACACGGTGGTCCCGGCGACGGCAACCCCGTAGGCCTTGCCAAAGGCATCGATGGTCTGCACCAAGCGCGGCGTGGTGGGATCGCTGACATCAATGACGGTGATCGTACTGCCACCGCTAGCCACATAGGCCATGCCACCGGCCACGCTGACCCTACCCACCGGTACGCTCATGGCCAACGCCCCCTTGAGATACGGGTGGGCGGAGTCGCTGACATCGATGATCTGGAGACTACTGAAATCGGCCACATAGGCCAGTCCATCGACCACGCTGACCCCGACGGCATAACCGGGGGTGTCCAGGGAGCCCTGTAGCTGTTGGGCGAAGTTGGTGGTGTCGATAATCTGCAAGCCACTGCCGCCGTCCGCGACATAGAGCAAATTCCCCACCACACTGACCCCCAGGGCATAGCCGGCGGTATTGAAGGTACCGATCACTTCGGCACTGTTCGGGTCTTGGGCATTGACCACCGACACCCCCTTGCCACCACCAGCCACATAGACCAGGGAGCCACCACCGCTGACCCCGTAGACCGTGCCCAAGGCAGCAGCCTTGGCGATATCGGTGGTCACCTCGCCAATCCCAAGCTTCACCAACAGGTGCGTGACGTCAGTCAAGCCACTGCCGGTGAACTGCATATTGACCTCCGCGCCAACCAGCCCCTGTGCGGGAGAAACCGAATCCAGGGTGTGAGCCGCCTCTCCCCCCACGGGAAACAACAGCGCAAACGCTGCCATCATGCACATCATGTTTCGTTTCATACACCCTCCTTACATAGTTGATGTTATCCCATCTCTTGCCGGGGAACTCTCTTCAGCCCATGGGTAGGCACCGCCCATGGCTCCCTGCTCCCCGCGACTCTTACTCTTCAACGCAATAGAGAACACCGTCCAGGCTGGCGATGAAGATCCGCCCCGCCGCCACCACCGGCGCGGCGATGATCTCGCCACCGCTCTTCATGCTCCACAGCTTGGCGCCGGTGGCGGCGTCCAGAGAGTAGAAGTAGTGGTCGCTGCTGCCGAAATAGACCCGGCCAGCGGAGACCACCGGCGAGGAGTAGACCGCCTCCTGGGCGGTGAAGGTCCAGATGGGCGGCGCGGTGGGCGCGGCGTTCAGGTCAAAGGCGGAGACCGTGCCGTGCAGGGTGGCCACGATCAGGGTGGAACCGCTCACGGCCGGCCGTCCCACCACGGCCCCATCCAGGTCACGGGTCCACAGCAGGGCACCATCGGTCGCATTCAAACAATAGACACGCTTGTCCTCCTTGTCCACGGTGATGGTGGTGCCGACCACGTCTTCATCGTAATTTACAGTCTGGTGGGTACCGTCGGTGGTGAAGGGATGGAGAATCTTCGTCCCGTCGTCTTTGCTCAAGGTGACGGTGAGGTTATTGCCGCCGCCGAAATAGACCTTGCCATCGACAGCCAAGGCCGAGGAGAGGATGCGGGCCGGCAAGGGGTCCTCGCCCTCGGAGGGAAACCGCCACTGCGGATCCATCAGTTGCAAGGAATCACCGCTGGCTGTAAATGCATAGAAACGGCCATCCCACCCCCCAAAATAGATGGTGTTGTTGGCGACAGCGGCCGAACCCGTGATATTATTCCCTAGGTAGGTTGAACTCTGCATCTGGCCATCCGTGCCAAAGAAATAGATACCGTCATCGTTACTACCAAAGGAGACCACACCGTCCACCAAGAGCGGCGAGGTGACAATATCGCTGTTCCCTTCTCCTGAAAACGTATTGACATTCTTGGGGGTGGGTGGGGGAAAGGCATAGGCCCCTGTGGACCGCTCCAAGGCCCACAACTGATTACCCACGGTGCCGAAATAGAGGTGCTCGCCATCCAGG
>CAYSFY010000004.1:0-12180 GCA_964430285.1 uncultured Desulfobulbia bacterium
CTGTCCCGAGATAGGATGAAAAAGGGGGAACCGTCATGGTTCCCCCTTTTTTTTTGAGTGAAGCGATGGCGGATGTTTTTACGTGGAAGCTGCATCTTTTCTTGGCGTGTATTTCCCTATTTCTGGGTGAAATGGCGCCTTCGTCTCGATTACTGAAGGCTCTTGGATACGAGGGTAGGCCAAACCGTTCCAACAAAATGATCCGGCCATTCTGCTGAGGCGAATCCAGAATTCCCATAAAGGGGGACTGAGCAGAGGATGGAGTCGGGCAAAACCGACCAGAATCATACGAATTATTTCGTAATGGCGCCTAACCTAGGCCCGATGGTTTTACTCTCCTGTGTTGATAGGGTGAGAAAGGTATATTTTTTGCTTTGTATAACATATAGCGTTAAACATAAAAATATCAGCAAAAAATGATATTTTCGTGTTTAATCCGTTGAAACTATCATTTGAACGTGATATGTAATAGTAACGGTATGAATCGTTTTCGTGAAATGGGCTCACCCCTCTGTCCCCTGAGGAGGACTGGATCGAAAGTAAGCAATCAATAAATGATTTGAGACCGTCCGCACTGGAACTTTTTTTTACTGCTGTTATTTTGGATTTGTGAAATTTTCAGATAACTCTAACCAAGGAGGAAAACAAATGAACAAGAAATTGCTTGTCGGCATGTTTTCTACAATCATGGCCCTGGCGCCATGGAGTGGATACGCAGCCCAGACCATTGACGCACCACATCGAACGGTGGATAGCACTAACCTGGCCACCGAGGATGACTGCACGTCATGCCATTTTACCAATTATGATGTCACCTTGCCCGAGGGTGCGTGTGAGCGCTGTCACAAGGCGAATACGCCTCCATACGGCGATACAATCGCTCCAGTGGTCATGACCCACAAAAACCTTAAATGCCAAGCCTGTCACAATCCGCACGTTTCGTTGCAAGCCTCTGGGATCGCAGGAGCGTTTACAGGGGTGACCTATGATGCGGTCAACAACAAGTCAACGCTGACTGGGGTGTCGCCTACACCGGATGCCAGTTGGGCGGCAAAGACAGGTGCCGAGCGGGGGATGATCATGTGGGTTGCCGCTGGCGCGGACAATCTATCCTACGAAGTTAAGGCGGTTGATGCGACAGCCAATACGGTAACCGTTAGTGGCAATGTTACGACCACTGCCGGTGCTTTTGACCTGCGCCGTGGACAGTTGATTGCCAAAAAGGTCAGCAAGACCGCCGGCAATAGCTACAGACAGGGTGATCTCGCCGTGCAGTTCCCCTCTGCCGGCTCTTCGTCCATTTTTGTTGATACGGTGAATGCCACCAGCCCAACTGGCGTCTGTCAGGTGTGCCATACCACCACGGCACATTGGACCAGTAATGGCGCTGGCACCAACCACAACGCCACGCGTGTCTGTACGGAGTGCCATACCCATGACACCGGCTTCTTGGTGACGGCTTGCAACGCGTGTCATCAAGGCGTGGGCCTGGATGGGGTTCCGGTTGATGCCCCAGGGTTGGCGCAGCCGCCGACTGGATCAGTAACAGCCGGTCAGCATCAAATCCATGCGGTGGATTATGCGATGCCATGTACTACCTGCCATACCGGCACGGGCATGGACCGCATCAACAATCCCACTAATCCGGTTAAGGATGCCAAGATTCAGATTGGCTTTAGCACGACAAAGTATCCTCAAGGATACAAGACTACCTATGACGGGCAGTCTGGCGTAATCTATGAAGGCACCAACCATACGACTGTTACGAACACCGGCACCATGACCTGTAGTACAGTTTATTGTCACAGCAATGGCCATTCCGTACGGATGAATTGTGGAACCGCAGTCACCAATACTTCTCTCAAATGGGACGGCACTTCGCCAGATCCACAGGGTGATGCTATCAAGTGTAACAACTGCCATGGGTTTAAAACAGCCTATACGAATCCAATGGTGAGTGGTCGGCATATTGGACCACATAGTGGATATGATTGCTACTACTGTCATGCAGACACCGTGGATGCTACTAATGCAATATTTGCTTCGGGTAGAGCTAACCATGCCAACGGTGTCTATAATGTTAAGGCCGGTGGCGGGATGACCTTTACCTATGATCCAAGCACCAAGAAATGTTCCTCTGGTGGTTGCCATATGGCTTATTCGACTGCTTGGACAGGCCCATCGACGACATACCCCAGCGGCTACACTGACCCCGAGACCTGCCCGGATGCCTGTGCCGAGCCTGGCGCTATGGTTAATCTTGATCCGGTGATTGCTTGGCAGACCACGAACGTTGATAACAATACTGTTTTGTTAGTGGATGTTTCTACCGACCCGGATAGAGTTGACCCAGTGAAAAGTTTCTGCCAGGGCGGTGGGTTTAATGGTTCAGATGGTGTGATGAAAGTTCAGAATGCTTTGGATACGAAGATAAGCAACCTTAATCCAGGTGCTTATTTGAATGGGGCAGCACAACCATCCGCAGCAGTAGCGCGTACGTTTAGAAGTGAAGGACCAGATAAGGTGCTTGATACGGCTGATCCAGCCAACCCGAAGGCTTGGTTTATTTATGTTGTAGCTGATAATGGACCTTTATCCAGAGGCAAAATCAACTTGGGGTCGGATGTTCCCGACGATGGTGTTGTACGAAGTGGTTGGTTTGCGCATACAATGACGCCTGTTGATAATGCGACAGTCAATCAAAACCCGATCCTTGATTGGATCATCCCGACAGCAGCCAATGGTGGCGTCGTCAGGACAGGTGCTAACACGTGTAGGATTACGATTACGAATCTTACCGTTGATCCTGACGCAGATGTTCCGGCCAAGAAGACGCTGTTCGGCGCGGGGCATGATGGCAGCATTGGTCGGCAAAGAATATTCCTGCTCAATGCAGCTGATGCGGTTACTTCCTTCGATACTGGGTACCAGGGCGTGACCTATCCCAACAATGCGCCGGCAAATACTACGATTTCCATTGCTGGTATAGGGGCTCCTGGTTATAAAGTTTGGTATCAGTTCCTTGTCCGGGATAATCATTATGTAGCAATCCCCGCAGACCGTGATGTGAAGAGTTTTACGGTATCAACGGGCTGGATGGGGGTTACTTTGCCGTAACCAACAACAATTATTAACCTTAAAAAGGGAACTGCCTTTTGGTAGTTCCCTTTTTTTGTTAGAGTACATTGTGAATTGTTCTGGTTTAGGTGCGTACTTTGCAAATAAAGGCCAAAAAGGGGTCAAATTTGTGGATTGTTCAAAATTTCAATACATTGTAGTTGGGGCGGGTTTTTTTGGAGCGACCATCGCTGAGCGGATTGCCAACATGCTGAAAAAGCCGGTCTTGGTTGTGGAGAGCCGAAGTCATGTTGGCGGCAACAGTTATTCAGCAATCGATGCAGAAACCGGCATTGAAATTCATCACTACGGAAGTCATATTTTCCACACCAGAGATCAAACTGTTTGGGACTATGTAAATCAATTTTCACCCTTCAATCATTATCGACACAAAGTGCTGACCCAGTTTCAAGGCAATGTTTTTTTTATGCCGATCAACTTGGACACCATCAACAGGTTTTATCAGCGCAACATGAGCCCCGTGGAGGCGAGGGTTTTTTTGGCAGATCAGGCGAGTGCGGAATGTATTGTTCAGCCGATGAATTTTGAAGAAAAAGCTGTCTCTCAAATTGGTAGACCACTTTATGAAGCTTTTATCCGCGGGTATACGAAAAAGCAGTGGGGCGTTAACCCGACGGATTTACCGGAAAGTATTCTTAACCGCCTGCCCATTAGAACCGATTATAACGTGCAATACTTTGATGATCCGTTTCAGGGGTTACCGGTGATTGGTTATGGAAAGCTATTCACCACGATGTTGAAAAATCCGCTGATCGAGGTGCAACTCAACATCGATTACTTTCAGCTACGCGCAAATATCCCTGCGACGGCGACGGTGATATACTCAGGGGCCATCGACAAGTTCTTTAATTACCGCTTTGGTGAACTTTCGTGGCGCAGCCTTCGGTTTGACAATGAGATTCATTTCGTCCATGACTTTCAAGGGACTGCGGTGATGAATTATGCCGAGGAGTCTGTGCCGTTTACCCGTATTCATGAATTTAAGCACTATCATCCTGAACGGGCACACAGAGAGGAGAAGACAGTGATTTGTAAGGAGTATCCCGACTCATTCGGAAAGGGGAAAGAGCCGTTCTATCCTGTCAATAGGGAAGGAGACAAACGGACCCTCCAACAATACAAAGATGTTGCCAGGCAGGAGGCTTCTCAGGTGATTTTTGGGGGGCGTCTTGGTTCGTACAAGTATTTCGACATGGACCAAGTCATACGTGAAGCCCTGGACGTTTTTGAGTCAAGAATAAAACCGATGGGGTAAATTTATGCCTGAATTAACCGTTGTGATGCCAGTTTATAATGAAGAAGGTGCAATTGCTACAGTTCTTACGCAGTGGACAGAGGCGCTGCAAGCGTTAGGCATCGACTATAAAATTGCAGTCTATAACGACGGGTCAAAGGATGGCACACTGTCGGCGTTGCAAGCTATTGTACAGGGCAATCGGCGTATTACCGTTGTTGACAAGACAAACTCCGGCCATGGGCCAACCATACTGCAAGGCTATCGTGAAAATTTAGATTCAATGTGGATTTTTCAAATTGACTCGGATGGTGAATTAGGGCCGGAGAAATTTGCTGAGTTGTGGATGAATCGTGAGCGCTATGATTTTCTGATCGGCAACCGGGTTCAGCGGCAGTCGCCGTTACCTCGGAAGATTACGACGTGGGTGAGTCGTGTTCTTATTTGGACCTTATATGGCCACATGATTTTTGACGTTAACTGCCCCTATCGGCTTTTTAGGACTGCGGCGCTTTGCAAATATCTTAAGCAAATTCCTGCCGATACCTTTGCGCCCAATTTGCTTCTGGCTGGGCTCGCTGTACATTTTCGATTGAGTGTCTACCAAACTGATGTTGTCCATACTGAGCGCCAGACAGGGGTGGTGTCAATCAAGCGCTGGAAACTTTTTAGAGTTGCTTTACATTCATGCGCACAAACCATTATGTTCCGGATAACGATTTTGCGATCATAGGAGGTTTGGATGATGCAAAAGGAATCCTTGCTGCTCAAAATTGTTCTTGAAATTCTAAGTTTTAAATTTCTGCATGAGGCTCATGGGTATTAACATCAAGGCTACTTTGAAAAATATCGGAGTTTCTCTTGTTACAGTAATGTTGACTTTGCTATTGTTAGAAGGGTTATTCAGGGTATTTGATATCAGGTTATCTGGTGCTAGCAGTACAAAGTATATCAATGTTCATCAAAGTCTGCAAAAATTACCTCATCCATTTTATCCTGGTTATAGCGGTAATCAGATTTCTTATTATTCCTATAGATATAAACCGAATTCAATTTGGTTCACTCAGTATCCTACCAACGATCGTGGATATTTTGATGAAAATAACCAAATAGAATATAAAATGAATTCTGATGGGTTCCGAGACTATCAATTTGGTCCCAAACAACCAGGCACTTTTCGGATCGTTGTAATTGGAGATTCTTTTGCCCTCGGCGAAGGGGTCAAACGGGAAGATTGTTTTGCCAAGGTCCTTGAGGGAAATCTTCGCAAGAAAAATAGCAATATAGAAGTGTACAATCTCGGAGTTAATGGCTTCGATATCCGAGATGAGATAGCTGTCCTGCAAAACAATTTGGACCTCTTTAAGCCAGACATGGTTATCTGGGGATATGTGCTTAATGATATTTCTCATCCCGACTTTGACCGTTGGCCGGTAGAAATGAAAAAATTAAAGAGAGCATATTATATTCAATCACCATCTTACTTTTTAGATTATATTCAGGAAAGAGTGTGGATGGCCTACTATTCAGAAAAGTACATTGGTTTTGTTCTCGACAAATACAATAATCAAGAAGATTGGAATGAAGTGATGGTTTTGTTTCGACAAGCGTTAACGCGAATTCATGACGCCAACGCAAGTATGGTTGTGCTTGTATTCCCTGACCTTAATGCACTCAGTCGCAAGCAGTATGCTTTTGAACCGATTCATCATAAACTTAAAAACTTTTTCCTGTCAGAAAAGGTCCACTTTATTGATTTCGCCGATGCTTTTAAAGCGTATGGGCCACTAAACTTACGTGTCCATCCGGTTGATGCACATCCTAATGAAATCGGTCATCGCATAATAGCAGAAAAAATATCGCAAGATTCTGCAATCCTTTCAAGGCTTGAGTTGGCAAGGACGGGTGCCTCCGCGAGTAACAAATGGTTGTAATGCGGGGTGGGGCATAATGCCCCTGAGGAATTATATCATCTATCATTTTCATGAACTGAGAGGTACTGATGACAAACTTCGCCAAGGTCCGAAGCCGCATTCCTGAATTTCGTCGTTGGCTCAGAGAATTTAAGGAGCATTCCGTCGTAGATTTTGAGTGGTATCCGTATGAAACTGTTGGCGGGCTTAACCGGATTTCCCCAATTATCCCAGAGGCTATCGATCATCTATTCGACGGGAATCGGGACATCGCCGATATTGGCGCGGCTGATGGAGCAATGGCTTTTTTTTTGGAGACGCTTGGAAACAGGTGCGATATCTACGACTACGCACCCACCAATTTCAATCACCTTAAAGGGGCTAACTATTTAAAAGGCCATCTCAGCAGCAAGGTCAACATCTACAGCATCGACCTCGATTCGCAGTTTAAGTTGGAAAAAAAATACGACTTGATCCTGTTGCTTGGTATCTTTTATCATCTCAAGAATCCTTATTACGTTCTCGAATTTTTGGCACACCAAGCACAGTATCTTTGTTTTAGCACCCGGATAACCAAAACCCCCTATAGGGGAGGGCCTGATATATCTTCACTGCCATTATCCTACTTGGTCGGCCCCGCCGAGTGTAACAACGATGCTACAAATTATTGGATTTTCACTGAAGCTGGATTGAAACGAATATTCGACCGGACAGGTTGGAATGTTATGAGCTTCCAACTTGTGGGCGACACTGAGGAGTCTAATCCCCAAGAAGAGGACCACCGTGGGGAGGCGTGGGCAGTTTTAGAAAGTAAGGTTATTACAAGGTGATAAGCGGGACACTAAACATGATTTCTATGCTGGGAGTTGATATTTGTGAAGGCTGATACAGTCATTAACGTTGAGCATGTCTCGAAAATTTACAAGCTTTATGACGACCCCCTTGATCGCATCAAGGAGGCCTTCCATCCATTAAAAAAACAATATCATAGAGATTTTTATGCCCTTAAAGATGTCACTTTTTCTGTTTGTAAAGGAGAAATCCTCGGTATTGTTGGGCGGAATGGGTGCGGCAAGTCAACGCTATTGCAGATACTGACTGGGGTTCTTACTCCTTCTGGGGGTACAGTCGAGGTGCAGGGCAAGGTGTCCGCCCTCTTAGAGCTTGGAGCAGGGTTTAATCCTGAATTGAGCGGTCTTGAAAATGTCTATTTCAAGAGCTCGCTTTTAGGGTGTTCTGAAAAAGATACCAGGGCGAAAATGGATGAAATCTTGGAATTTGCTGATATCGGAGATTTTATCGGACAACCGGTTAAAATGTACTCTTCCGGCATGTTTGTCCGTTTGGCCTTTGCCGTGGCTATAAATGTTGACCCTGACATCCTGATTGTTGACGAGGCGTTGTCGGTTGGCGATTACAGATTTAGGCATAAATGCATGAGGAAGTTTGACTCATTTCTTAAAGAGAACAAGACGATATTATTTGTTACGCATGATCAGGGGGCCGTCGCGCAGTTTTGTACACGGGCAATCTGGTTGAGGGACGGCGAGGTCTATCAGGATGGAAATCCAAACAATGTCTGTAACAACTACATCTCATTCATGAGTTACGGTGAGACTGCCTGTAAGGATAAAGAAGAGCAAAAATCCGCTACGGATAAGACAAAGGTAGACAGTCTTATCGCCAAAGGGGGGGGGAGAGAAGAACAAACGATTGAATGGCAAAAAACGGATGGCTGCAGTTCCTTTGGGCAACGCGGGGGCACCATAACGAGAGTAGCCTTTTACACGAAAAACGACGGCAGGAAAATTGACATATTTGAAAGCGGAACTCGGGTGGTATTTTGCGTCGAGATAGTTGCGTCGAAGACGATTGAAGATCCGATCGTAGGCTTTCACTTGAATAACGTGAAAGGGATACATCTGTTGGGGTTAAATAATGCAGCCGCGGGCATTAAAATTGGCCCTATGCTGAATGGAGAGGTCAGAATTATTGAGTTCGAATTCGACTTACCTTATTTGAATAATGGTACATATTCCTTGTCGCCTGCAATTGCTGAAGGGTCCCTGGAAAAACATGTTCAGCATCATTGGGTGCATGATGCGTATGTGTTTAGAGTTGTCATTCATGATGAGCTTGTGAATCTGGGGAATCAATTTGTCATTAAAGAAAATTTCGGAATACGAACAATCTAGGCTGAGAGAGACTACTTACATGCGAAGCCATGGCGTAGCCGGGGTACATAAGGCGGGTGAGCATTGGGAGGTGAGCTTCGCCGGTCCGCAAGGCTACCGATTTTCCCCTGGGATCAAATATCAGAATTGTGAAGAAGACATTACCCAACTTATAGCTGACATTCATCAGCAACTGGACCAGATGGAAGTTAGGACATCAAGAGTTATTTTGGTAGATGTTCTACCTAAGGTCGACCCAATATTCTATAGATTGGCGGACAATTTCAAATTCCCTCTTGTTGTCGCCCCATTGCGATTGAAGCTCCACGAAAAGCGGCTGGGAAGGGCATTCCCAAGCATGGGGGAGTTGGCCGTGGAGGCGGCGATTACCGGCTGGGCTACGGAAATATTGTTAATCGAAACTACCAACGCTTGTACTTTCCGGTGTTTGTATTGCCCTCAGGATATCATGAAGCGGAAAAAGAACCGATTGCCATTAGCCACTATAACAAAAATTATAGAGGAGTATGCCTCTAATGCTATTGGCACCTTAGGCTTTCATGTCATGGGGGAGCCGACCCTGAATCCTGACCTTCCGCAGTTAATTGAATATGCGTCAAAATTGCATGTTGGGCACGCACTTGTCACCAACGCGTCCATCCTGACGCGCCAGTCTGCAGAGGATTTGTTCCGGAAAGGCTTGCAGCATATTATGCTAAGCGTTCAAACCTTTACCAAGGAACAACATAGCGCGGTTAAGCGGCCTACTTCTCCCCAATACAGCTACGAAACCATAATGCGGAATGTGAAAGATATCATTCTTGCGAAATGGTCCAGCGCGCCAGATGCCCGACTTGAGATTCATGTTATGGACAACTCCATCTATCGGCCACGGGGTGTCAATATCGTTTCAGATAATAGTGATGCCCGACAGGTGCTTAACTTTTGGAAGAATTTCATCCGAGAGGCCTCATTTGCGTTTGGAGGCAGTCGCATTTCTCCAGTTTATTTAGAACAGGAGGAGTTTGATATTTCTAAAATGTCTTGGCCTTTAGGTGAGTATCCTCTTGCTCCAGATGTCTTTTTGAGTTTTAAGAAGGCTGGACACTGGATTCAGGATTTTACCTCTGCGGATGAATACATAATTCCAGCAAACAAAGGTGTGTGCAGGGCAATCACTAGAAAATTCACCCAACATCGGCAGTTGGCGATTCTCTCCAATGGCGATGCCGTGATGTGCTGTTTTGATTATAATGGAGAGACCGTTTTTGGGAACGTCTTTAATGCCTCCTTGGGTGAGATTGATGACAAGGCCGAGAAATACCGCGAGAAGCTTGTGGGCGGCGCTGAGATTCCCTTTCCTGTCTGTCGAAAATGTTTAGGCTTTCGCATAAGGGGCTTTGATGACAACTTTACCGCCCGTAAGCAGAATGAAATGATCGAGGTCGGGAAAGTTGTGGTTTACGATACCGGGGCTAATTCTTTGACTTTGAGGAAACGTCTTGTGGCAGCTGGAATCGAGGTTTTGGCTTTTGTTGAAACCCCCAACGCTATCGTATCGCTTGCAGCATGCAATGAGTCTATGGATGAGGTTCAAGTCTGCTCTTTTGATCGTATTCCTGAGGGGGTTGAAGGTGTTCTTTTTCCCCCTGAGTGGAATTACGATGAAGCAGTGGTGAGAAAAATCAAAAATCATTACTTGAATCTGCTGATTGGGCAGGTCGACTTGGTCGCACTTGATCCCTTTCGTTCGCTCCCGGGGAAAATCGAGCAAGAAAGCAGTGGGGACGAGGAACTGAAAAAAAGTAGCACTTTGTTTAGCCGTATGGTTCGTGCGCTACGGCAAGGTCTAAGACAGTGATGCGATTGCCACCTCTAACTCTGGGGAGGATTGCATGGATTTCTCATGTCGAAGGTTACTTTGATAAGATGCCAAGAGAATCCGATGAAGAGAAGAAATATGAGGAGGGTGTAATTGATGTAGCTCGGTGTGTATTGCTGAATTGCTTCGATATGCAGCCCCATTTTATCGGCCAGAAGAAACCATGTGGCTCCTACCGTATAGGCGACAAGTACCAAGTTTGGGAATACAGCAATGAATGGTACGACAATAGCCAAGTATTGATTGGCGATGGCAGAGGAAAAGGTAACTAGCATGGCCGTGTATATAAGCAGCGAATGAAGAGGCGATTCTTTACGGAACAGTACAGTCCCGGCGGCAAGAACAGCGAAAAATATACATTGCGGGACGATGGAATCATTTGGTAAAGGGAAAAAGAGATTGAGGAGGGGCGCATTGTTGAATGATTTATACAGAAATACGTTTTGAATGATACCATCGTGGCCAATGTTCCAATAAGGCAGAAAACTTATTAGAAAGATCAGCGGCGGAAAGAATAGTGCCAATAATTTCTGCCAGCTGTTTCTGAACTTAACTGCCAGCCACAAAGGGAACAAAAAGAGAATATGCTTCGTCGTAATTGATAGGCCAAGTAGGAAAAGCGACGCGGCAATTTGCTTAAAACTATGCATCCCTCGTGGTTCGTCTAAAATTGCCACAGACCATAGCCCGAAGAGCAAGGCGAGATTGTCGAACTGGCTGTGATATCCAGTGATGATGATCGAGACTGGATTGAGAAAGAAGAAAAAAGCTGTCTTGATGGTGAATTTTTTCCATAAAATAAAGAAAATGCCTAAGTCGGCAAGAGACAAGAACATGGCTACTAGGTAGTGAAATGCCATTTTGGAAGTAAATAGTTTCAAGAATAGAGTGTAAAGCCCCCCTACGATATAGAACCATACAGGTCCATAGTTGTACCTGTGGGTCTCCGCATACACGTTCCCTCCCGCACAGACAATATCTGCAACGACTCTATAGGATTTCATGTCATAGTTTTGCCCCATGGATGCAGCAAGCATTCTAAGGCCAATCGCCAAGAGGACACCGAGGATGATGAGTGGAGTAACTGATAACCCCAGTTCCTTTTTAGCGGGTAGGTTGTCATTTGAGGTTGATACGAAATGATTCATGTGTTGTTCTCAGAAGATTTTGCCGTTGGATGTGCGGGGGCCTGGGATCGTCCATATTTCAGAACTGGCAATGAGAAGTACCAATAGATCAGTGCCGCTAACGCGAAGGTGGGGATGGCAGTCACGACAGTCTGCAGACCAAGCTTCAACAAGTTTCCTTGAGGGTAGCCGAAAGTTTCCCTGATCCATATAATTGGCGGCTGATGAAAAAGGTATAGCTCGTAGCTAATCAGTCCGCACCAGCGCAACCATGGTTGGCACAGCATGCGCGATCTTGGGTGTTGAGGATCAGCGACGTACAGGGTCAAAAGACCGCCTGCTGTCATCGCACACCAGCGGACAATTTCTTGCAATAGAGGCTTCGGATAACTGTGTATTGCAATCCAGGCAGACAAGCCAAACACTATTGCCAGGAGGACGAAACCAAGGTCTCCCCATAAAGCCCGCGACGGAGCAAGCTTTCGTTGGCATTCCAATCCTGCTACAAAAACACCAATGGCGAAGGAGTCAAGATTGGCCGGAAAGTGTGTATTGATATTTGGCTTGAGGATAACGGGGATGCCGTCGTAACATAACCAACGCGCTAGAGTCGGGACGACAGCAAAAATGAAAAATAGTAGCCAGCGGCATTGGCTTGGTGAGGTTCGTTTCAGGCTAAAGAAAAGCAGTGGGAGTATGAAGTAAAATTGTA
>CAYSFY010000004.1:12190-19089 GCA_964430285.1 uncultured Desulfobulbia bacterium
CACCCCATTTAACTCCCCTGCAACAGGCAGCAGTAACGACCAACCAGTTAGCCACTTGATGGCAGCGTCTACAAACGAAAAATCTCTCGAGTCAAGAGTACCAACAGAGGCAAAAAATACTACAGAGAGCGCAAGCGGGGGATAAATTTTCCAAAAACGCCGCCAGCCATAACCGCAGGGGATAACTTCTTCCGCTTTGCTGATTTTTAGTTTCCAAAAAGGGATCGCGATCAGGAATCCGGACAGGGCAAAAAAAATCGTAACACCAAAACCAGGATTGATGAAATAATATAAAAAACGGATCCAGTCAGCATCAGTGGGTTTTGCATTAGCATAGAGTTGATGCCCTAAAAGGACAATCAGTATGGCTACACCACGTAAACCGTCTATCAAATCGTATTCCTTGCTGGCGCTGGGGTTGACATGCCAAGCATCCAACCACGATTTCCTAATCACATAACAATTTTTCATAGGTGTTGTTCATTGACAGGAAGGAGCTTTTTGTATCGACAAGGCTTAACGGTAAAATCAAGGTGGTGTATTTATGATGAGGAAGGCGTGATGATTGTCCTTCGATGAGGCGCTGGAGCATAACCAAAAAATGAAAGAAGGCCGGAATCCTCTGCGAGGATATCTGTCAAAAAACCAATTTCAGGCGCAGTGAGATTGGATATTTGTCTTTCGTTGTGTGAGAGTATCTGCTGAGGCTTATAGTCTTTGACTTTGACAACGGACTCACAGTTTATGCTTCTAAGTGCATCTGATGGCAAGCCTATCTTTTTGATGCATGCCGATATGTCGGCGCAAAAATCTTCGTAGGTAAACATATTGATATTTAGTTCAAGTACTAGAGCCCGGATAAGAGTGCTTTTCTCAATCCAACTTTTTGCCAAAATTTTGAGTATCCGTTGACGTTCTTCCGGACTTTTATTTTTTGGGTCGTAATTTCGGTACATGATACTGGCGCAGTTTGCATAAGGATTTCGGTTGAAAGCGAGTAAAGAGTGATTTGGGAAAATAGAGGTCAATTTCTTAATTCTGACCATGTTTGGGGGGCTTTTTTCAATTACGATATCAATATTTTTCACGAGCCTTTTAATCTCATGGTATTTGGATAGCCAAGTTGCCTTCACGGAATTCCAATTAATGTACTTCTCTGGATCCCATCGATCATTTCCACACATGCCGGGAATGAGCCATTGCCCCTCTGCTCGTTCTTGCAAGAACGTGGTCCGATGGCTAGAATTAATTAATTCGGCTAATGCTGTAGACCCAGAGTATGGGGGGGTGATGATAAAGAGAAAATGCGGCAGGATGTCATTATCATATTCTGGCTTGGGCCAGGAATCATCACTCAGGGGCGATTTTACTTCCATAAATTTTTATTGTCCCCAGTCTGCTTTACTCTCAAGATTTTCCATTCCTTGCCGGATTTTTGAAGAGTAAAAGTCATGGCTTTGTGATTAATTTTTGTTGTGCCATCAAAGAAGGATAAATCTTCTTGCCATGTTGCTTTGAACTTCATGGGGGATTTGCTGATTTGGGTCGGAGGTTGACGCTTGAACATGGCCCCTTTTAGATCGTGAATGCTCTTAAGGTAATTTAGACGGTTTTCAAGATTTTTTAGGCAATTTTCTTTGTATGAGGATATTGCCATTCTTGTGCAGATAGCTTCCAGGTAGTCAGCCTTAGTGGGAGGCACTATTCTATTAAATAAATCAACAAAAGAACTCGCCGTTTTTTTTGGAGTTGATAGATCTGCCTGTGCTATTTCGACATAAGCTGTAGACTGAGTTGTTGGTTGTGCCAGGGGATTTGTGTGGGTATTTTTTGTTTGTTCCTGCTGGGGAATAATTACTGTTGGGGGGAGCGGCCGTGGCGAGGTGTCTTTGGATATTGCCGCTATGGGGAGAGTAATGAATAGTAAGAGAAAGATTATGCTGTTACGATAGATCATGGTGTTTTATCCGTGTTCATCAAAAAGATGGCGCTTGTTGCCGATCTGATTCTGCTGGCTTTGTTGTGGAGAGTTAATTATGTTGGGTCAGAAGAAATTTCGGCGATGAATGACAACTATGAGGGGCTCGGTAATATTTATTGAGGTTCAATTCGCGGTCACGCATTTCAGTTGCTCGAGAAAAGAATATTATGTCAAAAAAATCAAAATCCTCTTTTCAATCATTTGAACGTACGTTTATTCCTCTTCTCGCCTCTCCCTGTCACCAGCAACGAAAAATTGTAAATGCCTTGCTTCGCGAATGCTTGAGGCAAGAGTCAAGCGAGATTAATATAGAGCCAGGACTTGATGGCGAATGCAATATTTTTTTTCGCATTGATGGGATATTGCATAAGGCATTGGTCGTCAGCGGGAGTCAAGGTGCCTCGCTTCGTGAGGCCGTGCAAAACGCCGCATTTGACCTCCAGCCCGGACAGTTTGATGTCGTCGAGGGGGCACTCACGGTCTCTTGGGACGGAAAAGAAAGATTCTTTAACTTTTACAATATCCCTCAGACGCCATTCAATAGCATTTTGATCAGAGTCGCTGCCAATTCTATTCAGTGCAGTGCTGTGAAAAACGAGGAACAAAAAGAACAAGTTGTGCTTTCAAATTTAGGGCGTAATATCGATAAAAAGATATTCATTTGGCAGATGGGCAAGGTTGGCTCTTCAACTATTTACCGTTCACTCCTCCCTTATTCTAAGCCATGCGTCTGGGACGTTCCATCAATCAAAAATAATTCACGCTGGCCAATCCACAACAATGTCATCCAGACACACTCGATTAATCTTCTGTACGACTTCCTTCATTATTCTGAAGAGGAGTTTGTTGTCGTCAGCCTAGTTCGGGACCTTCTTTCTCGGAATATCTCAGCCGTATTTCAATCCATGAATGATGAGGAAGAGTGGGGTAATCAACAATTTATCGCCAGCATAGACGACTTCAGAAAAATGTCTTTCGATCAGCAGGAAGAGGAAATTTATCAGCAACTCTTAAGACTGAATACCGGGACAACCGTTACGGCATGGTATGACAGCCTACTGAAATCACACGTCTATTATCCAGAGATCGACAAGTACTTTGTTGACATCTATTCAAAGCCGTTTGATCAGCAAAAAGGCTACCAAACTTACGAAAGCAAGACCAAACGGATAAAAATGATCATAATTCGGCTGGAGAATTTAAATGATCAGGTGAACGCGTTAGGAGAATTTTTAGGGATTGATGATTTGCAAATTATCTCAAGAAATGTGGCCACTGATAAATGGTACAACTCAATTTACCAACGATTCAAGCAGAGATACAAACCAACACCAGAGGAACTTGAATCCATTTATACCTCACGATTTATGATGTACTTTTATTCTCCAAGCCAGATTCGATTGTTGATTGAGGGTTGGAGAAATCATGGATAATTTGTTCGATGATTAAAAAAAGCAGGTCTTTATCATTTTTGCATGTGTTGTCCGGAAAGAAGTTGCGTGTCGGTTTGTTGGCTGTATCGAAGTGATGCTCGCACCCACAATGAACCTGCTCTGGGCGCGAGGTCAACCAGAATTGCTTTTTCCCTGCGACCATTGATGCTCCTGTGGCCCGCCAGAAGTTCCGGACACGCCTGGAGCTTGTTGCCGTGCTCATGAATAAGGAGTAACCATTTGCATTCCTCGGATAAACTTGCATTTACATGAGAATATTCACTTGACGTACCCAAGGCCTTTGAGATCTTTAATTACTTTTGCATCATCTCCAAGAGGGGGGGGGGCGGCAGTGCTGCGATAAATATTCGTATAGGTAGGTATTGGTTTGATTCCGTGTGCCTTGCTGAATTCATTGGTGAAATATTCTGTCAGAGGGCGACCAGTAAGGTCCTTCGCGATCGGTAAATTCAGTGCAAAAAGGAGAGTCGGAAGAAAGTCAAACTGCCGAGGTGTCGTTGTAGCCGTTTGCTTGTCGTCAGGGGCCTGTACATCTTTTCCGGATACTATAAAAACTGCTTCGTTTCTATGGTTCCCTGATAGGCCCAAAGACTTCGTATCATGTACCACATTTGGGTCAGGTCCAAATCCATGATCCGATAGTATAAATATCAGGGTGTTCTCATCACAAATATTCAGCAGCTCTCCCAATAACTCATCGATATGTTTATAATACTCTGGAATAATTTTCCCTAGCCTGTCGATATTTTTTTTCTGTACAGTAATTCCATCTTCTCGAAAAGGATTGGGATCCATATATTGCCAGAAGGCATGCGATACGTAATCAATTCCAAGAAAATAAACGGACATGACTTCAATTTTATTTTTTGTGGTAATCTCTTTAGCAATATCTGTATAGATTTTGTCAATGCAATAGTTTTTTATAAGCCTTTCCGAAATTAGTTTATTTAGAATATAGTTTTCGTCATTTTCTGAAAATTTATTTTGAAAATTTGGTTCGTAGGGATAACTTGTGAATCGTGAGAGAAATTCCAAGTTACCTTTATATCTATCAACTGTATATTTATCGGTATCAATAATATCGGGTGGATATATTTTTTCTTTTCTGTCGCGCCAGTGAACTCTGTCGCCAATTATGATACCCCCTTCTTTTTCTGCAGGCCATGTTGCCCACCATCCTAATGTTGCCGCCTTGATCTTATTATAATTCAAGATGTTCCAGAATGCAGGGACTTTTCGGGATGAACTGTTTACTGGTTTCCCCTGCATAACAAAGTCCTCAATGCCATGAACTTTTGGTGGCACGCCAGTTGCGATGCTGGTCCATATGACCGGAGAAATAAGGTCAAGCTCAGTAGGAATATATTTTATGAGTCCATGACTGATAACCTTTTGCAGGTTCGGCAAATGCCCTTGGCTCAAATAGGAATCAACTAGCGATGGGTCCATCCCATCGATTCCAACTACTAGAACTTTTAATCTGTTAGGTTTAAGCCAATCAGGCAAAGAGCAACCGTTCAGGAAGCAAGCAAAGGCAATCAATAAGGCAATTAATAGTGATAAGAATTGGGGGGATTTTATTTTGCGCAACGGCACTCTCCTGCTTGCTGCTTGTTAACAATTATTCAAGACAATGATCGATTGCCTCGACGTGTAATGCGATTCCTGTCATTTTCAACGATTGATTGAATACTACTTAATTGTCCTGTTCGTTTCAAGTGTCAAGTTTACACTGCAAGAAAACGCCGGCCAAAAAATGGGATAGGTATTTTAAACGAAAACAGTTCCGCATGCACCGCGTTTTTTTTACTTCTTTTGACACAGAGGATTGCGACAAGTGATGATACGTCCCCTCTTAGAGGGTGAACATATAAAGGGTGCGGAGAATGAGGAATATAGAGTTTTGCATTTTGATTGTTCGGTTAGTGGTTTTCGCGCTGGCTTGTAGTCGATCAGTTTATGGGGGGCAGGAGAAGCCTGAAGTTCCGTTCGCACGAGGAAGGCCCATACCCATAACGGCAGAGATTCTTGGTGCCCCTTTGGCTCCCGCTGCCCACAGGGTTACGTCCGAAGACTACGAAAATGATTGGGCCTCCGTTGCAGTTGGTCCAAAAAGGCATCTTGCTGTAGCCTGGATTGCTTTTAACGGTAATGATGATCGAGTGCTGTTACGCGAAACCAAGGGAACGACGGACCCGGTATCGTGGAGCAGGATTGAGGAAATAGCTGGTCCTGGAGATTTTTTTTCTCCTGCTGCAGCGTATGAAGCAGGTGGAGTCTTGTGGGTGGTGTGGGCTGCCAACGAGGAAGGAAATTTCGATCTATTTGCACGGCAGCGGACTGCGGTTGGATGGCAGCAGCCACTACGGTTGACATCTCTTCCTGGTAGCGATATCGCCCCAAGTTTGGCTGTTGACCGACAAGGGCGCGTTTGGATCGCATGGCAAGGATTTCGTAATGGATCTTTTGATATTCTGTTGGCACGTCTTACAAAGAATGGCCTAACTGATGAGCGTTCAGTCACTGATGATCCTGCAAACGATTGGTCTCCTGCATTGGCTGTCGGGCCATCAGGTTCTATGTTCGTGGCTTGGGATACCTACCGAAACGGCAGTTACGACGTCAACCTAAGGCGTTTTACGTCGAGCGGAGATGTTTCGAGTGAGATACCGGTCGCAGCGACGCCGGATCGCGAGGCTAATGCGTCGATAGCTGTGGATGCATTTGACCGGGCTTGGGTGGCTTACGATATTGGCGAGGAGAATTGGGGGCGCCATGTTCGTCTGCACAGTCAGCGCAGGATTGGGCTTCGCTGTTGGGACGGCAATGTGCTTAGCGCCTTGCCGGCAGACTTTCTGCCATCTTTACCCTCAGATTTGCAACTTCTTAATGAATATCCGCAAATTGCCTTTGATGGCAAAGGAGGGCTGCATCTGGCATTTCAGCATTTCGTGTCGCAACAAAATGTTGTTAAAGGCTTGAGCAAAGACAAAGGGATTTTCTTCTGGTATGTATCGGCAACCGACGGTAAAGGGTGGCGGAATCCGGTAGCCTTGCGCGAAAGCGGCGGAAGAGGCGACAATCGCCTTCGCTTAGCCCGGGCCGGTGATGGATCAATCGTAATAGTGATGGCGGCAGATGGTCGAAGCTTTCCTTATTACGAGGTGCCGATTAATGGCGAGGTAGTTGTCGGGCACCATGGGGCCCAAGTGGTGGCGAACAAGCTGCCAACGGTTGTTATCGGTAAGCCTAGTGCGGTAAAAATCCCTCCAGACCCGAATTCTCAACGACCTCGCTTAGAACAGAGGCAGTTGGGAGGGGGGGATTATCTTCTCGCCTATGGTGATCTTCACCGCCATACAGACATCTCACGTTGTGGCCTCGGGTCCGATGGCACACTGACGGATACCTATCGCTATGGGCTCGACGTTGCCGGGCTAGATTTTTTATGCATTTCCGACCAC
>CAYSFY010000004.1:19099-24675 GCA_964430285.1 uncultured Desulfobulbia bacterium
ACGATCAGGACCTGGGGGGGTGGCGTTTCGAACAGCCTGCGCCGAAGATACAGGGATACGCATGGTGGCGTTCACAGAAATTTGCCGATGTGTACTCGTTACCTGGTCGTTTTTGGGCTTTGTTTGGATATGAGCGTGGCCGGTTATCCCACGAGGGAGGAGGGCATAAGAACGTTATCTATGCACGCCGCGGATACCCTGTTTCATCCCAGACCGATCCCTCAGCCTTATTTCAGGATTTGACGGGGCGAGAGGTAGTTGTAATACCCCATCAACTGGCCGATCGTGAGGCGGCAACAGATTGGAAGAAATGGAGTGCGTCTTTTGAGCGCGTGGCGGAAATTTATCAAGCACGGGGCAGATACGAATATGCCGGAGCCCCTTTCACAAGAGCCCGCCAATTCCTTGATGGGAATTCACTTTGGGATGCCTACCGACAAGGAGTTCGCATTGGTATCATTGCCAGTTCGGATCACGGTTCCACACATAATGCTTATGCAGGAGTATTTGTGAAGCAATTCAGCCGGGAGGGGATTTTGGAAGCGTTGCGCCAGAGACGTACCTTTGGTGCTACTGAAGTAGTTGAGGTCATTGTGACCATAGGCGATAAGACGATGGGGCAAGAACTGTTCCTCGGGTCGGCCCCGATTTTAGAGATTGCCGCACACTGTGCCGAACCATTAGCACGGGTTGAGATTGTCAAGGATAATCGCTTTATTTACTCACGGAACCTCGAAGACAAAGTGGTAAACTTTACCTTTCAGGACGATGACTCACAAAAAGGTGAGTCATCCTATTATTACGTCAGAGTGACTACTGTTAGCGGCGCACTGGCCTGGTCTTCGCCAATCTGGGTGACGAGAAAATAACTATGTTGATGGGAAGGTTAGTGAATAAATGGCTAGATCCGCTTCAAACGGCTGAGTTGTTAACTCAAACAGAAAGAATCCACAAGAGCTGCAGGAGATTAGAGGCTAACTAGAGAGTGTAACGTCTTGTAGATACAGTACACCCGGCAAACGAGGATGGCTCATTGCAGGGATGAAAAAAAATATTGCATCATCAACAACATCGATAACAGTGTGCTCTTCTTGTGTCCCCATTGCAATAGCCGGGGTAATGGAATACGATCCTTGGTTTAGAGGTGGCATGATAAACTGAAAACAATAGAAATTCGTCGAATTTTCAATAATTTTTTTTGTTTTATATTGGGAGAAATTGCTGTTTGTCGTAAACATCGTTTCCCGTAAATGGTTAGTGACAGTTATTCCAATGATCGGCTTGTCAATGACTTGATCGGAGCTTACAGCCATTAAGAAGACCACTTCCTGCCCTTGATTTACAATAAGTATCGGCTGATTTTTTACATCAAAAAGGCCGCAACCCACAATAATGGCTCCATTTTTCAACACTTCTTTGTCGCGATGTGCCGGAGGAATTGTGATCTGTGCGCCATTTTTAAGAAAATAAAGAGGTGACTCAGTCACAGGGTTTGTATCAACAATTATTGCTTGGGTAGATTTTCTTTGGCAAACGTCAATTTTGTTCTCATTCTCCACAAGTGGTATTTCGTTAATATGAAAATTAGTAACCGTTTTAGTGTTGCATTCGTCAAAGGAATGTATTTCGCGTTTAACCCTGTCCAACGCTAGATTATAGAGTTGGTAGTCATATTGATTTCTTTTACAAAAGGTGCTCAATAACTCTTCGCCCAGAGCATCTTCCAAATCAGAAATCCTGGCGGTCATAGCTGTCGCCCTGTTTAGAGAAACATTTCGCTTCTGGTATGTAAAATTGAGTGATGTGAAATATTGAGAAAGATATTTCGACCATAACATCAACGATTCGTCAAACTTATCTACAACACCAACGCAAAATGCTGACTGAAAGTTTTTGACCACTTTCGACCAAGTTTCTTCTGATAACCCGATATTGTTACCAATAAAAAACTGTGTTTGTAGGTTTGCAAAAGAGCTATCATTTTCTGATTCTATTAGGATCCGGACAAAATCCCTAAAGTGCAATCTCTTTGCTAACATGCACTCATGTCGCGGTGTTGGGGACCTCTGCGTCCGGTAAAAGCTATATATTGAACCTAACCGGTCCAAAGGATTTCTTAGCATGACCAGAGGAATAAAATGAAGATCGGGATGGAGCGGGGGGGGGAGCCCTATTTTATGAGATGATATCGAGACAATGTCCTTGTTGGTCAGACAGGTGTTAATGATCGTTTCGGTAGAGATAAATTGACCATCACTGCTTTCTATAAATGAAGCAGAACGGTTGAAATTTGATTTTAGGATTGAATCAATTGTACTCCCTGCATTTTTGAATATATGGCTATGTAATATAATTATACGTTTTTTCATTGTTGCGCAGTTCTACTCAGGAAATATGAATAATTCATTGAGGCCTGTCCTGACAGAGGATCAAGGAATCGTGCCGATAAAGGACCTTACCGCAGAGGTCATGTTCGGTTGTCTTATCTTTAGGTCCGGCAGAGTCGAAGAGAAAAAAAGAAGCCTCACCGCCATGGAGTAATTGGGTATTCTCGGTTGCAAATCTATCGTAGAAAATGGTTTTCGTCCGTAATGATATCTCGGGAAATTGGTACCATCCAGAGGTGAAAATCCGACCAGGTAATGCTTCTATCGTGGGGATGAGACTAATGTTGTAATCTTTTCTCGACTTTCCTGGATAAAAACTTTGGTTTGTTCGTGCACCCTCATGCGTGAAGTTGGAGATAATTTTCACAAGAGGGGGTGGTCTGTGGCAAAGAATAGACCCAATAATCAATATGAGTCCAGATCCTATTATTGGCAAAAGGGTATAGAATGGTGTATGCCATTTTCTGGTGGCTGGACAATACACATGAACTTCTTTGGCCGCTAGTAGCATAATCGGTAGCATAAGTGTCATGATTCTACGTATGTTGAAATGTCCCGCTAAGAGGAGACCCGCTATCGCAATTGCCGGGAGCAAAAAAACAATATGCCGACGGAACAATAACAGCAGCATGCCGAGGAGTACAATGAGGCTTGGGATTGACTCCACCTGTGGCCGCCAACGGGTTGGTTCAAGGGTGGTTGCGGCATATTCGGCCTGCTGAAAATGCGATATAATAAATAGCTTCAGCGTTGGCCATATGGTGGCAAGATGGCCTCCGGAATGAATGATGGAGGCGGATAACTGTAGACTAAAGACAATTAGGGCGATGCAGTAAGGAATGAGGAACAATACCATCCATAGATGGGCAATACCTATGCTGTCTTTTGGCCATGGCTTGTCTCGTAGAGTGTAGACAACGAGACAAAAAAGGAGGAGAAGGATGGCGGGGGCGGCCATAAATTTTGTGGCTATGGCTACACCAAAAGCTAGGCCACTCAGCCAGAGGTAATGCGTTTTGCTGGGGTTGTGGAGAGCGGGATCTTGAAGTGATTTGTGGACCTTAATATCCGAAGACCAACGCTCCCATGCGATAAATCCTGCCATAGTCATGGTTATTGAGAACACTTCGCCCCAAAAATTTATATGCGCCCAGACAAAATTTGGCCAGAAGAGAAGAAGCAGGCAGTAAAGGAAGAACGATTGCCGGGAGTAAATAAAAATTATGACAGCCATTAAACCGGCGATGGTGCCAAGTGTGATGCTACGGCCGAGGTCCAGACCGAATACGCGGATCATCCCTGCCATGAAGTACTGGAGAGGGCCATTGGTCGTAACTCGGGCGTCATAGATCTTGGTTGGGATATAACGGGGTTGGTATGAAAAATTCTCTTGCAAGGACTGGGCGACTTGGAAGTTGTATGCGCCATCATATTCAATCGGTGTCATCCATGTAGCTGCGCCGATAAGCAAAGAAAACATGAGAAAGATTAAACTCAACCCCATCCCGGGGTGCTCTGCTCCTTTATTTGCAATTGCCGCTAATGGTAACATATATCAGTAGGTGATGGGGGGGGGATGTGGCCAGATTGGACCAAAGTGAGGTGGCAACCACCTTATCACGGATGGAAGTCAAATGTGAAATCCCTGTTGATATTGAGGCCTTCACTCTATTCGCCTATTTGTCAAATTGTCTTTGGCGGCTCAGAGTGATACCTTCATCATCGGCTTGAGCAGCAGGCCGAACAGTATGGTTAGGATGAAGTAATAAATAATGGGGGAGAAGGTCCATTGCCAGAAGGGGTATTCGGCCGGCGGATAGGCAACGCGGAGGGTCTTGATCGGTGACGATGGGGCGATACCCTCTTCGCCGCTGGCCAGGAGGTCGATAAGGCTACTGAATTTGGTCGTGCTGGGTGAGAAACGGTTCATCATGGCATTGACCGCCAACTGCTTGTGGACGACCTCGCCCTGGTCCGGCAGAGTGAGATTGATGAAACTGGGCATGCCGGCCTTGGTGATCCTGGCCTTCCAGAAGACCTGGCCGGAGGCCGGGATCCGCATGGCCGGGGTGTCCAGGGCAATGGTGTCCGAGGTCAGGAGGGTCAGGCGGTTGATGATCTCTGGAGAGGTCTCGCGTGTGGCCTTATCGAGCTGGGCCTCAATAACAAAGGGCTGTCCCGGTTTCAATACTTGGTAGCCCAGCCGGTATTCAAGCTGTAGGCAGACGAGGATCATCGGCAACATCAGCAGGAGCAGCGGTTTGCTGATCGCACCCAGATACAGTAGGTTGTGTTTCAATACCCTGGCTTGACAGATGAGTGAGCGCCGGAATTGATCACGGTAGATGCCGATCTCTAAAAAGTTGCCGAAGATCTTGTTCTTATGGAGCTTGATCGTGTCTTGATTGGAGAGGCGTTTGAACGCGGCCAGCAGGAGCACCGTTGATAGCAGACTGAGCAGGATCAGCTGCGCTATGGGGCCTAGGCCGTGGAAGGGCGAAACCAGCAGGTCGACCAGATGGTTCAAGAGAGAGAAGATGATCATGATCAATTAGGAGATGTAGCCCAATCCCTTGAGGCGTTCTTTGACGTCCGGGTCGTCCTCGGCCTCTTCAATCAGGGCCACCTCTTTTTCCAGGACATGGGTGATGAACTCATCGACCGAGGAGTAGCCGACGATGACCGAGCAGTCGCGTAGGCGTTCATAGAGTTCCGATTCGATGGTTATCTTTGGCATATGACGTTCCTTTGGTGGCTATGGTGGTCTTGCGTTTTCTGGGTTCGGTCGAACAAGCTGAAGGCAGTTATTTGCCGAATAATCTGACGATATTGGTCTTCCATGGAGGACATGATATTATCTGTTTGTCCTTGTTGGAAGGATAAATGTGGCAAGGGCAGCATTCTCCGGCATGGTGTATTCCTGGCCCGGTTGTTGTGGAATGCACACAGCTCCGGCCTATGCCCGATAGAGAGAGCTGCCGGTCATGTGCGTTGGCCGGGGGATGCCGTACTCCGCCAGCACCGTGGCCGTGATATCGAGCATGGTTGGCTGTGGGCGGATGATCTTGCGGTTGCTGAACAGGATGGCCGGCACCAGAGCGGGGTCGATGCAGTGATCGCCGCTCCAGCGGTCGTCGTTGTCCTGGATCGTCTCGCGGGCAAAGCTGCCCAGGATGCTGGACCACGAGG
>CAYSFY010000004.1:24685-25695 GCA_964430285.1 uncultured Desulfobulbia bacterium
TTCCAGCCCACGATCAGGTCCGGGGCCTGGGGGTTGGACCGTTTCTCGGCCTCAGGCACCAAATGGACGTTGGTCACTATTTTATTGCCATTCTTGGGGTCACGCAGGGCGAGCAGCCCCTTGCCGATCTTGGTGAGCACCGAACTTGCCTGACCGGGGGCCAGACTGCCGAAACGTTCGCGGCCGGCCAGATTCAGATAGATGGCGTTGATCCCCAGGGCGTAGGCTGCTGTCTGATCCCACTTGACATTGGCAAAGAACTCGCCCTCTTCGATGTCCACGCCATCATGCAAGGTGATGAACCCTTGCTCACGGAGCCACGAGTTCAGGTTGACCTGACGGCGGAAGGGGCCGAAACCGTGGTCGGACATGACCAACAACTGAACGTTGGGATCAAGGATATCAATCATGGCCATGGCCCGGCCCAGGCATTTGTCCATCTCGATATAGAGATCCCGCAGGGTGTGGCCCAAGGTGTGGCCAAGCTCCGGCGTGTAGAGGGGACTTTCCGGGTCGATGGTCCGCCAGAACATGTGGCTGTCCTGGTCGAGGCTGGAGAAGTAGTAAAACAGCACCCCTTCGTCCTGGCGGGCCAGCTTGCCGAGTTCGTACTCCAGGCCTAGGCGGGTCTCGTCAATGACCTGATAGGCCAAGTCCAGATACTCGTTGTTGTCGAGGACATCGTAGGAGAGGGCCTTGGTGTCTTCGGGCATGCCTTTGGTATAGAACGGACCGAGGTGGCGAGACAACTCCTGCGCATAGGCCGGGGAGGAGGTGACGGGCAACACCGGGTCGGCCGGATCGACATTGATCGGCGAGACGTACATGCTGAACTCGGGCTGGACACTCTTGAGGTAGAGCTTGCAGATGCCCTTGACCTCGGAGATGTGGTTCAGCATGGTGAAGGAGAGGTGCAGCCAGTCGGTCCACTCCCCTTGACCGAGGATGAGTTCCTGGTCTTGGATGAGGATGCGGACCACCGGATTCGTTGCGTCGCGCCAGATTTGGAT
>CAYSFY010000004.1:25705-26549 GCA_964430285.1 uncultured Desulfobulbia bacterium
CGGAGAGCAGGGCCTCGGCGTAGTTGTCGGTAAATTGGATCGGTACCACCTCGCCGCCGGTGATGGTGTCGGCGTTGAGCGGAGGCGTGGTGGTGACCAGGGTGAAGCTGCCATAACCGCCCCGCAGGTCCGGGGTGCCCATGCCGGAGAGCATGTTGACCTTTGCATGTTGGCAGGGAAAGTTGCCTGGCATCCTCTGGATGGTGGTGGGGATGTCATAATCGGCCAAATAGTCCCAAAAAGGTCGCCCCTGGCGGAGATTCTCCACTTTGCCGGCAGTCAGGGGGATATCCAGGTCACCGAGGGAGAAAGTCTTCTCAGGCGCCGAGACCTTGGAGGTGGAGAGGTAGGGGGTCATGGTTGTCGGATCGCGGTGGATGAAGTCGTAGATGCCATGCACGGCGGGCCAGGCACCGACGGAAAACGACGACCAGGCCACCGGGCTCTGGGGCGGGAAGCTGGTGGCAACCGTGGTCATGCCGCCAGTTTGGGCGAGTCTGCTGAAGTTGGGGAGCATCCCCAGACGCATGAAGGCGGAGGCCAGCTTGATGTCCATGCCGTCGATGCCCAGGATCACGGTCTTCCGCCTCTTGGCAATGGTGGTTGCCAGCAGTTCGGAGGCCGGTGACAGGGTGGTCCCCAGACCGAGGAGGGCGGACCTGGTGATGAATTCGCGTCTGTTCATGGTTGGTTAGGCCTCGGCACGTTTTTTGGGCCAGCGGCTGCTGGTTTGCTCAAGGCGAGGACCCTGCCATCCTGAAATTTAGGCCGCTGAATCCCGAAGATGTTGAGAATGGTCGGCGCCAGATCCATGAGGGCCGGGGTCTCGTCGTCAAGCTGCCAG
>CAYSFY010000004.1:26559-32682 GCA_964430285.1 uncultured Desulfobulbia bacterium
CGGAGATCTTGCCGATGGCGCTGTTCCAGCTGGCCCGATAGCCTTCGTCATAGCCCGGGAAGATGTCGGGGGCATCCTTGGTGTAGGGCCCGGAGAGTTCTTGGGCCGCAAGCCGTGCCCGCCTGATAGGCTTGATCCCACGCGCCGGATCGATGAGGCCTTCGAGCTTCCCTTGCAGTTCCACGATCAGGGCCTCCTTCTCCGCCCCAGTGCGCACGATGCCCTGACGTTCGCGGCCGTGGGTGTTGATGAAGATGCCGGCCAAAGGCCCGGGTCTTGCTCCACTCCACATCGGCAAACCACTCCGCCCCCGGCACCGCCCCCTCCTTGAGCACCAGATACCCCTCCCGCCACAGCCAGGTGTTGAGGTTCACCCCCCACTTGAAGGCCTTGAAGCCATGGTCGGAGATGATCAACAGCAGGTCCTGGTCAGTGGTGGTGGCCAGCACCTGACCAACCAGCCGATCCGAGCGCTCGTAGACCTCGGCGATGGCGTTGGGGTGGAGCGTCGTCTCCTTGCCCAGGTTTGCCGGGTGGTCCGGGTCGAGGGTGCGGAAGAACATGTGCTGGATGCGATCCGTGGTGTCAAAGACATTGATCAGCAGACCGTCGTCGGTCTTGGCCAGACTATCGAGAAAGGCGGTCTCCCGCTCTTGGCAGATGTCGTAGGCCTGGGTCAGGAAGGCCGTCTCATCGATCACCTCTTCGTTCAAGGCCCAGGTGTCCTCGGCCAGACCCAGGGTGGCAAAGGGGCCGTGCTGTTTGGCCAGGCAGATGGAGTAGTAAAACGGGTGGCTGATGGGCAGGCTAGGGTGCTCTGGATCGATATTGATGGGCGTGATGTAGATCTGGGGGTGGGGCGTAATGGTTGTTGCCAGGAAACGGGCGATGCCGTGGATGGTCTGGCGGCCGGCCTTGAAGCGTAACGGCGTCCACGGCGAATAGCTGCCTTGGCGCAGGGTGAGGCTCTCGTCGCCGATGACCAGGGTAATGGTCCCTGCCGCCTGGTCGATGGTGCCCTGTACCTTCACGCTCACGGGCTGATTTTTTCCGTCCGTAGGCAGCTCGGGCCCGGGGATTTCGGTGGTGAAGCGGTTAGCGCTGACCGTAAAGGGGATGACGTCGCCCTTGTGTGGCCTTTCCTCCTGGGGGCGGGCGGTGAGCACGGTAAAGCTGCCCTGGGTGCCCCGCAGGTCCGGGGCGCACATGGCGGAGAGGCAGGCCCCGTAGAATTTTTCCGGCGGGAAGGTGATCGGTACCCGGAGCACGGTGCTGAAGATCTTGCTCTCGCCCAAGATCTTCCAGAAGGAGGTGCTTTTGCGCAGCAAACTGACGGAGGTCGTGGCCTTGGAAAAGGTGAACGGGCCGAATTTTCTTCGTCTCTTGGTGGATGAGATGAGGGCCGAGGAGAGCACCGGTTGATAGGTCTTCGGATTGCGGGTGAAGAAGTCGAAGATGTTGTGCTTGCCGGGATTGACCCCGGTGGCAAAGGTTGACCACGCCACCGGCGAGATGGAGGGGGTGGTGGTGGCCAGCGGCTTGAAGGTGCCGGCGGTGGCCAGCCGACTCATGTTCGGCAATCGCCCCTCAGCCATGAAACGGCGGCAGAGCAGGGGGTCCAAACCGTCAAAACCGATGACAATGACCCGCTTGGCCTGGATGTGTTTGGCAATATGGCGGCGTTTAAGGAAGAGGTAGGTGGCCCGGAGCGGCAGGGTCAGGATACTGAACAGGGCCAGGATTCCGGCGATGATCAGGATGAAAAAAGAGGAGACCAGGGCGAAACCGGCACCAGGCCCGATATAGGCGTGGCCGGTTTCAGGAATCACGAACAGGGTGAAGAGGAGGATGAAGAAGATGACGCTACGCATCTGGCAAAAGTAAATCCTAACGGGGAAAAGGTAAAGGAGAAAGAGGTGGAAGCGTGTTTTGCCTGGTGGGGGAAGGCTGTCCGCCTTTTTTGCCAACTCCCGGGCCACTATCCGCACCTTTGGGGATCTCTTCTCTTGACATTGGCAGGATGATCGTCAACTATACGGCAAACAAGGACCCCCCCCCAGACAAGAGGTTTTGCCGCCATGCCCAAGAAAAAAATACTCCCCGACCAGTGCAAGGATACCGGCATGGCGCTGGTCCTGATCCTCTTGTTGCTGGCCCTGGCCAAGCGCTCCTTCTCCTTCCTCGGTCCGGCCATCGCCCTGTTGATTCTCACCATGAGCGCACCGGCCTTGTTTACGCCCGTGGCCCGGTGGTGGTTCGCCCTCTCCCATGGCCTGGGCAAAGTGATGTCAATGCTCCTGCTCAGTGTGGTCTTTTTTTTGGTGGTGACCCCCATGGCGGTGTTTCGCCGGTTGATTGGTCGCGATGCCATGGGGCTTGGGCAGTGGCGGGATGGGGGGCCATCAGCCTTTGTCCGGCGCGAGCACACCTTCACGGCGGCTGATCTGGAGAAGCCATTCTAATCCGTGCCTCCGCCTTGCCTGGCCGTTGCTCTGCAACAGGGCTGATACGGATTGAGCTATAATCATACACTTGCATCAGGAGTAGGAATGGATTTCTTAAAAGATCTGTGGGCCTTTATGAAGGTCAGGAAGAAATTTTGGCTGCTGCCCATCATCATGGTTCTCTTGGCCTTTGGCGCCTTGATCGTCTTCACCAGCGGCTCGGCCATTGCCCCCTTTGTCTATACCCTGTTTTAGAGCGCTGGGGTCATGACCGTATCCATCCTGGGCATCTCGGCCTACTATCATGATAGCGCCGCCGTCTTGTTGCAAGACGGCGAGATCGTGGCAGCGGCGCAAGAGGAGCGCTTCAGCCGCAAGAAACATGATGATGGCTTCCCCGCCCAGGCCGTGGCCTACGTGCTCGCCGAGGCGGGGCTCACGGTGGCCGACCTCACCGCCATCGCCTTTTACGATAAGCCGCTCTTGAAGTTCGAGCGGCTCCTGGAGACCTACCACGCCTTTGCCCCCAAGGGGATCCGCAGCTTCCTGGCTGCCATGCCGGTGTGGATCAAGGAGAAGCTCTTCATGCGCAAGATGCTGTGGGACGAACTGAAAAAGGTCGCCGGTGGGGAGCTGACCCATAAGCCGCCCCTGCTCTTCCCCGAGCACCACCTCTCCCATGCCGCATCGGCCTTTTATCCCTCGCCATTCAGCGAGGCGGCCATCCTCACCGTGGACGGGGTCGGCGAGTGGGCCACCACCACCATCGGCCATGGCCAGGGCAAGGATATCGCCATCCTGCGGGAACTCCCTTTCCCGCACTCCATCGGTCTCCTCTATTCGGCCTTCACCTACTTTCTAGGCTTTAAGGTCAACAGCGGCGAGTACAAACTCATGGGGCTGGCCCCCTATGGCAATGCGGACTCCGAGGCGGTGGGCCGCTACCGGCGGTTGATCGAGGATCATTTGGTCGACCTGCGCCCGGACGGCAGCGTGGTCCTCAACATGGAGTACTTTGACTATGCCACCGGCATGAAGATGTGCCACAACCATAAGTGGCAGGCCCTGTTCGGGCTGGCCAAACGGGAAGCGGAGGGCGACTTCTCCCAGCCCTATATGGATCTGGCCCTGGCCATCCAGCAGCTGACCGAGGAGATGGTCCTCCGCCTGGCCCGCACGGCCAGGGAGATCACCGGCAGTCGCCATCTGGTCATGGCTGGCGGGGTGGCCCTGAACTGCGTGGCCAACGGCCGGCTGCTCAGGGAGGGGATCTTCGCTGACATCTGGATTCAACCGGCGGCGGGCGATGCCGGTGGCGCCCTGGGGGCCACCTATGCCGCCCACCACATCTGGCAACAGCAGCCGCGGCAAGTGAACCGGGACGGCAGCGACAAGATGCGGGGGAGCTACTTGGGCTCGGCCTTTTCCGCTCTCGATGTCCAGCGGTTGTGCCGCAAATACCGTGCGCCCGCCCGCGAGTTTGCGGATTTCGCGCAACTGACCGGCGAGGTGGCGCAACTCCTGGCCGACGGCCAGATCGTGGGCTGGTGCCAGGGGCGTATGGAGTGGGGGCCGCGGGCCTTGGGGGGGCGCAGCATCCTGGGCGACCCGCGGCACCCGGAGATGCAGAAGCGTCTGAACCTCAAGATCAAGTACCGGGAGGGGTTCAGGCCCTTTGCCCCGTCGGTGCTGGCCGAGGATGTGGCCGCCTATTTTCTGCTGGATCGGCCATCTCCCTATATGCTGCTGGTGGCCCCTGTCCGCGAAGAGTTGCGGCACCCGGCACCGCCGGACTATGTGGCCCTCTCCATGTATGAGCGCCTCTACCACCTGCGTTCCGACCTGCCGGCCATCACCCATGTGGACTATTCGGCCCGCATCCAGACCGTCCATCAGCAGACCAACCCCCGTTACTGGCAGCTGATCACCGCCTTCAAGCACTTGACCGGTTGCGGTATGGTGGTGAACACCAGCTTCAACGTCAGGGGGGAACCCATTGTCTGCACGCCAGAGGATGCCTATCAATGCTTCATGCGCACGGAGATGGACTATCTGGTGGTGGGGGATTTTCTCTTTGCCAAGGGGGAGCAGCCGTTGTGGCAGGAGAAGGGCGATTGGCGCGATCGCTACGGATTGGACTGAACCGTGGCCGCTGGGCTAACGCGGCAGGGCCTGTTTGCTGGACTGATTAAGGATTGACCATGACCATGATGACACCTGACCCCACACCCTTGCCGTTGATAACGGTCGTCTCCGGGCTGCCGCGTTCCGGGACCTCGATGATGATGAAGATGCTGGAGGCCGGTGGCCTGCCCATCTATCAGGACGGCCGGCGGGTGGCCGATGCCGATAACCCCAAGGGCTATTACGAGGCCGAGAGGGTCAAGGGGTTGGCCAAGGATGCCAGCTGGTTGCCCGAGGCCTCGGGCCAGGCGATCAAGATCATCTCCTCTCTGCTGCCTTACCTGCCGCCGGAGTTATCGTATAAGGTGATCTTTATGCGGCGGCGGATGGCGGAGATCTTGACCTCCCAGCGCACCATGCTGGAGCGATCCGGCCAGCTACCCGGGACCAGCGATGAGGTGATGGCCGCCAAATTCAGCATCCATCTGCGCAAGATTGCCCGCTTTCTGGAACAGGGGGGGATGGAGGTCCTCAACTGCGACTACGCCCAGGTGATCGCCGATCCGGCCACCGCCTGCGCGCAACTCAACGCCTTTCTGGGTGGTGGCCTGGACCCGGAGCGGATGCGGCAGGTGGTGGATGGCGCGCTCTACCGGCAGCGCGGTTGATATGGTTTTCTGACGCCGCTACCAGCATTCTTTCAATTAATGCAACTGCTTAGGGCTATAGGCTGTAGGGGTTTAGGCTATTAGCAACAGAAAAACACGATAAATGAACATTGTGGTGACCAGCATGCAGTCCTCTTGTGTGGCTAACAGCCTACAGTCTATAGCCTAAACAACCTGAGCCGTTACCAATTAATAGTACTTCCTCTCCCCATACTCCCGGGGAGGGAACCCCGCCTCGCTAAAGCGGGCGGTGAGCAGGGCCTCGTTTAAGATGTTGCGCACCTTGATCCGAAACCGTTGCCAGCTGGCCGCCTCAATGGGGAAGTGGCTGTGCCAGCGGCGGCTCAGCCACTCCACCAGCCACTCCTTATAAGCCTCGTTCATGGGGGCATCCGCTTTGAACAGGGGCGCCTGCGGGAACTCCTCCGCCAGAAAATCGTTGATATTTTCACCCACCGCAACCAGGGTGCCCACCGCGTCGATGGCGGCCTTGGGGGCCAGCAGGCAGTTGGTGCACACCCAGCTGGAGAGGTCATGGCCATAGGCGGTGTATTGCTGGCCCGTGCTGTCGATGCGGCCGATGATGGCCGGCTCGGCGAGGCACCTGGTGAACAGGTCGCGGTGGGCGTAGTCTTGCAGGAAGGAGGGGCCGGGGGTCAGGAACATGTCGTTGACCAAGAGGACCAGGTCGCAGGGCAGGGCCAGTCGGTTGATGGTCTCCACCCCCCGCTGCCAGCCGGAGAATTCATGGAACCGGTTGTCGCCACCCACGGTCATGGTCTGGCCGCTCTGGCTCAAGGGGAGCCCTTCGTGCCGGTTGTCGATCCTGAGGTAGCGGGTCCGGCACCCCTTGACCGGGGCCAGGTACCGGGGTAGCCGTGCCATCA
>CAYSFY010000004.1:32692-35927 GCA_964430285.1 uncultured Desulfobulbia bacterium
GTACCCTTGGAGCTGGGCAAAGACCTGGTCCGCGCCGCCGGCGATCCCCCGGTCGTACTGCACGAACAGGACCCAGAGATGCAGGGGCTTCAGGCGGTTAAGCAGGGAGTGGATGAGGCTGGGCATGGTCGGTTCATTGGCAAACGGGACAGGGAGGGATCATCCGTCCAGGTCATCCTCACCGTTGCTCGCCGTTGGCGTAAACTGGCTCTTCTCCTTGGCGGCCTTGAGCAGCCGGAAGATCTCGCGGCTGAACAGGGGCTTGCGGGAGCGCGCGTACTTGATGGCCGCGGTCTTGACGGCCGCCTGATCGAGGCTGGGGAATTGGCGGACGGCCATGGCGATCACCTCGCTCTGCCAGCTGGCGTCCAGGCGATCACCCCGGCCTTCACCCACCCTGGCCGCCTCAAAGGCCTCGGTGGCGATATCGTCCCGTAACCGTTCCAGTTCGTGAAAGGACTTGTTCTGCTTGAGCTTGGAGCCCTTCTGCTCGGCCAGAAATTGGAAGAGGGGCTCGAAATCCATCTCGCGGATTTGTTTGGCGATGAATTTGAGCTGCCGTTTCCGGGAGGGGCCCTTCATGGCGGCCGTGTTGCGGATATCCACTTTCAACGGATCCTCGCAAGGGAGCCGTTTGATGTCGGTGGCGGACAACTCCACCAATTCAGCGGCCAACTCTTCCAGGCCCTTGGCCCGCCTTTTTTGTTCCGACCTGCTGAGCTGCTGATCCATGGTTCGAATTCCTTGGCTTGCCATCTTTTTTAGTTGCCTAAGCGGAGAGGACTACGGTAAATGTGAACTCAACTCTCAACCTAGTTACTCTCTGTCACCCATTTGTTCAACTCAAAAGGACGGTTGCCATGACCCTATCAGCGAATTTTACCATCAATCAGCCCACCAGTATCCGCTTTGGCTGCGGCGCAGTCGCCGACCTTGGCAGCATCGTTAAAAATTTGGGCGGCACCAAGGTCTTCCTGGTGGCCGATCCCGGGCTGGAGGGGGCGAAAATTTTATCGCGGATCACCAAGCCCCTGAGCGATGGGAAGATCCCCTATACCCTGTACACCAAGGTCGATCCCGAACCGGGGCTGTTGTTGGCCGATGCCGGTGCCGAGTTGGCCCGTCAGGCCGGGGCGGACTGTGTCGTGGGTGTGGGCGGCGGTTCTGCCATGGATGTGGCCAAGGCCATCAGCATCCTGCTTACCAACGGCGGCAAGGCCGAGGAGTATCTGGGCCTGGGCAAGATCGGCAAGGCCGGGGTGCCGAAGATCATGATCCCGACCACGGCCGGCACCGGGGCCGAGGTCAGCTTCACGGCGGTGTTCATCAACGAGAAGACCCAGTCCAAGGGGGGGATGAACGGCGACCCCCTCTACCCCGAGGCTGCCATCCTCGACCCGGAACTGACCCTCTCCCTGCCGCCGGCGGTCACCGCCTCCACCGGCATCGACGCCTTTACCCATGCCATTGAGGCCTTTGTCTCCACCATCTCCCACCCCATCTCCGACATGTATGCCCTGGAGGCCATGCGCTTGATCAGCGCCAACCTGGGCAAGGCCTATGCCCATGGGGGTAACCTGGAGGCCCGCACCAACATGCTCCTGGGCAGCCTCCTGGCCGGCAAGGCCTTGGCCACCGCCGGCGTCGGTCTGGTCCACGCCATGGCCTACCCCTTGGGCGGCATGTTCGGCATTCCCCACGGCCTGGCCAATGCCGTGCTCCTCCCCTATGTCTTGCAGTACAACCTGCTCGGCGCCCCGGAGAAGTACGCCCAAGTGGCCCAGCTCATGGGCTGCGACACCAAGGGCATGAGCGCCAGAGAGGCGGCCCGTTCCCTGGTGGAGGCGGTCTATGAGCTGACCATGGAGGTCGGCATCCCCGCCACCTTAAGCGAACTGAATATCCCCGCCGACCAGATCCCGGAGATGGCCCGCATCGCCCTGACCGTGACCCGGCCGGTGGAGAACAACCCCCGCCGTCCCACCATGGCCGACGTGATCAATGTCTACGAGGTGGCGTTGACCGGTTGGGAGTGAGAAGGGCAGGCTATAGGCTGTAGGTGTTTAGGCTGTAGCCTAAGCAACGTTCCCACGCTGGAGCGTGGGAACGATAAAATAGCCTAATAGCCTACAGTCTACAGTCTAATAGCCTACAGCCTTAACCCAGAGGAGTCATTTTATGCCTGGTTTTGAAGTATTCGGAGAGGAAGAGAGAAGAGAGGCCATGGAGGTCTTTGATACCGGGGTCTTGTTTCGCTACGAGTTTGGCGAGCAGCGGCGCGGGGTGTACAAGGTCCGCCAATTCGAGGAGGCCTTTGCCCGCTACTGCGGGGTGGGCCATGCCCAGGCGGTGACCTCGGGGACCGCGGCCCTGAAGTGCGCCCTGGTGGCCTTGGGCGTGGGACCGGGGGACGAGGTGATCACCCAAGGGTTCACCTTTGTGGCCACCTGGGAGGCCATCCTCGACGTGGGGGCGGTGCCGGTGTTTACCGAGATCGACCAGACCTTGAACATGGACCCGGCGGATCTGGAGCAACGGATCACCGCCAAGACAAAGGCCATCATTCCGGTGCACATGATGGGGGCTGCCGCCCGCATTGTGGAGATCAAGGCCATTGCCGACCGCCACGGGATCCCGGTTATCGAGGACACGGCCCAATCCCCCGGCGCCATGGTCAATGGCCGCAAGCTGGGGAGCTTTGGCGCCATGGGCACCTTCTCCTTTGACCCGGTCAAGACCATCACCACCGGCGAAGGGGGGATGGTGACCACCAATGACCCGGAACTGGGGCGTACCCTCTCCGAGTACCACGACCATGGCCATGACCATGTGGTCAATCCCGGAGGCCGGGGCGGCGAGGGCCGCCGCTTTGTCGGCTTCAACTTCCGCATGATGGAGTTGCAAGGGGCCTTGGGCCTGGCCCAGCTGGCCAAACTGGACGGGATTGTCGCGGCGCAAAAGGCGAACAAGGGACGGATGCGGGAGGCGATTAGCGTCATCCCCGGGGTCACCTTCCGCGAGCAGGTGGATGCGGCGGGGGACTCCGCCACCTTCCTGGCCTTCTTCCTGCCCGATGGAGCCAAGGCCCGGGCGGTCAATGGGGTGCTGCGCGAGCACGGGGCCGGGGCGGTCTACTTCGCCGAGAACACCTGGCACTACTACCCCCGCTGGGAGCACCTGCTGAACGGTTCCACCCTGGCCCGCTCGGGTTGGCCCTTCAACGAGGCGGACGGCC
>CAYSFY010000004.1:35937-47413 GCA_964430285.1 uncultured Desulfobulbia bacterium
GCCGCCGGGTGATCTATGACCCACAGGCCCTGCCCAAATCGGCGGAGATCATGGGCCGCACCCTGGTCTTTCAGGTGCCGGTGAAGCTCAGCGACGAACGGTTGGCCCAGATCGCCGCCGCCGCCAAGGCCGCTGCCGCCCTGTAGGGTGGGCACCGCCCACCGGAGCTCTTATCCTCTCCGCAGGTAGACATCAAAGCGGTGCTTGGGGGTGGTAATGGCAAAGGCGGGCGCGGGCCCTGCCAAGGGCGGGGCCTGACTCGGCCGTTTGCAGACCACCCGTTTGCCGGCGTGGGCCAGGGCCACCCCCAGCAGGTCGCTGGTGTCGGCATCATCGCCCACCACGGCGCGCACCAGCCGCATCTCTTTTTTGATCAGGGCGCTCTTGGCCCGGTGGGGGAACATGGGGTCAAGATAGACCACCTCCGGGCGCTCTTCGGCAGCCAGCGCGGCCAGGAGCTCTCGACTGTCGCCCGGATGGAGGGTGCAGCGACCGGCATGGGCCATCAGACGCGGGTCGGCCAGCGCCCGGTCCAGCCCGTCCGCGAGCAGGGCGCGGATGATGGGGGAGCGTTCACAGAGCACGACCCGGCACCCCAGGCTGGCCAGGATGAAGCCGTCGCGGCCCAGGCCGGCCGTGGCGTCCAGGATCGTGGGTGAATATCCGGGCTTTAGCCCCATGGCCCGGGCCAGAGGTTGCTTGCGGCCCCCGCCGTGGGCCAGGCGGTAGAGGAAGGTGGGGTGGGCGAAGTCGACGCGGATCGCCTCCCCGCTCTGTTGGCCGTGGAGCTGGAGGGTGAGTCCCAACGGTGAGAAACGGAGTTCCAGGGTACCTGGATGGGGTTGATCGGCGAGCACCATCCCCACGGAGTTGAACTCGGCGCTCAAGGCTGCCATCTCCTGGGGGTGGTGGCCATCTGGGTCGGTAAGGGCTATCGGGATCCGGGGGGGTGTGGGCACGATGGCACCGTTTGATCTGGAGTGCGTTGCCGCGCGCCTTGAGCGCGGTTTCCGGGAGCTTACGGCAACAACAATGGCAACGAAGGTAATGGAAATGTTCGGAAAAGCAAAGTCTAAAGTGGTGGCCATCATCCCGGCTCGGTTCGGTTCCAACCGTTTCGAGGGCAAGCCCCTGGCCGATATCGCCGGCAAGCCCATGATCCAGCATGTCTATGAGCGGGCCATGGCCGTCGATCTCCTCACCCGGGTGGCGGTGGCCACCGACGATAAGCGGATCGCCGACTGCGTTCGCGGCTTTGGCGGCGAGGTGGTCATGACCCGCTCCGATCATGTCTCGGGCACCGATCGTCTGGCCGAGGCCGCCGAGATCATGGGCATTGCCGAGCAGGATGTGGTGGTCAATATCCAAGGAGATCAGCCCCTGTTTGCCACGGAGGTGGTGGAACAGGTGGCCCGTCCCCTGTTGGAGGATCTGACCCTGCCCATGTCGACCCTGATCTACAAGATCGTGCGGCCCGAGGAGATCACCGACCCCAACCATGTCAAGACCGTTTTTGATCGCCATGGCATGGCCCTCTATTTCTCCCGCTCGCCCATTCCCTTCCAGCGCAACCCGGACGAGCCCGTGCCCCCCACCTACTACAAGCACCTGGGCTTCTATGCCTACCGCAAGGGGTTTCTGTTGACCTTTGTCGCCCTGCCCGAGGGGGAGTGGGAGCGCTTTGAAAAACTCGAACAGCTGCGCGCCCTGGAGTTCGGCTATCAGATCAAGGTGGTGTTGACCGAACACGACTCCATTGAGGTGGATACCGTCAAGGACCTGGAACGGGTGGTGGCGATGATAAATTCCGAATTAAAAATTACGAATTACGAATTAACTTAACGAGGGAAGACAATGCGCAAAAAGATTACGATTATCGGTGCCGGCAATGTAGGTGCCACGGCGGCCCACTGGGCCATGACCCGGGAGTTGGGCGATGTGGTGTTGATGGATGTGGTGGAGGGGATCCCCCAGGGCAAGGGGCTGGACCTGCTGCAAGGGGGGCCGGTGGACGGCTTCTCCTATGGGGTGTACGGCACCAACGACTACCGCGACACGGCCAACTCGGACGTGGTGATCATCACCGCCGGCCTGGCCCGTAAACCGGGGATGAGCCGCGACGACCTGTTGGCCAAGAACGTGGCCATTGTCCGCTCCTGCGCGGCGGAGGCGGCCAAACACTCGCCCAACTGCGTGCTGATCGTGGTCACCAACCCCATCGACGCCATGGTCTATACCGCCTTTAAGGTCTCGGGCTTCCCCAAAAACCGGGTGATCGGCATGGCCGGGGTCCTGGATTCGGCCCGCTACCGCACCTTCCTGGCCGAGGCCTTGCGGGTCTCGCCCAAGGATGTCAATGCCATGGTCATGGGCGTCCATGGCGACAATATGCTGCCCCTGGTGCGGCTGGCCAACGTGGCCGGGGTGCCGGTGACCGATCTCCTCTCCGCCGACAAGCTCGCCGAGATCGTCAAGCGCACCCAACACGGCGGCATCGAAATCGTCAATCACTTGAAGACCGGTTCCGCCTTCTACACCCCCGGCCTCTCCGCCGTGGAGATGGCGGAGGCCGTGTTGAAGGACAGCAAGCGGGTCCTGCCCTGCGCCGCTTACGTGGAGGGCGAATTCGGCATCAGCGGCTGTTTCATCGGCGTGCCAGTGGTCCTGGGGGCGGGCGAACGGATCATCGAATTTGCCCTGACCGACGAGGAGAAGGCGGCCCTGGCTGAATCCGAGGGAGTGGTCAGGGGTCAGATGGCTGCCACCGGCATATAGGGGTGCAGCCCCAAAGCGACCAACTGGCCGACTGCCTGGAGCGGTTGCACGCCGCATCTTTTTCGCCCTTTGAGTTGTTGTCCAGCCGGAACCTGGCGGAAAAGCTGATTGAGCTGGTCCTCTTGGGCACCCCGCTGGGGCCGCCCTGGCTGCACTCCGGGCTCAAGGCGCTGACCGGGGCACTGCTGGGTCAGGACACCTCCCAGGTCAAGGTGGTGGTCTTTGGCGGGGGCACCGGGCTCTCCACCATCATCGGCGGGGATAGCCGGGCCTTGAGTTGGGTGGAGCACCCCTTCCATGGCCTCAAGGAACTCTTCCCCCAAACCACAGCCATTGTCTGTACCACCGATGACGGCGGCTCCACCGGCGAACTGTTGAAGGATTTCCCGCTCATCGGTCTGGGGGATATCCGTCACGTCATGCTCGCCGCTGTGCAGAAGGCCCGCTTGCAGGCCGATTATGGCCTGAGCGACCAGGAGGCGACCAAGGCCGGGGCCGCTCTCTTTGCCCTGTTCAACCATCGTTTCACCAAGGCCCCGGCCTCCTTGGCTGAGCTCTTGGGCCGGGGCGGGATCGATCTGCGTGGCCTGCCCGCGGCCTTGGCCTCCGGAGTGATGGCCCAGCTTGAGCGGTTGTTCACCGACCGCCGCTTAGTGAAGGCCCTAGAGCGCCCCCACTGCCTGGGCAACCTGCTGCTGGCCTCGGCCATCTACGGGCAGACACCGCCGGACACCCTGGAGGCCTCGCCGGTGGCGATCCGCGACGGTCTGCGGGAGATCGCGGCCTTGATCGGCGTGGCCCCGGACGCGGTCCTCCCCTGTTCCTGCACCCCATCGCTGTTGAAGATCCGCTATGCCAACGGCGTGGTGGTGCGCGGCGAGAGCAAGTCCGCCGGCGCCCGGCGCGGGGTGCCCATCGATCAGGTCCTGGTCGATTTCGCCGCGGCCGAGCCCCAGGTGCTGCCGGAGGTGATCACCGCCATCGGCGATGCCGATATCATCCTCTTTGCCCCGGGCAGTCTCTACACCAGTATCGCGCCGATCATGCAGGTCCCTGGTCTGGCCCAGGCGGTCCGCGCCAACACCCGGGCCATGAAGCTGTTGGTGGCCAACCTCTGGGTGCAGGCCGGCGAGACCGACCTGGCCCACGACGACCCGGCCCGGCGTTTCTATGTCTCCGACCTGATCAAGGCCTATCACCGCAACATCCCGGGCGGGGTCCCCGGTCTCTTTCAGCAAGTCGTGCTCCTGGCCATGCAGGAGATCCCCGGCAACATCATCCAGAGTTACGCCATTGAGGGCAAGAGCCCCATCTACCTTGACCGGGCCAAGGTTCGGAACATGGGCTTTTCACCCATAGAGGCCAGCATCTTCTCCCGGGAGGGGCTGGTGGACCGCAAGGTCAGGCATGACCCGGCCGCCTTTGCCATGGCGCTCAAAGTGCTGTGGGCGGCCAAGGAGCATGTGGCGGAGCAAGGTGCCGGGGCGGCGGAGAGCTTGCCCCTGCCTGATGAGAGGCGCGAGGCGCGGTCGGTGGTGGAGACGCCGTGCCGGCGCTACGCCCGCATCCTCGCCCTGCTTAGCGAGCGCGGTCTGGGCGGGCAGCGACGGGTGGCCGACATCTTGTGGCACCATGGGGATATCCCGGTCCGCCATCTCGATTGGTTGCGGGGCATGGTGGTGGTCCCCCCTGGGGAGTGGGCGCGGGGGCAGGAGTGGGACAATCTCTACTCCTTTTACGACCCGGACGACGGCATGGTCAAGGTCCGCCAGGACTTGGCGCGGGGGAGCCGTTTTGAGGTGGCCTTCCTGGTGGCCTTGGGCCAGTCCCTGCTGGGCAACTACGCCCTGGCCAAGGAGGTGCGGCCCTTGCTCCACGAGGGTGATCAGGTGGGCAAGGTCTATCACCTCACCCTGAGGCCGGAGGCGGAGCGCTCGTGTTATCTCTCCGCTGGGGAGTTGCTCCACTACCTCACCTTGGCCCGCATGCGCCAATCCGCCCACGACCCGGCCCATTTCACCCGGGTGGTGAATGCCGATGAGGGGTTCACCCCGCCGGGGTTGCTCTTCGGTCTCTGCTACGCCTGGTATCTGGACAACCGCTTTGCCAGCCATATCGAGTACAAGATGGCGGTGGTCCGCTCCGAGGTCTCGGACCTGGTCCCGGCCCAGGTCAAGAGTCAAGCCCTGCGCCGGGAAATGATCGATTTCTTCAGGAGCGTGGTCTTCCGTCTGTAGGCGTGAAGGAAAAGCGGCGGCTCACACCCCCCGGGCGCTCGCGGGCCAGAGGAGCTTGTGCAGCTGGAGTTGGAGGCGGATGGGGAGGTTGTCGTGCAGCAGCCAGGCCGCCAGTTCGGCCGGGGGGAGGGCGCCGGTCACCGGCGAGAAGAGGAGGGGGTGACCGGCTTGGCCGCTTGCCGGGTCGATCAACCGGTGCTCGCGGATGCAGGCCTTGGCCCAGTCGTAGTCGTCACGGGAGGAGAGGACGAACTTGATCTCGTCTTCTCTCTTCAGCAGGACGAAATTCTCCAGGCGCAGGGCCTGCTCCATGCCGGAGCCGGGACACTTGACGTCCATGATGGTGACCACCCCGCTGGGCACGGGGGAGAGGTCCAGGCTGCCGTTGGTCTCCAAGAGCACGGTGCGGCCCCGGTCAACCAGGGCCTGGAGCAGGGGGATGCAGTTTTTTTGCAGCAGGGGCTCGCCGCCGGTGACCTCCACCATGGCGCCGGGGGTGCGGTCGACAAAGGCCAGCAGGCTTCCGAGGGTGTACTCCTGCCCCCCCTCGGTATAGGTATAGGCGGCGTCGCAATAGCGGCAGCGGAGGTTGCAGCCGGTCAGGCGGATGAAGAGGCAGGGCAGGCCGGCATGGGTCGACTCGCCCTGGAGGCTGAAGAAGAGTTCCGAGACCGAGAGGCCGGCCTCAGGCGGCACGGTAGGTGACCCCGGTGCTCTCGGTCTCGCCCACGGTGACGCTATAAAGTTGGTAGCGGCTGGTGGCGAGGCCGGGTTTCAGTTGTTCGTAGATGTAGAGGGCCAGGTTCTCCGAGGAGGGGTTCTTGACGAGGAAGGAGGGGTGGTTGTTCAGGTCGCAGTGGTCCAGGTCGTCCATGACCTCCTTGACCGCTGTCTTCAGGGTGCGGAAGTCGATGCCCATGCCCAGCTCGTCCAGTTCCGAGGCCCGGACCGTGACCGTGACATTCCAGTTGTGGCCGTGGGGCCGTTCGCAGTTGCCGGGATAGTTACGCAGGTGGTGGCCGGCGGAAAAATGGGTCTTGATAAAGACGTCGAACATGATGGGCTCCAAGGATTTAGGGTTGCAAAATTTATTGCTTCGGAGTAACAGCACAGGGAAATTGAGTCTGCAAGAGTATCAAATTTCGCCCCATTGTAATGAAGATTTTGCTGTTTGGCCACGGAAGATTTCTCGCGGCCGACAAGGAGAGAAGAGTATGGCCCGTATCGCCCCGCTACGCGGACTTCGCTATAACCCGGCACGCATCGCCCGCATGGAAGATGTGGTCTCGCCGCCCTATGACGTGATTGACGAACATGCGCGCATCGCCCTGTTCAAGAAGAACCCCTACAACATGGTGCAGCTGGACCTGACCAAGAGCGTGGATGCCGGCACCCTCGCCTCCGACGACCGTTATCAGCAGGCCAGCGAGACTTTTGAGCGCTGGCAAGGCGAAGAGGTCTTGATCCGGGACCGGGAGCCCTCCCTCTATCTCTACCACACCGAATACTCCATCCCCTCGGGCAAGCGTTTCCTGCGCAAGGGCTTGGTGGCCCTGGCGGGGCTTGCCGAGTTCAGCGAAGGGGTGGTCAAACCCCATGAGAAGACCTTCCGCGGGGTGACCACCGACCGCCTGCGCTTGATCGACACCTGCCAGGCCCAGTTCTCGCCGATCTTCTCCCTCTACTCCGATCCGACCGGGGGCATCTTGGCCCTGCTGGAGGCGGCGCGGCCAGCGGCCCCCCTCTACTCGGTCTCGGACCCGGACGGCTGCCGCCACACCCTGTGGGCCATCACCGACCCCAAGGTGTTGGCCGAGGTGCAAGCCCAGTTTGCCGACAAACCGCTCTATATCGCCGATGGCCACCACCGCTACACCACTGCCCTGCAGTTGCGTGAGGTGATGCGCGAGCGTCAGGGCGCGGTGGCCACGGACAGCCCTTATGATTACACCATGATGTACCTGTGCGGCATGGAGGATGAAGGCCTCTCGGTGCTCCCCACCCACCGCCTGGTGCGCTTGCCCGGGGATGATACGTTGGAGGGATTGGCGGCACGGCTGGCAACGGGCTTCATGGTGGAAGAGATCACGGGCGGTTCCCGGGAGCTCCTGGTCTCCGAGGTCTTGGCGCGCATGGATGAGAACGACGATGCCAACGCCACCCTCTTTGGCCTCTATCACCCGGGTGAGGACCGCTGTCTGTTGTTGACCCTGCGGCCGGGGGTCATGGCCGAGACCTGCGCCGGTCGTTACCCCGAGGCCTTGCAGGTCCTGGATGTGGTGGTGTTGTCGGAACTGGTGCTGGATCGGCTCCTGGGCCTCAGCTACCAGCGCTGTGAAGAGGAGAGCCGGATCCACTACTTCCCCGACCCGGACGAGGCCTTGGACGCGGCGGTCAAAGAGAGCCTGGGCGGCACCCCGGGCACGCCGCTCCTCTTCCTGATGAACGCCACTCTGGTTAGTCAAGTGCGGCGGGTGGCGGACGAGGGGCTGGTGATGCCCCACAAGTCCACCTATTTCTACCCCAAGGTGTTGACCGGTCTGTTGCTCAACCCCCTTGACCCCACGGACCGGGTCGCCTGACTCTTTGCTTGTCCGCCGGGATCACCCAGGATACCCTGTTTGCCGGCCGCATCTCCTGCGCCCAGTCCCGGGACGGCTACCGTTTCTCCATTGATGCCGTCCTCCTCGCCCACTTCGCCGCCCCTCGCCCCCAGGACCGGGTCCTTGACCTGGGGGCCGGCTGCGGGGTGGTCTCGCTGATCCTCTCCTTTCGCCATCCCGCCATCTCCCTCACCTGCCTGGAACTCCAGCCTGCCCTGGCGGCGTTGATCCGCGTGAATATCGCGGAGAACGCTCTTGGCCACCGCATCCGGCTGGTGGAGGGTGATCTCCGTCGGATCAAGACCCTGGTCCCGGTGGGCGGCTTTGATCTCATCGTCTGTAACCCCCCCTATTATCCCTTGGGTCGCGGCCAACGGAACCCCAACAACGAGCAGGCCGCCGCCCGCCACGAACTGACTGCAGGTCTCCCGGACATCGCTAGTGCCGCCGCCTTTGCCGCGCGCACCAAGGGACGCTTGGCGATCATCTACCCGGCGGCCCGGGGCGCGGCCTTGATGGCTGCCCTGCGGGCGGAGCGGTTGGAGCCCAAACGCATGCAACCGGTCTACCCCTATCCCGGGGCGGATGCCACCCTGCTCCTGGTGGAGGCGATGAAAGGGGGGGGCGAGGAGTTGACTATCATGCCCCCCCTCTATATCCATGAGCGGCCCGACGGAGAGTACACCCCCGAGGTGGCGGCCTGTTACCAATAGGGGGACACCGAACAGTGCGGATGCTTATTGGCAATAGAATTGACAATACTTACCTTTAGGGATAGCATGGACGCATGATCAAGAGCTTTCGGTGTAAAGAGACCGAGGCGTTGTTTAACCATCGCCGAGTGAAAAGGTTTACGTCCTGTGAGCGGGCAGCTCTCCGTAAATTAGCCCAGCTTGAAATTTCCGGGAGTTTGCACGATTTGCGCATCCCGCCGGCCAACCGTCTAGAAGCGTTGATCGGCGACCGGAGCGGACAGTATAGTATTCGCATCAATGATCGGTGGCGGATATGCTTTGAGTGGCGCGACAGAGATGCCTGGAATGTTGAAATAGTAGATTACCATTGAGGAAATTAGATTATGGCACAAAGCAAAATTCCCCCTGTTCACCCTGGTGAGATGCTGCTGGAAGAGTTTCTTAAACCAATGGGCATCAGCCAATACCGGCTTGCCAAGGAGATTGGCGTTCCCCAGCGGCGGATCAGTGAGATTGTGCATGGTCGGCGTTCCATCTCGGCGGATACTGACCTACGTTTGTGCCGTTTTTTTAGCCTTACCGATGGCTATTGGCTGCGCCTGCAAGCCCATTACGATATGGCGGTAGCCCGTGACAGTTTGGCCATGGTGATGGACAAGATCCATCCCTGGCAGGGAAAGCCCGCAGGGGCCAAGCCAATCGGGCCGTGAGATTGCTGGCGCCTGATCACTTCCTTTGAAAAAGGCATCACCCATGGGCCAACACTACTTAAATCCCCTCTTCGCCCCCAACTCCGTGGCCGTCTTCGGGGCCAGCGACCGGCCGGACGCCATTGGCCAGATCGTGTTCAAGAACATGCTGGCCAGCGGCTTTCACGGCCAACTCTACCCCATCAACCCCAAACATGCCGAGGTCCAGGGGCAGGAGGCCTTTCCCTCCATCGCCGCCATCGGCCGGCCGGTGGAGCTGGTGGTCATCGCCACCCCGGCCCCCACCGTGCCCGACATCATCCTGGAGTGCGGCCGGCATGGGGTCAGGGCGGCGGTGATCATCACCGCCGGTTTTGCCGAGAGCGGCGAGGCGGGGCGCACCCTGGAGCAGGAGGTGTTGGCCAACGCCCGCCGCTACGGCATCCGCCTGCTCGGCCCCAACTGCCTGGGGGTGATGCGGCCGTGGATCGGTCTGAACGCCACCTTCAATCAGGGTGGGGCCAAGCCCGGCGACCTTGCCTTTGTCTCCCAATCCGGGGCCTTGTGCACCGCCATCCTCGATTGGGCCGAGAGCAACGGGGTCGGTTTCTCCAGCGTGGTTTCGCTGGGCTCGTCGGTGGATGTGGATTTTGGCGAGATCCTCGATTTTCTGGTGTCGGACCGCAAGACCAAGAGCATCCTCCTCTATATCGAAGGGATTCGCCACGCCCGTAGCTTCATGAGCGCCATCCGCGCCGCGGCCCGCATCAAGCCGGTGATCCTGGTCAAGGTGGGGCGGCATGCCGCGGGCTCCAGGGCCGCCATCTCCCACACCGCCGCCTTGGTGGGGGCCGACAACGTCTTCGATGCCGTGATCCGGCGCGCCGGTGTGGTCCGGGTGCAGACCATCACCCAGCTGTTCGTGGCGGCCAAGGCCCTCTCCTCCGGCTTCCGCCCGGTGGGCAACCGCTTGGCCATCGTCACCAATGGCGGCGGGCCCGGGGTGATGGCCACCGACCGGGCCGCCGACCTGGGGGTGGTCATGGCCTCCCTCTCCGCCTCCACCATGGCCGAGCTGGACCGGGTCTTGCCGCCGTGCTGGTCCCATGGCAATCCGGTGGACATCATCGGCGACGCGAGCCCCGAGCGCTACCGCCAGGGCGTCAAGGCCTGCCTGGATGACCCCGAGGTGGATGGGGTCCTGGTCATCCTCACCCCCCAGGCCATGACCCGGCCCTTGGAGACAGCCCAGGCGGTGATCGAACTGACCAAGGAGTCGAGCAAACCGCTCCTCCCCTGCTGGATGGGGGAAGGCCAGGTGGCCCCGGCCCGGGCCGCCTTTGCCGAGGCCGGCAAGCCCAGCTTCCGCACGCCGGAACCGGCGGTGGAGGTCTTCTCCTATCTCTCGGCCTACTACCGCAACCAGCGCTTGTTGATGCAGGTGCCGGGTCCGCTCTCCCACCACCTGGAACCCGACGTGGAGGGGGCGCGCATGGTTATTGAGGCCGCGCTCATGGAGCGGCGCACGGTCTTAAACGAGATGGAGTCCAAGGCCCTGCTCGCCGCCTTCCACATCCCGGTGGCCCGGACCATGGTGGCCCACAGCCCCAACGAGGCCTTGCTCATTGCCGAGCAACTGGGCTTTCCGGTGGCGATGAAGGTCAACTCTCCGGAGATCAGCCACAAGACCGATGCCGGCGGGGTGTTGCTCAACCTGGCCAATGCCCAGGCGGTACGGGCGGCCTACCACGAGATCATGGCGCAGGTGGCCATCCATCGTCCCCTTGCCACCATGGCAGGGGTGGCCATTGAACCGATGATCGTCAAGGCCAATGGCCGGGAAATCTTGGTGGGGGTGGTGAGCGATCCGGTCTTCGGGCCGGTGATCACCTTTGGCGCCGGCGGCACCACGGTGGAGGTGATGGAGGATTGCGGCGTGACCCTGCCGCCCTTGAACACCCTTTTGGTCCGCGACCTCATCGCTGGCACCCATGTCGCCAGGATGCTCGGTCCCTTCCGCCACATGCCGCCGGCCAACATGGAGGCCCTGGAGAGTCTGTTGCTGCGGGTGTCGGAGATGGTGTGCGAACTGCCCCAGCTGCTGACCATGGACATCAACCCGGTGATCATTGACGAGGAGGGGGTGGTGGCTGTAGATGCCCGGGTGGAGGTGGAGCTGCGGCCGCCCAGTTCCGACCGCTACGGGCACATGGCCATCCATCCCTACCCAACGGACTTGGTCAGCCACTGGCAACTGGCGGATGGCCAGGACATCATCATCCGCCCCATCCGGCCGGAGGATGCCGAGATCGAGCAGGCCTTTGTCCACGATCTCTCCGCCGAGTCCCGCTATTTCCGCTTCATGCATACGGTGCAGGACCTGACCCCGGAGATGCTGGTGCGCTTCACCCAGATCGACTACGACCGGGAAATCGCTCTTGTAGCAATCGAAAACCCGGGGCCGGGAGAAAGAATGC
>CAYSFY010000004.1:47423-48128 GCA_964430285.1 uncultured Desulfobulbia bacterium
GGTGACCCGCTTTGCCATCAACCCGGACGGGGAGAGCTGCGAGTTTGCCTTGGTGGTGGCCGACAACATGGGGGGCAAGGGGTTGGGCCGCAAACTGACCAGCGCCCTGATGGATGCGGCCCGCGCCAAGGGGCTGAAGCGCATGGAGGGCGAGGTCTTGAGCAACAACGAGCGCATGCTGCGCCTCATGCGCCGCCTGGGCTTCACCATTGCAAACGACCTGGAGGATGGCACCATCAAGCAGGTAAGCAAGGTGCTGTAGCCGAGGCAGGTGGGGACGGGCGCGAAACCCAGCCAGACCAATGAGCGGCCCATCCCGTGTAGGGTGGGCAAAACGGTTCACCTTGCCCACCGCATTCCGGTGCAGATCGAGGTGAAGTCGTATTGCCGGTTTCGCTAAAAACAACCGGTGGGCAGGGAATTGGCCAATGCCTGACATGCTGCCTCTTCACCCCCCCCCCCCAACCCCCTCCCGTCAAGGGAGGGGGAGCTTCATGCACGCTCTTATCCGGACAGGCAACACTGAGGTGAACCATTTGCCATCCACCATTTGCGATAGCGAGTAGGTTGGGTTAGCGAAGCGTAACCCAACGCCACAGGCTTCATCCGTTGAAAATCTATTGCGACCACGAATGGGATTGTCTTTGCCGGGTGCCCGGTTTATAGTGGCTGCGCTTTGTCCTTGTGCAATGGCCACCACCCCCA
>CAYSFY010000005.1:0-19426 GCA_964430285.1 uncultured Desulfobulbia bacterium
CTTCAGGTAAGTCGCCCGCATTGCGGGATTGGCGCCGAACCCGCCGGCGGACAGGATTACACCGCGCCAGGCGCGCAGCCAGAGCGGCTTGCCGTCTTGCTGCGCGGCGGCTTGGCGGCCGTCGTCAGTCTGGCTCGGGAGTGGCAAGCGCAACAACCCAAAGGGTATCTGTTCTGGCTGAAGATGCTGGAGGGCTCTGCCCAGTGGCCGGCGTTGAGGGACGCGGCCCAGGAGGCCCTGGTCGCCATCCCCATGGGCGAGGAGCGGGAACAGGCAGCGCGATTTCTGATCACGGCGGCCCTTGCGCTGAAGGATGATGCCTTGCTCCTCGGCGGCAGGAGGGAGCGCTTCTGTTCCATGCCCAAGGCCTGGAACCTCTTGCCGTTGCTGGCCGAGGCGGCGCGACAGCAGCTCCGGGAGCAGGAGCTCGCCGCCGCCATCACCATCCTCATGGAGCGGAAGAGCGAGAGCGCCTTCACTGAGCGCTCCCTGGCGGTCAAGGCCCTGTTGATGGCCGGCCGGCTCGCGGAGGCCCAGGCGGTGGTGGCCAAGGCCAAGCCGGTGGGCTGGTCGTACGACAGCTCGGTGGCGGTGGTCGTGGCCGCGGTCCTCCACCTGGTGGCCGGCGATCTCCCCGACTTGACCCTGACCCGCGAACTGCTGCTGGAGTATGCCGGTCAGGGGGGAATTCCTTTTGATTTTGCCGAGGACGATGAAGAGGAGGAGTTCTCGTTGGCGCAAGAGATCACCAGGGGCCTTGCCCTTGTCGATCGCAAGGCGGCGGTGGTGGCGCGTTGCCATGAGTGGGCCAGGGCCATGGGCGAGGCGCGGATCAACCACATCGTTACCAACAAACGGCGCCACTCCTATGACCGCGCCGCCCAAGTGCTGGGGGCCTTGGCCGAGGCGCAGGTGGCCATGGGTGACCGGGCAGGGGCCGAGCAGCTGCTGCGCGACTATTATCAGGTGCGCTACAACCGCTTCGCCGCCTTTCGTAAGGAGGTAAAGGCGGTGGTCAGTAAATCCCCGGCCCTGCGCGGCTTTAAGCTATAGCGGCTTAAGAGAGCGCCACCTTGGGCCATGAAGGAGATACGGAAGTCTCTGCCCCGGGGGTCGCCGGACCGTCTTGATCTTTTTTTTGGGCAACAAAATAAATCGGGACAGTGGACACTAGCTGACCAGGGTCGTGTGGTAGGTTGAGGGTATGAGGCCGAATAAGGAAGCAACCGAGGATATGCCTATTTTGGAGTGCGGGGATAGGGCACCGCGTTGGAAAGCGGCGACACGTGATGATGTAGGGCATGCAAAAATGTTTCGCCTTGAGCACTGCACAACATGGCTTGATAATCTCCGTGACGTCGGACTCAGTCTTTTGGATGAGTAATGGTTCTGCCTAGGTTTGGGCAATGTGGCAGCGCCTATAAAAAAAATCTATAAAATAAGGAGTATATCAGAATGGTGCTCGACAGGTTTATCGCACATCGCAGAGAATCTGACCAAACGGCACAGACGGTCTGTGAACATTTGGAAGAGGTTTCCCTGATTTGTCGGTGCTTGGCGGAAAAATTGGGTGTTCCTGATGCCGGGGAACTGATTGGCTTGCTTCATGATTTTGGAAAATATAGTCAACAGTTTCAGTCTTATATAAAGTCAGCAACAGGCATGCTCAATCCTGACATAGATGATGATTTTGTCGATGCTCAGGCCTTAAGGGGGAGAATTGACCATTCCAGCGCGGGTGCCCAGTGGATATGGGAAAAATTTCGTCAATACGGGCCTCAAGGGGAACTGGTTGGGCAGATACTTGCATTGTGCCTTGCTTCCCACCATGGCGGTTTGATCGATTGTTTGAAGCCGGAGGGGGGAAATGGCTTTACTGTCCGAATGAGCAAGGATGTGAAAGTGACTCATTTGAAAGAATGTGAAAATAGCGCGGATGACGAAGTGCTAAGGAAGTTGAATGCTCTCGCCACCCCAAAGCTTATTCAAGCGTGTTCACTCCGAATTCTACAATTGGTTGATCCACAAAAAAATCAATCAGCTGTCGTAAATCATTTCAATGTCGGCTTCTGGAGTCGTTTTTTGTTCAGTTGCCTGATTGATGCAGACAGGATTAACAGCGCTGACTTTGAAAATCCGGCTAATGAACATATTCGGCAAAAGAATGGTGTTGACTGGCAGACCGCAATAGATCGCCTTGAAAACAAACTTGCGAACCTGCCGACAAGGAATGAGATTGACTCGATCCGAAGCTCCATTTCAGAGCAGTGCAAGGAGAGGGCTTTTGACGCGCAAGGGATTTATACCCTGACTGTGCCAACGGGCGGAGGCAAAACGTTTGCCAGTATGCGTTATGCCTTGCATCATGCCCATAAACATCAGCTTGATCGTATTATCTACATCATCCCCTATACATCAATTATCGAGCAGAATGCCCAAGCCATCCGGGAGGCAATCGAAGTTGAAGCTGACGAATTTCCGTGGATATTGGAGCATCATTCCAACCTTGAACCGGAACGGCAAACCTGGCGCGACAAGCTCATTGCCGAAAATTGGGATGCCCCCATTGTCTTCACCACAATGGTCCAATTTCTTGATGTTCTGTTCAGCGGCGGGACGCGTGGTGTCAGGCGGGTGCACCAATTGGCAAGATCTGTTTTGGTCTTTGATGAAATCCAGACCCTGCCGATCAACTGTGTCCATCTTTTCTGCAATGCCATAAATTTTCTTGTCTCTCATGCCAGGACCACTGCCCTTCTTTGCACTGCGACACAGCCATTGCTGGATCAGTTGAAAGCTCCTGACAAGGGGCAGTTGAACATACCAAAGGGAAATGAGCTTGTCGGCAATCTGACTGAAGTATTCGATCAGCTGAGAAGGGTGAGAATTGATACCAAGGGGATACGTCCGCAAGGGTGGACAGAATCAGAACTGGCCGATCTGGCTGTTGCCGAATTTGATGAAAAAGATAATTGTCTCGTAGTGGTCAACACCAAGAAATGGGCGCAGCGGTTGTATGAATTATGCCGAGACAGGGTTGATAAAGCGAGCCTCTTTCATCTCAGCACGAGCCTCTGTCCCGCCCATAGGAAAAAAATCTTGGATCAAGTTCGTCACCGTCTGGATAACGAACTGCCGGTTCTTTGTATAAGTACCCAGTTGATTGAAGCGGGGGTTGATGTGGATTTTGCCTCGGTAATCCGTTTCCTCGCTGGTCTGGATTCCATCGCCCAGGCTGCCGGGCGATGCAACAGGAACGGACGATTGCCGCAGGCAACGGTGTATGTCGTCAACCCGCAGCAAGAAGCGATTGATATGCTGCATGACATCAAGGAAGGCCGGGACAAAGCCTTACGGGTCTTTTCTGAAAAGGGTGATGCCGACCTGCTGGACCCGGACGTGATGAAATTGTATTTTTCCTACTATTTTTACAGCCGGGCAGACGAGATGGTGTACCCAGTGACGGCCAGTCAAGCCGGCCGGGAGGACAATTTGTTAAGCCTGCTCAGTGACAACTCCAGAAACATCGGCCGGGTCAGAAATGCCTTGAAACTACAGCAGTCTTTCAACACGGCGGGGAAAATTTTTAAGGCGATTGAAGCCCCGACAGAGGCGGTCATCGTGCCCTATGGTGAAGGAGAAGAAATTATTGCCGAGCTCTGTGCCGCGCCGGATCCGGCAAAAGCATATAACTTGCTCAAACGAGCTCAAAAATTCAGCGTGAATGTGTTTCCAAATGTCATGCGGAAGTTGAAGGAAAAGGAAGCCGTAAGACCGGTGCAACAAGGTGAGGAAATTTATTGTCTCGACGAACGTCACTACAGCCAGGACTTTGGGTTGTCTACTGAAGAAGTCAGTATCATGCAATTCCAGCACGCTTAGGGAGGAAATAGAATGAAAAACGATATCAGTTTCCGGTTATGGGGGCGGTATGCGCTTTTTACCGACCCAGTAACCAAAACCGGCGGGGAGAAATGCTCCTACCATGTCCCGACCTATGAAGCCATCAAAGGGGTGTTGAAGTCGATTTACTGGAAACCTACCATCATCTGGCATGTGGATAAGGTTCGGGTTATGAAACCATTGCGCACCCAGACCAAGGGGACAAAGCCTTTGGTCTGGGGCGGCGGCAACAGCCTGGCGATTTACACTTTTCTGCATGATGTGGAATATCAGGTGAAGGCGCATTTTGAATGGAACAAACACCGCCCGGAACTGACCAAGGACCAGATCGATGGAAAGCATTTCAGTATCGTCAAACGGATGCTGGAGAAAGGGGGGCGGCAGGATATCTTTCTTGGCACTCGCGATTGTCAGGGATATGTGGAACCCTGCGACTTTGGTGAGGGAGAAGGCCCCTACGATAAAATTGATGAGCTCAGTTTTGGCCTGATGTTTCACGGTTTTGATTATCCGGATGAAACAGGGAAGGAGGAACTGCGCAGCCGGTTCTGGCATGCCGCCATGCGGAAGGGAGTCCTTGATTTTCCAAGGCCGGAAGTGTGTGACAGTCGCTTCATTCGCAGTATGTTGCCCAAGGAATTCGGGTTGGGCGTGAATGTTTTGCCTGTTGAACAGGAAGAGGTGCTGCTATGAGCTGGCTGGCGAAGTTGTATGAAACCTATGAGGTCGGAGTCGATTTAGATCTACCAGAAAGTCAAAAATTAATGCCTACAAGCCATACATTACAAAATGCCCATATCAATATAGTTGTTGACGGGAATGGAAATTTCAAGCGAGCAGCAGTTCTGCAGAAAACGCAAATAGTACTTCCCGCCACTGAAAGTTCGGCAGGAAGAAGCAGCAATGAGGCTCCTCACCCATTAGCAGACAAGATTCAATATATTGCCAAGGATTACTCGGCTTACGGAGGAAAGAAAAAAGCATACTTTGCTTCCTACGAGAAACAACTTTCAGCGTGGTGTCATTCGGATTGTGTCCATGAGAAAGCCGTTGCAGTTTATAATTACATAAACAAGGGACGAGTGGTTGAAGATCTAGTCTCTGCAAACATTCTACATGTAGACAAAAGCAATAAACTGCTTGCCTCCTGGCCATTCGAAAATGATGAAAATAATCCAACTCCCCCGATATTTAAAACGCTGCCTGTGCTTCCAAAGGAGAAACGAATAAATAAAGATAAGCCTGAGGTTGAGCAGGGTGATGCTTTGGTTTGCTGGACTGTGGAAAAAGAGGGAGAGTTGGAGAGTTCCACTTGGAATGATGCCCGCCTCCAGCAAAGTTGGATTGATTATGACGCCATGGCCGCTGGGGACCCTGATTTTTGTTACGTATCAGGGAAAGAAAAGCCCCTTGCTGTCAATCACCCAGCCAAATTACGCCATACCGGTGATAAGGCCAAGCTTGTCTCGGCGAATGATGCATCTGGATTCACCTTCAGGGGACGGTTTACAGACGAAAAGGGCACTCAGGCGGTTGGCGTAAGTTTTGAGGTTACCCAGAAAGCTCACAATGCTTTACGATGGCTGATATCACGGCAAGAAAGACATCGAAATGGTGACCAAGTTTATGTCGCTTGGGCGATATCAGGACAATCCATTCCGTCGCCACTTGAGGATGCTTGGGCACTTCTTGGAAAACCTGTGACCTTATATTCTGAAGTACAGGACGATCAGGCTTCCGTTGTTGATCACTCTATCGATTTGGGAGAATCATTTTCCCATAAGTTCACCAAGTACATCGCCGGCTATCACAGCAAATTTGAGGTGAACGATCAAATTGTTGTCATGGGATTGGACTCCGCAACGCCCGGACGCATGGGAATCATCTACTACCGGGAATTGTTGGCCAGCGAATTCTTGCAACGGCTCGAAAGCTGGCACACCCAGTTTGCCTGGCCGCAGCGCCATGCCATCGAAATACCAAATAAAAAAAGTGGGAAGAAACCTGTCAGCAAAACGATTTGGCCTGTGAGTTCACCTGCTCCGAGAAGCATCGCTGAGGCTGCTTATGGAGACATTCTGAAAAGTAATGACACACTCAAAAAGAGCCTTGTTGAGCGTATTTTGCCCTGCATTGTTGATGGCAGGCCTTTTCCGGAAGATATTTTGAGAGTTGCCGTCCGGCGGGCCAGCAACCGACACAGTTGTGAGCTTTGGGAGTGGGAACGTAATTTAGGTGTCGCCTGTGCCCTGTTCAAAGGTTTTTACAACCGGCACCCTGACCAAAAACAAAGGAGAGAATATGCTATGGCACTAGAAGAAAACAACACCTCAAGAGATTATTTGTATGGTCGTTTGCTGGCGATAGCCGAGCGAATCGAAGAAATTGCGCTGGCGGTTGGTGGAGAAAAACGGCCAACCACCGCCGCTAGAATGATGCAGCGCTTTGCGGATCGGCCATTTTCCACCTGGCGGAATATTGAGTTGGGGCTTCAACCCTACATGCAGAGATTGCAAAGTTCCCGGGCACCCTTTCTGACAAACCGAAGAAAAGAGCTTGATGCGGTTTCATGCTCTTTCCTGCCCGGCGATTTTGTCAGGGACACTCCCCTGTCAGGTGAATTCCTGCTTGGCTACCATTGTCAGAGGATGGTTTTTCGTAATACCCAAACAGATCCAGCCCAAGAAGACTAAACAAGAGGAGACAGAACATGAGCAGCCTGAATAACAAAATTGATTTTGCGGTTATCTTCAGCGTCAAAAAAGCTAATCCCAACGGAGATCCGTTGAACGGCAACCGCCCTCGCACAGACTACGACGGCTATGGTGAGGTCTCCGATGTTTGCATTAAGCGAAAAATCCGGGATCGTTTGCAGGATGCCGGCCACCAAATCTTTGTCCAATCGGACGAAAAAAAGGTCGATGGCATGCCAAATCTTAGGGCAAGGGCTGAATCTCAGCAGTTTGGTTTGGGCAAAGAAGCATTCAAGATTGACAAGAGCAAACCGGAAAAGAAGGCTGAAACGGCTAGACTTGCCTGCGGAAAATGGCTTGATGTCCGTGCCTTTGGGCAGCTTTTTGCCTTTGGCAAAGAAGATGATGCTTCGGGTGTGTCAATCCCTATTCGTGGTCCGGTCACTATCCAGTCTGCTTTTAGCGTTGAACCCATCAGCATATCCAGTGTTCAGATTGTTAAAAGTGTCAATGCCGAGGAGGCAAAGGGTAAAAGTGATATTAGTTCTGATCGGATGGGGATGAAACACCGGGTTGATCAGGCTGTTTATGTCACCTTCGGCAGCATGAGCCCTCAGCTGGCGGAAAAGACCGGTTTCAGTGATGACGATGCGGAAATTGTCAAATCTGTCCTGCCGAAGCTTTTTGAAGGCGATGCATCGTCGGCAAGGCCCGACGGAACGATGGCAGTCGAAAAGGTGATCTGGTGGCAACACAACAGCAAAACCGGCCAATATTCGTCGGCAAGGGTGCACAAGACCTTGACTGTGAACAATGATGGTAGTTTTGAGCTTGGAAGGTTGGAAGGATTGGAGCCAGTTCCGATTGATGGATTTTGAGAAACCAAGGATGTCCCTAATGACCACCAATAAGCTACATCAAACCACTGCACCGTCCTCTCCAGCCCCCGGTTACGCCACCATGCTCTCCGGCGTGGCCGGGCTGCTGGAGGAGGCTCGCCGGACCTCTGTGCGGGCAGTGAACACGATCATGACCGCCACCTATTGGGAGATCGGACGGCGGATCGTGGAGTATGAGCAGGACGGAGACGCCAGGGCAGAATATGGTTCTACCCTGCTCAAGCGCTTGGCTGCTGATTTGACAACCAGGTTCGGCCGGGGGTTCTCGGAAAGGAATCTTGAACAGATGCGACTGTTTTACGTGGGTTGGCGAATTTCGCAGACGCCGTCTGCGAAATTGACTCATGGGGGGGAGTCCGACAGTAATCTAACGCCGCAGACACCCATTGCGAAATCTTCTCCCGCGGAAGTCGCTACTCCCCGCTTTTCTCTCCCCTGGTCCCACTATGTCCGCCTCATGTCGACAAAAAATCCCGAGGCCCGCGCCTTCTACGAGGCCGAGGCCCTGCGCGGCGGTTGGAGTGTACGGCAACTCGACCGTCAGATCTCATCCCTCTTCTATGAGCGGACCTCCCTTTCCCGCAACAAGGCGGCCATGCTGAAAAGAGGGGAACAGGCGCTCCCGGAGGATGTCGTCACCCCGGAGGAGGAGATCCGGGATCCCTTGGTGTTGGAATTCCTGGGGTTGAAGGATGAATACTCGGAAAACGATCTGGAGGAGGCGTTGATCCGCCACCTTGAATCGTTTCTGTTGGAGTTGGGCGGGGATTTTACCTTTGTGGGCCGGCAACGCCGTCTGCGGATCGGCGATTCATGGTATCGGGTCGACCTTCTCTTTTATCACCGTCGTCTTCGCTGTCTGGTGGTGATCGATCTCAAACTCGGCAAATTCACCCATGCCGACTCCGGGCAGATGCACATGTATCTCAATTATGCCCGGGAACATTGGACCCATGCGGATGAGAATCCGCCTGTAGGGCTGATCCTCTGCGCGGCCAAGGATCATGCCCTCGCCCATTACGCCCTGGAAGGGCTGCCGAACAAGGTGCTGGCAACAGAGTACAAGATGACACTGCCTGACGAGAAGACCCTGGTGGCGGAAATTGATAAAACCCGCCAGGCCTTGGCTGCCCGGCACGGTGAAAGCAATAGTTCGTAAACCTTGACAAAGTCCAATGGCCACTCGAAGACCATGATATTCGTCTCACCCGCGGTCACGGCAAGCCGCCTCCGCGCCACGCCGGATGGCCGCTTCCATCTCCGCAAGGGTCTTGGCCCTTCCATGGTAAGGAAGGCAGCCTGTTACCTGATCGAGAGTCGTTTCCTCAAAAGGGAATGCTGCTTTCAACAACACACCGTCATCAGTATCGATTATCTGGAGTTTCTGGCCGGGATGCCAGTTGTGCAAGGTGCGGATCGGTTTGGGGATGATGACTTGGCCTTTGCTTGAGAGATTGGTGGTCAACATGCAGGTTCTCCATGGCAAGAAATTGGTAAGTAAGGTCACCTTATGGCAATAAGTAGCGCAGGTCAATGCATGGAGCCAGCTTTGCCCAAACCATACAGCGAAGACGAACTCATCCCCCTCTCCGCCCTTCAGCACCTCCTCTTCTGCGAGCGGCAGTGCGCCCTGATCCATATCGAGCAGGCCTGGGCGGAAAATCGTCTCACCGTGGAGGGCCGTCACCTGCACGAACGGGTAGACGAGGTGGGGCATGAGTCCCGGGGTCGCATCCGCACGGTGTTCGGTCTGCCGCTGCGCTCCCTTCTCCTTGGCATCTCAGGCAAGGCGGATGCGGTGGAGTTCCATCGGCAAGGGGAGGGCGGCGAGGATGAGGCCGCCATCTGGCAACCCTATCCGGTGGAGTACAAACGGGGCAAACCCAAGCTGGATGATTGCGATGTGGTTCAGCTCTGCGCCCAGGGACTCTGTCTGGAGGAGATGCTGGGAGTTGAGGTCGTAGAAGGGGCGATGTATTACGGCAAGCCCCGTCGTCGCCTGGCCGTGGCCTTTGCTGACACCCTGCGGGCCAAAACCAGGGAGGCCGCCCGCCGGCTGCATGAGTTGATCGCAAGTGGTCGCACCCCCAAGGCCCGCTATGCCAAGAAGTGCGACAGTTGTTCCCTGTACTCTCTCTGCATGCCGAAGACAACCGGGGCGCGGCGGACGGTGCGGGCGTACATGGCTGACTCACTGGCCTTGGTGTCGGGTTGAGCGTTGGTATGGCAAGAGGTGGTGGCATGGAAAACAAACTGATGGCTTTCACTGGTAAGGAAATAAGACGGATGTTGCACAACAACGAATGGCATTTCGCTGTTGGTGATGTGGTCGCTGCCTTGACCGATAGCCTTGATGCCGGAGCCTGTTGGCAGAAATTAATGCAGCGGCTGAAGAACGAAGGCTGTGAAGTCGGGACCATGTGTCACGGGTTGGAGCTGACCGCCCCTGACGGCAAAACGAGAGTCACCGACTGCACCAACACCGAAGGCATCTTCCGTATCATCCAGTCCATCCATTCGCCCAAGGCTGAGGCCTTCAAACGTTGGCTGGCCAAGGTCGGCAATCAGCGGGTGCGGGAGATCGAGGACCCGGAGCTGGCCACCAACCGCACCAAGGATCTGTACCGGGCCAAGGGCTATTCCGAGGCCTGGATTGAAAAGCGGATGCGCGGCATCGCCGTCCGGGCCAAGCTGACCGATGAGTGGCAGGACCGCGGCGTCAAGGGGGAAGCGGAACAGTCCATCCTCTCCGCCGAGATAGGCAAGGCCGCCTTTGGCATGACACCGGCCGAGCATAAGGAGTTCAAGGGCCTGGAACGGGAGAACTTGCGGGACCACATGACCGATCTGGAACTCATCTTCTCCATGTTGGGAGAGGTCGCCACCACCGAGATCGCCAGAAAACAGAATGCCCAAGGGTTTGCGGAAAACCAGGTGGCCGCGACCAAGGGTGGCCGCATTGCCGGCGGGGCGCGGGAGCAGCTGGAAATTGAAACCGGATGCAGGGTGGTCAGAGCGGAGAACTATCTGACGGAGCCGGAGAGTAGGAAGCGCCTAACAGGCAAGGAATAGCAGGGAGGAGTGATGACGATGCCCCGGAATGAGAAGCATAACGAAGAGATGGAATCCAATCGCGGCGAGATCGTACTGTATCAGTCCGAAGACGGTCAGACCCTACTGGATGTGCACCTGAAGGATGAAAGCGTCTGGCTCAGTCTAGACCAGATGGCGGATCTGTTCGATAGGGACAAATCAGTCATTTCCCGTCATCTACGGAAGGTTTTTCAGACCGGTGAACTGGCCAGGGAGGCAGTTGTTGCAAAAAATGCAACAACTGCCTCTGATGGGAAAACGTACCAAGTGGAATATTACAGTCTGGACGCCATCATTTCCGTCGGCTACAGGGTTAATTCCCGGCGGGGCACCCAGTTCCGCATCTGGGCGAGCAAGGTGCTGAAGGAGTATCTGGTACGCGGCTATTCGGTCAATCAGCGTCGCCTCGCGGAAAAGGGGTTTGGCGAAGCGCGGCAGGTGCTGGAGTTGTTGACCAAGACCCTTGCCGACCATGACCTGGTCACGGGCGAGGGCCGCGCGGTGCTGGATATTGTCAGCCGTTACGCCAAGACCTGGCAGCTTCTCTTGCAGTACGACGAAGAGAATCTGCCGATGCCTAGGGAGAAGCACGATAGCAAATCAGAATTGGAGATCGGCGAGGTGCGGCGGGCCATCATGGCCTTGAAAAAGGAGTTGCTGACCCGGGGGGAGGCGACCGATATCTTCGGCCAGGAGCGTGGCGATGGCCTCGCAGGCATTATCGGCGCGGTTCACCAGACCTTCGGTGGCCAGGATCTCTATCCCAGCGCCGAGGAAAAGGCGGCCCATCTCCTCTATTTTGTCATCAAGGACCATCCCTTTGTCGATGGCAACAAGAGGGTCGGCAGCTTCCTTCTCCTCTTGTTTCTTGATCGTAACGGCCTGCTGTCTGCAAGGGGGCTCGATACCATGGCGCTGGTGTCGACAGCCCTATTGATCGCGGCCAGTGACCCTGGCCAGAAGGAGCTTGTGATCCGGTTGGTTGTCAATCTGCTGGGGGAAACGGGGACGGGCGATGCGGTGCGGGAAATAAAGTGAGGTCCCAAGGGTCAAAAAAAGGGATGACAAGAGATGGTCGTTTTTTGATCAGTGCTCATGACGGACGATGGAGGATGGTATGCGGCATCTTTTGAACACCCTGTATGTGACCACCCAAGGGAGCTACCTGGCGCGGGACGGCGAGACCGTGGCCGTGCGGATCGAAAAAGAGACCCGGCTCCGCGTGCCGCTCCATACCTTGGGCGGCATCATCTGCTTTGGCCAGGTTGCATGTTCGCCGCCCTTGATGCAACTCTGCGCCGAGCGCGGGGTGCGGATACCGTTCCTAAGCGAATACGGTAAGTTCTGGGCGCGGGTCGAGGGGCCGGTCTCCGGCAATGTCCTCCTGCGTCGCGAGCAGTACCGCTGGTCGGACGATGCCGACAAGTCCGCCGAGATCGCCCAGGCGGTGGTCACGGCTAAGGTCGCCAACTGCCGGACCGTGCTGCTCCGCGTCCTGCGGGATCATCCCGAGATCGCCGGTGGGCCGGAGGTCAAGGCTGCGGTGGACTCCTTGGAGCGTAGCCTCGGCCAACTCCAGCACCCCCTCGCCCTTGACACCGTGCGGGGCATCGAAGGGGACACGGCCCGTCACTATTTTGCCGTGTTCGATCACCTCATCCTCGCCCAGAAGGAGGAGTTCTTTTTTCAGGAACGGACTAGACGGCCGCCCCTGGACAACATGAATGCCCTGCTCTCTTTTCTCTATACCCTCTTGGCCCATGATGTCCGCTCGGCCCTGGAGACGGTGGGCCTTGACCCGGCGGTGGGATTCCTGCATCGCGACCGGCCTGGCCGGCCAAGTTTGGCCCTTGATCTCATGGAGGAGCTGCGGCCGGTTCTGGCCGATCGGCTGGCCTTGTCCCTCGTCAATCGGCAGCAGATCAAGGGCAAAGGGTTCAAGACCACGGAGAGTGGGGCGGTGATGATGGACGACGAGACCCGCAAGGAGTTGTTGGTCGCCTATCAAAAACGGAAGCAGGAGGAGTTGCTACACCCCTTTATCAACGAAAAGGTGGCCCTCGGACTTCTACCATTCGTGCAGGCCATGCTTTTGAGCCGTTACCTGCGGGGGGACCTGGACGGTTATCCCCCCTATTTTTGGAAGTGAGGTGAGCCCATGCTGGTACTGGTGACCTACGATGTCAACACCGAGACCCCGGCCGGACGGAGGAGGTTGCGTCGGGTGGCCAGGGCCTGCGAGAACTACGGGCAGCGGGTGCAGTTTTCGGTCTTCGAGTGCTTGGTGGACCCTGCTCAATGGGCAGTGCTTCGTTTCCGGCTGCTCGCGGAGATTGATGAGGAGCAAGATAGCCTGCGCTTTTATTTTCTCGGGAGTAATTGGAAACCCCGGGTGGAGCATGTCGGTGCGAAACCGGCCTATGATCCGGAAGGGCCACTGATTGTATGAAAAAGGAGGTGCGCGACCCTGAAATGGACATGGTTTTCCCGTACCTATCGCGCGGTCAGTAACCGCTCGAATTCGCGGGATAAAAAAGATTGGTACCTTCGTTTGTTGGTTGCGGGCAACGAGTTGGAGCACCCTTCGCGTATGTTGCATTGTATTTTATTGATTTGATGGTATTTTTTTGTTGTACAGTCGCCCCCCGCGCGGGGGCGTGGATTGAAACATCGCCAAGGGTTGCGAACTTGTCGTTGATCCCCGTCGCCCCCCGCGCGGGGGCGTGGATTGAAACAACAGATATAATGGACCATAACTATACCCAAAGGGTCGCCCCCCGCGCGGGGGCGTGGATTGAAACTATTAATGGGGCTGATACGGTAGCACCAACGGACGTCGCCCCCCGCGCGGGGGCGTGGATTGAAACTAACCCAGGAAAGGAACTGATTACCAAAGAACAATGTCGCCCCCCGCGCGGGGGCGTGGATTGAAACTATCCCTGGCCCTGCCGGACCCCAAGGACCTACGTCGCCCCCCGCGCGGGGGCGTGGATTGAAACTCCTCAATGCCCATCTGGCCGCCATACTCGTTCAGTCGCCCCCCGCGCGGGGGCGTGGATTGAAACCCACCATGCCCTAAATTTAATCTCCCTCATATGTCGCCCCCCGCGCGGGGGCGTGGATTGAAACACCGAATCGCCGAACTCGATCCCCATGGCAGTGCGTCGCCCCCCGCGCGGGGGCGTGGATTGAAACCTCTTGGCGCTGGCCATCCTTGTAGAGATCGGCGTCGCCCCCCGCGCGGGGGCGTGGATTGAAACTATGTCGCCGCTATCCGTGGCATTGACACTGATAGTCGCCCCCCGCGCGGGGGCGTGGATTGAAACATCAAAGCTTTGTAACTGCTGTTTGCATGTTGCGTCGCCCCCCGCGCGGGGGCGTGGATTGAAACGTGAGATTGGGCGAGAGTTGAAACTGAAATCAAAGTCGCCCCCCGCGCGGGGGCGTGGATTGAAACTCGGAATATCGAACAATTTTGCATCGAAAACAATGTCGCCCCCCGCGCGGGGGCGTGGATTGAAACCACGCGGAGTTTAGCGAGCGAGTGGCCAAGCAGCTGTCGCCCCCCGCGCGGGGGCGTGGATTGAAACATCACCGCCCATCAGCCGTCGTTTACCCCCTCCGGTCGCCCCCCGCGCGGGGGCGTGGATTGAAACCCATTGCTAAACACCTCCTGTATTTTTCTCATGTGTCGCCCCCCGCGCGGGGGCGTGGATTGAAACTTGTTGACATGAGTGTAAATAACAGGGTATGGTGTCGCCCCCCGCGCGGGGGCGTGGATTGAAACGACCCGTCCGCCTTCTCCGCCAGCACCCCCTCAGGTCGCCCCCCGCGCGGGGGCGTGGATTGAAACAACCAGGTGGCGGCGATCTGGCCGCAATTCTCCGGTCGCCCCCCGCGCGGGGGCGTGGATTGAAACTCATGTTTACCGGCGCAACTTTCAAAGCACCGGCGGTCGCCCCCCGCGCGGGGGCGTGGATTGAAACATCGGTTGGTGACGATGCTGCATCACTGATACACGTCGCCCCCCGCGCGGGGGCGTGGATTGAAACAGTATGTTCAAGACCATGATACTGCGACGTTCGCCGTCGCCCCCCGCGCGGGGGCGTGGATTGAAACCAGGATAGCGCCCGGTCGTTCGAGGCCCGGAACATGTCGCCCCCCGCGCGGGGGCGTGGATTGAAACAGCGGCAGGTACTTGTCGATCAAACCTTGCAGCTGTCGCCCCCCGCGCGGGGGCGTGGATTGAAACATCGCCCAGGTGTTGAGCTTCTCAAACCAGGCGGGTCGCCCCCCGCGCGGGGGCGTGGATTGAAACTTGCCATGTTGACACCTCGATCCTGTTTGCTGAGTCGCCCCCCGCGCGGGGGCGTGGATTGAAACGGGGAACAGTCCATGATTCTGGCCACGGTCTCCGTCGCCCCCCGCGCGGGGGCGTGGATTGAAACCATACTCCCACAGGTACTCCAGAGTACCGATGATGTCGCCCCCCGCGCGAGGGCGTGGATTGAAACGCCGAACAGAAAATTTATAGCTGTTTTAAACGCGTCGCCCCCCGCGCGGGGGCGTGGATTGAAACGGGCCGACCGCCACGGTGCGCAGCCAGCTGTCAAGTCGCCCCCCGCGCGGGGGCGTGGATTGAAACCAGATACGGGAGAGCTTGTCGTCTATTCGGACCTGTCGCCCCCCGCGCGGGGGCGTGGATTGAAACGGCCAGAACCCACAAACGCTCCACCCTGGTCACGTCGCCCCCCGCGCGGGGGCGTGGATTGAAACATGATCTTGCCATAGGCCCGCTCGGTGGCCACATGTCGCCCCCCGCTCGGGGGCGTGGATTGAAACTTGTTTGGCACTGCCGTGGTCTTGATCTACTTCGTCGCCCCCCGCGCGGGGGTCCTGTCCTGGGTCTAATTTTATAAGCTCGCGTGCAAAATGAGAAAAATTGCAAATTAATCGAGAAATTTGCATCCATCAAACCGCCCTATCAACTTCGCACGATCAACTCCCTTGCCTCAGTCTGCTTAGCTCCTCCGCCCACCGTATATTTTATTGGCACGCAATCCATTGAGAACCGTTTGAATATCTCCCTGATGTCGGGGTGGTCGTTAATGGTCTCGGCCTCGGCCCAAAAAATAGCTGGGTGATGGCCCCATCGCCCTATCGCGTCCACAGCTCGGGGTGGTCAAATTTCGGTTGTCATTACTACAGGCCCGTGGTTAAGATGTCCTTGACGGCATCGGAGGGCCTCAGCCCCATAATCCGATTACCTGACGGCCAGGCGGCTGAGGAGCCTGAGACCCTTCTTCCCTCCCCCCAACTGTTTTCCCTCCCCGTAAACCACACCAATCTTCCTTGGTCGCCTCCGTACGGGGGCGTGTTGATCTTGGTCTCGATCACGGGTATACAGTTGTTAGATCTCCATGATTCGGGCATCTGGCCGTCGGGCGCATACCCCGAAACCGCTCTGGGCGTTTCGGCAGGGGACGAATCATGGGGTCTGATTGATCCAAAAACTCTGCTAGGCCATCATCCCGCGGCCCTTGCGCTCCTCGAATGCCACCGTAAGCCGTTTGTTGCCAATCACCCGTACCACCCTCGCAATCGGCTGTCCGACGTTGGATAGACCGCCATCCTAAACCGCGTTGAGGCCATTAGTATGAAATTGGTAGGGTCACCGTATGGGAAACAATAACGCAGGTCAAGGCGAGGGGGCTGTCTTGACATGGCGGGTCACCTTAGGGGAGGCGGCAAACTCTCCGTCTCATCGTCAGCAGAGTCAGGTCCTTCCGCCCAGCGTGGGCCTTCCACATCGTAACCATAACCAGTTTGTAACTTCCCCAGCTTTGACGGTTTTGCAGAAATCGTTCAACCGCCGCTGGCACTCCCCATAACACATTGAAATTACACTGGCAAATGGTCAGGTGCACGACTTTTTGCGATTCCATCAGCTTGCTTCCGCTTTGGCAACCGTTATTGCCGCTCTCCCACCTGTCGCCCTTGATGACTTTTTTTCCCGTTCGGGGAGTTTCCCCGCCCCGACACCTTAGGGCCATCGTTCATCTCGATCATATTCCCGAGGCTGTGAAGTGGGAGGGTCTGGGGCTTTTTTTTTACTTGATTTATTTTGCAATTTGGTGCTTTCGTAATTAATTTTCTTTTCGGTGTGAATTCGATTGCCTGCTCGCGTGGTAGCGAGCGATCAACTCTCTTGACAAGTATCACATTGTGTAGGTGTAGCCCGTCCGGACCTCCTCGGAGTGACGAGAAGTGCGAGGTGGGCAGGTTCAGCTGTTTTTACCTTGCTGCGCAGAGGGCGCGATGAAAGAACTGTGGACCGATGATCCCCTGACTATTGCTCAAGAGATTGACTCTCTGGTGGAAAGAAAGGCTGAGGTCTTCTGTGGCAGGGGCGGCAAGAAAGAGATCAAAAAATTGGTGCTTATGGCCACGAGCAAGACGCCTGCCGGTGAGTTGCTGGTCGTCCACCATCCTCATGAACCCAGCTGCTCGGTGGGCACATGCCTCTATTACTACCGTAGCAAGGGGAGTCCCCTGCGCTGCTTCGAGGCGGAAAGGGTCAAGAAGGCCAAGGATCTGCTGGGCCTGAAATATCCCGGCGCGATTTACAATATCCATCAGCGCCAGTTCCCGCGGGTCAATACGGCGGGGAACTCGACCGTGGTTTACTCCCGCCTCCATAAACAGCGGCTCTTTACCGGCAAGGTCGAGGATGTCTCCATGGAGGGGGCCAAGTTCCTGGTCGATCTTCCCATGATGATCGGCGTTGGCGATATCCTCTGCCACCTGACCTTGACCCTTTGCAGCCGTTTTTCCGGGGTTGAGGAGACCAAGGTGCAGGTCCCGGAGGCCAAGGTGATGTGGCGCAAAGGCGATGAGGAGCTGACCCGGGTCATCGGGGTCAAATTTGCCTGGCATGAGAAGGGACAGGAAGCCCTGTCCACCTATATTGATCTGCGCATAATTGAAGACCCGGCAGGTTCCGGGATATGATGCGGCGTCCATGACGTGACGGCAACGTCCACGTTCATCAACCATAATGAGCGGTCGATCATGGACCGCGCGCGAGAGCCCCCATGCCCAGTGCCGCCAAACCGATTACCAAATACCTGCCGAAAGGGCTGGAGATCATTTACGAAGATAGGGATATCCTGGTGGTGGATAAACCCGCCGGTCTGTTGACCATGGCCACCGACAGCGAGAAGACGCGCACCGCCTACTTCGCCCTCACCGATTATGTCCGCAAGGGCGCTCCCAAGTCCAAAAACCGTATCTTCATCGTGCACCGGCTGGATCGGGACACCTCGGGGGTCTTGGTTTTTGCCAAGACCGAGGAGGCCAAGGTCGCCTTGCAGAGCCAATGGCCGGAGACCAAGAAGATCTATGTCGCCGTTGTCCATGGTCGCTGCGAGCACCAGGAGGAGACCATCACCTCCTACCTGGAAGAGAACAAGGCCTTTGGCGTCTACTCCACCACCGAGCCCGGCAAGGGGAAACTTGCCTACACCGCCTATAAGGTGCTCAAGGAGTCGAAATTTTTCTCGCTATTGGAAGTGAAGTTGTTGACCGGCCGCAAACACCAGATCCGCGTTCATCTGGCGGACAAGGGGCACCCGGTGGTGGGCGACAAGAGGTATGGCCAGGGGGATAAGGGCCATAAGCGCTTGGCCCTGCATGCCCTCTCCATCTCCTTGCGGCACCCGGTAACCGACAAGGAGCTTTTTCTTGACACAAAGATACCGACCTACTTCAATAAGTTCGTGTAGACGCATCCCTGAAGGCGGCCTGACCCCTTGCTCATGGTGAGGGCCGCTCGCTAGAGATCTCGTCCTTCTCGGCAGCTTCCCCTCACAGCCACCACCGCCATGTCCCAGAGCGATAGACAGAGACAGCTCCTGCTCGACATCGAGCAAGAGTACCTTTTCACCGCCGGCCTTACCGGCATCTCCCGGCCGGACCCCCGGGTGATGCGGGCCATGGCCGCGGTACCGCGACATGAGTTCGTGCCCCGGGAGGAGTCTCTCTTTGCCTACGAGAACTATCCCCTGCCCATCGGCTACGGTCAGACCATCTCCCAGCCCTATATCGTGGCCTTGATGACCGAACTGCTCGCCATTGACGAGGATGATATTCTGTTGGAGGTGGGGTGCGGCTCCGGGTATCAGGCCGCGATTCTGGCAAGACTGGCCAAGGAGGTCTACAGCCTGGAGATCGTTGCGCCGCTGGCCGTGGCGGCCTCGGCTCGACTGAAGCGCTTGGGGTATGACAACGTGACGGTGAAAGCGGGGGACGGGTACCAGGGGTTGCCGGCGAAGGCCCCATTCAACGGCATCATCCTCACCGCTGCCGCCCCCGAGGTGCCGGCGCCGCTGGTGGCGCAGTTGGCGGAGGGTGGGCGCATGGTCCTGCCCGTCGGTCCTGCCGGCGGGCGCCAGCAGTTAGTTGTGCTTAACAAGGGGATGGACGGCCAGGTTGAGCGGCGGGTTGTCCTGGACGTTGCCTTTGTGCCCCTCACCGGCCAGCACGGCGCGGGCTGAGGGAACCTTTTCTCTTCCTTATTCGGCCCGGGGAGTGTCCGTTCTCGGGCCGCCAACAGTCACTTCTGCTGGTGGACGTTCTTGCGCGCCTGATCCAGCTCCTGCATCACCCCTTGCAGGCAGTCGGGGCAGATGCCGTGGGAGAACATCATGTCGGAGTTGATGCGCAGGGCCACCACACCGCCGAGGATGCCGATGCCTGGACCGGCAACGCCTACCTCCGCGATGTGACGGTGACCGCCGACCTCACCCCTCTCGCCGGCAAGTCGCATCTCGTTGCGGC